>NZ_CP029822.1:3024984-3337477 GCF_003991975.1 Entomomonas moraniae
GTTAGAAAACTAGTTGAGACATTGGATTCTTATATTCCTGAACCAGTACGTGCTATCGATCAACCATTCTTAATGCCAATCGAAGACGTATTCTCAATTTCTGGTCGTGGTACTGTTGTAACTGGCCGTGTTGAGCGTGGTATCGTAAAAACTGGTGAAGAAATTGAAATTGTTGGTATTCGTCCAACAACTAAAACAACTTGTACTGGTGTTGAAATGTTCCGTAAATTGCTTGACGAAGGTCGTGCAGGTGAGAACATTGGTGCATTATTACGTGGTACTAAGCGTGAAGAAGTTGAACGTGGTCAAGTGTTAGCAAAACCAGGTACTATTAAGCCTCACACTGATTTTGAATGTGAAGTGTACGTATTATCTAAAGAAGAAGGTGGTCGTCATACTCCTTTCTTCAAAGGTTACCGCCCACAATTCTATTTCCGTACTACTGACGTAACTGGCTCTTGTGAATTGCCAGAAGGTGTAGAAATGGTTATGCCTGGTGATAATGTTAAGATGATCGTAACATTAATCAACCCAATCGCGATGGAAGAAGGTTTACGCTTCGCTATTCGTGAAGGTGGACGTACTGTAGGTGCTGGTGTTGTAGCTAAAATTATTAAATAATTTTATCTAAAGCATAGAAAAACCCAACGTTATGTTGGGTTTTTTTTTATAAAAATATAAGTTAGATATCACAGAAGGCTGCATAAAATAATAAATTTGTTATTAGTTGGCATTGGGATAGATTATTATAAAAAATCACCTTAGACTTATGTATATTACTGGTATAGACTGTATTGCTAATTTAGTAATTAATACCAAATATTAGATGGAACGACTTAATGCACACGAAACTTAACCATTGTATTAATATAATTAATAAAGTCTTGTTAGGAAAAGATCTACAAGTAAGACTTGCCATTGCTTGTTTGTTAGCAAAAGGACATTTGCTACTAGAGGATTTACCTGGGATGGGGAAGACAACATTAAGCCAGGTTTTGGCTAAAGTAATGGGACTTTCCTTTCAACGGATTCAATTTACATCGGACTTATTACCAGGAGATATTTTAGGAACTTCCGTCTTTGATAAAAACTCAGGGGAGTTCGTATTTCATCCTGGGCCTGTGTTTGTTGAGTTGGTATTAGCTGATGAAATTAATAGAGCGACACCTAAAAGCCAAAGTGCGCTATTAGAAGCAATGGAAGAGGGGCAAGTTACTATTGAAGGGATGACAAGGCCTTTACCTGATCCTTTTTTTGTAATTGCAACACAAAATCCTTCTAATCAAGGGGGTACGTTTTCATTACCAGACTCTCAATTAGATCGCTTTTTAATGCGTCTGTCATTGGGTTATCCAACCAGTATGGCAGAGAAAGCTCTGCTTATGGGTAAGTCAAGACGTGATATTCTTCCTAAAATAGTGCCTATTTTAACGCATGATGAGTTAAAAAGAGTACAGGCACTTATACCAGAAATTAAGGCCAGTGAAGCAATTATTGACTATATTTTGCGAATAGTATCACTAACTCGTGTGGATAATACTTTCAGTGAAGGACTATCACCACGTGCAAGTTTAGGTCTACTTGCTGCATCAAAAGCTTGGGCTTATCTGGCAGGACGTGATTACGTCATTCCCGAAGATATACAAACAGTCTTGCCTGCAGTTGTAGGGCATCGTTTGCATGACCAAATAGGTCAGCATGGTGGTGCTTTGGTACAAAAAATATTGACTAATGTATCGGTTATTTAATGTCATATTTTTCAAAGAAAATGAATGACTGGGCTAGTAAAAGAATGCCCAGAGGAAAAGCAATAGAATTAAATAGTCGTCAGGTCTTTGTTGTACCGACAAAGGCAGGTTTTGCTTTTATTGCGCTTTTATTGATCATTTTATTGGTTGGTATTAATTACCAAAATAATCTGGCCTATGGTTTATGTTTTATGCTCGGTGCTTTGTTTTTTTTAACGATTATTCATACGTGTGCGAACTTATCAGGCTTAAAAATCATTAATATGGGAGCTGAACCTGTTTTTGCAGGAGAAATGATAAATTGCAAATTAAGATTGGAAACGTTGAAAGGTAAAACAAAGCAAGCGATAGCTGTAGGTTGGGATGGTAATGAAGAAGTTGGAAATAATCAACTGCAATGGGTTGATGTTGATGGCCTTTCTGGCGTAGAAGTATTATTGACTCAGATAGCTAATCGGAGAGGTTTTTTTTATCCTGGGAAAATCTATATTGAAACTCGTTTTCCGCTGGGGTTGTTTGTAACGTGGATAAAAGTTGATCCTCTTTTTAACGTTATTATTTATCCCAAGCCAGTGGAGGGTAGTCTTTCAACTATTGGCTTTGCAGGTGATGAGGAAGAGGGTACTAATTCAGTAGGGCGTGGAGTAGATGATTTTCAAGGGCTAAGAAGTTATCAGCCAGGGGATTCTATGCGGCTGGTTAATTGGAAATCTTTTTCTAAGGGGCAAGGAGTCTTTGTAAAAGACTTTACAGCACTTGTAGGAAAAGAACCATGGTTAGATTTTGAGCAAGCAGAAGGATCAATAGAACAACGATTGTCTGTCTTATGTTTTTGGGCATTAAAAATGGAAAAAGACCAACAACCTTATGGTTTGAGAATGCCTAACTATGAGTTATCTCCATCGGTTGGTGAATACCACAAAAAAGAAGTATTAAATGTATTAGCGGCGTATGGAATAAATTAATGGCAGGAAATATGACATTAGTCACACGCAATGGTCTAATATGGCTATTGGTGGCACAAGTATTATCAATTATTCCTTTATTATTTTATTTACCTTGGTGGATATTAGGCTTATGGTTAGGGTGTGCCTTGTGGCGTATTCAAATCTATCGAATGAGGTTTAGTTATCCACCAACATTTGTGAAAATTATATTAATCGCTGTTATTGGTGTAGGTGTTTATTTTAGCAAGGGAACTATCATAGGTCTGGAGGGTGGATTAGTTTTATTAGTTGCAGCATTTTCTTTAAAACTAATTGAGTTAAAGACTAAGCGAGATGCATTGGTTATTCTGTATATCGGATTCCTCGTTGTTACAACACTGTATCTTTATAATAATACGTTTATATGGGTAAGTTATTCTTTATTACCTATTGTCACATTATTAGCCGCCTTAATAGGGATTAATCAAGTTAGGCTAGCAATACAGCCGTGGGCAAATGTTAGGCTGGCTTGTATTATGCTACTTGAAGCATTACCCCTTATGCTTCTTCTATTTTTCTTTTTCCCTCGGTTAGAGCCATTCTGGAGCTTCCCCACGCCAAATAAACAGCAGCAAACAGGGATTAAAAATAACATGACCCCCGGTGAAATGGGTAATATCGCTCAGTCATCAGATTTAGTTTCGAGAGTAACGTTTAAAGATAATAAAATTCCTCCCCGGCAACAACTTTATTGGCGAGCATTGACGTTAGAGACTTATGATGGTCGAACATGGCATCAAGCATGGGATATTGAGGGAGGACGTCGTAGGTCTCCTAGATGGCGTTATAGGGAAGATCAGGGAAGTAAAGCAGAGTATACGATGGTTATGCAACCTAATGGACAAAATTGGTTACTTGCATTAGAGACACCTCTTGGCCTCCCAAGTGACACTTTTAGGGCTGCTGATTTTCATTTGGAACATAATACACCTATAAATACAGTTTACACTTATCAGTTAACTTCTTGGTTAAATGCTGAGCGTGAATTTAAGTTCACACCTAGGGTTAATATAAATAAAAGCTTACCTAATACTGATCCAAAGGCTAAGGCATTTGGAGAACAATTAAATAAGCAATATCAAGGGAATACAGAGCAAATAGTAAGTGCTTTACTCAAATATTTTAAAGAAGAACCCTACCATTACACACTCGACACGCCTGACTTAGGTGCAAACAGTGTTGATATGTTCTTTTTTGAAACGAAAAGTGGATTTTGTGAGCATTATGCAGGAGCTACTACTTTTATTTTACGAGCGGCAGGGGTTCCTGCAAGAGTAGTATTAGGTTATCAGGGTGGTGAAGTAAATACAGCAGGAAATTTTCTACAGCTCAGACAGTTTGATGCCCATGCATGGGTAGAATATTGGGAGCCTAGTAAGGGGTGGGTAAGAATTGACCCTACCTTCCAGGTCGCACCTGATCGTATCAATATTGATTTGAATGCTGCGTTAAACCCTCAGGATCAATCGCGAGTGGGTAATAACGCATTAATGGGGTATGGTTCTTCTAGTTTTTTATCCTCACTTCGTATGACGTGGGAAAATTTTAATAATGAATGGGATATGTTTATCTCAAGTTACAGTGCTGATAGGCAGAGGGATACCATTAAAGATTTATTTGGTAAAGCTAATTGGGCCTATGTGGGTATTTTATTTGTTGTTAGTTTATTTATTATTACCGTTATTTGGTTGTTATTATTATTTAAGCCTTGGAAGAGGGAGCATGACCCCGTATTAAAATGCTATAAACAGTTCGAAGCATCACTGGCAAAGCAAGGAGTAATCAGAGGATTAAGTGAGGGGCCTCAGCAATTTACGACACGTGCAGTTAAAAAGCTACCTGACTATCAAGAGCAAATTAAAGCGTTTAGTCAAATGTTTATTGCTCAGCAATATGCAGGCAAAGGTAATATAAGAGATTTAAAGGCATCGCTTCGCATATTAAAAAAAGCGTTGCCTTATCGATTTAAATTTAAATAAGGCTATCTTTGATAGCCTTTTACTTATTCTGCAGATTTATGTTGTAGTGCAACTGCTAAAACATCACAAGGTGCATTTTGTAGAAGATCTTTAGTCGTTGAACCTAGTAGTAAAGCTAACCCATGGCGACCATGACTGCCTACAACGATAAGGTCACAGCCATTCTCTTGAGCTACGCGATGAATTTCAGCACGTGGTTGGCCGTAGCATAAAAAGCAGTGCTCACTGGTTAAACTTGGGTAACCTGAAATATAGGTGTCTAACCTTTCTCGTGCATGTTCTATTTGTTCTTGTTGTAATGTAGATAGATCCATAGGAACATCGCCACCAAAGGCCAATGAAACAGGTTCTAATATATGAATTAACGAGATTTTTGCTTGATATAAATTAGCAAGCTCACAAGCTTGTTGAATAACATGTGGGCTTTCTTCTGTTAGGTCAATAGCAACAAGTAGATGTTTGTAAGCCATAAGAGTGTCCCTCTATTATTAATTGATATAGTGTATCGCAAGTGAATCTATTTATTACAGCCCTACTAATTAACTATTATTATCTATTCGTGGCAGGTTTGTATACTAGATAAGTTAGAATTATTAAAAGAATAATAAAGTAATATTTATGTGCTTAAGGAATATCCTAACTGCTGCCAAACTTGATAGCTAGCGATAGCGACTGTATTAGATAAGTTTAAACTTCTACTATTGGGTTGCATAGGTAAACGTAACTTTTGCTCTGTTGGAAGAGAGTCTAGGATGTTTACAGGTAATCCTCTTGTCTCTGGACCAAATAGCAATGCATCACCTTGTTGATACTGCGTGTCACTGTAAAGTGTTTTGGCTTTCGTTGTAAAGGCAAAAACTCTAGGGGAGTTAAGTGCTTCTAGGCAAGCATTTAAGTTTTCGTATTGTTTTACTTGAGCAAATTCATGGTAATCTAATCCTGCTCGGCGTAAACGCTTGTCATCTAAAATAAAACCCAGGGGCTTTATAAGGTGTAGTTGGCAACCAATATTGGCACAAAGGCGGATTATATTCCCTGTGTTTGGAGGAATTTCAGGCTGAAATAGAATAATATGAAACATAAAGAAAGTGTGAATAATGCTTGTTGATTTTGTTTATTGTAGCATTAATCATTAAAATAGTGTGCATTTCTCTAATCAATAGTAAAGTCTCCTACGCATTAGCGTAGAAGCCTTTGATTATTCGAATTTATTTATATTATAAAAACTCAATAGTGTATAAAGCAACAGTCGAAGGTATTAAACCTACATCCTTAATGGTTAGTACATTATTTGCTAAATTTGCTGATACTGAAGCAGTCACATCTTCTGGAAGCATTTTATCTAAGGGCCCTCCCTCTTTAATTCTATAGGCGATGAGTTTATAGCCTTTAAAGTCGCTAGGGATATCTTTAATTGATAAAATAAGTCCCGTATCACTGAGTGTATAATTTCTTGCACGTGCTTTTAGATCTTTATCGTTAACAGGTAATTGAGATGCAATATTAGTATTTTGAGTTACAGCATTATTAGTTGTAATCTTTGTAGGATTCAGCCCACCAAACCATTCATCCATACCCCATTGGTCTGTTAATTGATTAATTGTACGGCTCGTATCAAGGTAGTGTTGCCTATAAAGAGCGATTCCTTTAGGTGGGTTTGTTGTTGAGAAATCCTTATCTATTTTATAGTTGCTTGCTAAGATATTTAATTTATTCCCTTTGGCATTTTCACCAGCCAAAATAGAAATACCTGTGCTCAATGTATCGTCATGTGAAATGATAAAAGGAGTTTCAAACATTCGAGCAAAAAGATTAAAGCTTTGTGCTGCATGAGTACAAAAGTTTTTAAATTGGGGAGCTTTCGGGTTATCACTATCGTTGAATAATCCAAAAGATGACGCATCCCCACGGTAGTAATAAGCTTTGTCAACTTTACAGTGCTGCATGCAAATTAAGGAGGATGCAATATAAGCAGCATTTTGTGCCGATTGTACTTTGGTGAATACATTTACTGAACCAAAAGGAGTAGAGTTCCATTCAGTACAAATACTTTCTATGTTGCTGTAGCCATATTGGTCTAATGTCTTTTGAATAGAATTACCAAGATCAATAATATTTTGGGGATCACACGTTAAATGTCCATAATAATGCCAAGAGAGGAAATTTATTGGAGTATTGTTTTTTTGACAATAAGCTAGTAGACCATCTAAATAAGCACCTCTAGGATTAAGTCCGTTGGCAGCGCCTGCACCACCTGCTTTTGCGCTTGGGTCAACAGCTTTAATAGCCTTTGCAACTTTTGAGTAAAATTCATAATATTTTTCGGGGTTATTGTTATTCCAAAAGAAAGTTAAATCAGGTTCATTCCATATTTCCCAGTATTTGATTTTTCTAGGTAAGCCTGTTTTTTTATAGTTTAAGGAGTAATGATCGGCAAGTTTGCCAACAAGTGCTGCGTAGATATCAAAGTCTTGTGGAAGCTCATAACCACCATCAAGTGTTCTCCCAACACGGAACATTATTTGCCGCTCAATATTACCAGGATTTAATTCAGGTTTATTATTTAATATTCTGATTAAATATTTATCTGTCATCTGATAATTTGTATTTTTAAGTGCTGTGTTAAAATCATGAGCCTTCATCCCTTCGGCAGCGTAAGGAAAAATAGTTCTTTTATTGGCAATATCAGCAATTAGTTGTTTTCCTTTTTGCTACAGGTTACTAAGGATATTAGGAATTAGCTGGTCTTGGTTAAAATATCTAGACGGTTGAAAATAATTGTCAATATCACCAATACCGAAGGTATCATGTAATCGAATATGAGTAATACCCATTTGATTAAATTGATCTTCTAAGCTAGGAAAACAGGGGCTATTGAAATAGGAACACCATTGACACCATTGATCTCTTTTAATATACCTTTATTACCTGCGGTAGTATCCCTACGATTTTTATAAATAGATATGCCCAAAGACATAATAAATCTCCTTTTTATTGTTTAGTATTATTTTATTTTTTATAAATAATTCTTTCTTTAAAGAATTATTATTTATGATGACAATAATAAGTTAATTGTTATAAGTGAATCTTCAGACTGAAGCAAAAGGTATGAGCAACAGGCTGGTTATGAAAATGTAAAAAAAATGTTGAAAAAAAAATAGTGGTAGCACTTTATTCTATAATGGAACTATTATGAAAATACTGGTTATTGAAGATAATAAAGATATTTTAATTAACATTGTAGATTACCTTTCTATCAAAGGGTATGATGTTGATTGTGCTCAAAATGGTGTTGCAGGATTTAATCTAGCTACCCAAAATACCTATGACCTGATTGTACTGGATATTATGCTGCCGGGAATGGACGGGTTAGAGGTTTGTAATATGCTACGTCAAGAAGCTCGAAAAAATATCCCCATTATTATGTTAACCGCTAGAGATTCGATAGATGACCGTATTACAGGTTTTAAAGCAGGCGCTGATGATTATTTAATAAAGCCTTTTGCTTTAGTAGAGTTAGTGGCAAGAATTGAGGCAGTTATCAGGCGTAGCCAAGGTCATGGCAGTAATTTATTACAAGTGAGCGATTTAGTGTATAACATGGATACTTATGTTGTTCAGCGTGGAGAGATTACTCTAAAGTTAACTCCTCTATCGCTGAAGCTACTTGAGATTTTGATGAAAAGAAGTCCTAATGTAGTTCCTCGAGAAGTTTTAGAACAACAAGTATGGGGAGATGAGATTCCTGATACTGATATTTTACGAAGCCATATCCACCAACTTAGGCAAATCATAGATAAACCGTTTGATAAGCCTTTACTTCATACTGTACCTAAATTAGGTTATAAATTAGCAGACTTTCTTGATGCATCATAGGCAACCACTAAAAAAACGCATTGTTATTGCTTTCTTTTTGATGACGTTGGTGGTTGCTGGTGTATCATCGATTGGTATTTTTTTTATTGTACATGAATTAGAAGAGCATTTTGTTTCACAAGGATTAAGCGATAATTTACAAGAGATTATAAATAACCAAATGTCTCGTGAAAGAATAATGCGACTTAATCAAGACACTGATTTTTATACAACAAATGCGCAGGTACACTATCCTATTCCTGAACAGTTCAAAGAAGTTAAACCAGGATTCTCAGAAATTTTACTAAGAAATGGCAATGCTTATTATATTTATAAAAGATCAATTGGACATCAAGATTATTTAATTGTAAAGAATCAAACAGAATTTGAAAAACGAGAGCAAATATTACTATTGGTTGTTTTTTTATGGTTTATTGTCTCATTGGTCTTTGCCTATGTTTTGGGTAAGTTATTAGCAAATCGTATTCTTGCTCCCGTTATTAAGTTAGCAAAGCAAGTCAGTCAAATTAGCTTATCTCAAAATAAGCAACAAATAATTAATTTTGATAAACAATATGCGGATGATGAAATAGGCCAGTTAGCCACTACATTTGCTCGTGCATTTGCTGATCTTCATCAAGCTCTAGAAAGGGAGCGGTTATTTACAAGCGATGTAAGTCATGAGTTAAGAACCTCATTAATGGTTATTACAACAGGCTGTGAGTTACTTTTGTTAGACAGAGATAAGTTATCTAGTAAGCAGTATCAACAGATACAAAGAATAAATACTGCTAATCAAGACATGCAAGAACTTGTTCAAACGTTTTTAATGCTAGCACGTAAAGAAAATAGTCAGATTGTGGGCGATCAAGTTACTTTAATAACATTAGCAGAAGATCAAAGAGATATATGGTTACCAAAGTTTCAAGAAAAAAACATAAATTTTTCTTTAGACATTAAATCGACCAATATGAGAACCTATAATAAGATATTGTTAAAAACAGTAATGTCTAACTTATTACGTAATGCTTGGCATTATACAGAAGAGGGTATGGTTCGGTTAATTGTCGATGGTGATATGTTTTGGGTAGAAGATACGGGTGTTGGTGTTCCAGCAGATAAGCAACAAGCGATCTTTCAGGCATTTGTTCGAGGCTCTAATCGAGGGGAAGGTTTAGGTTTAGGGCTTTCATTAGTAAAAAGAATATGTACACACGAGAGCTGGCAGGTGAGTGTCGACTCAACCGATGAGAGCGGAAGTGTATTTTATGTCTATTTAAATTAGAAAGTAGCACTAGTAAGTACAAACAATAAATAAGAGTTTACTATTCACTATTGTATGCTAGGATTATACTAAATAATTCTTATCAGTAGCTGCATTTTATTCAGGGTTTAAAGTAATCAATGAAACGTTTAACAATTGCATTATGGGTCATTTTAGTTGTTGGTTTTTCTGTACAGTGTTTCGCACTCTATTTGATACGATCTTCTTGTTATAATCAAACAATTGCTTATGAAACCAAGCAAGAAATTAGCTATAAGCGGGGAGTTTGTACACCCACTATGGAGTTGCCATTAGCAACAAAACAACAGGTATTTCGTGTTTATATGAGCTTAATATATGTCTTACCTGTATTATTTTTTATTTGTGTTGTAATGTTGTTTAAATTACGTTCACGAAGAATGAATCAAGAGCAGGCTAAGCTTGATAATTCAAACTCTTAGTCACTAAATAGAGAGAATAATATAATGGATGATTGCTTATTTTGTAAAATAATAAGAGGAGACATTCCCTCTAAACGCATCTATGAGGATGATAGAGTTTACGCGTTTTATGATATTGACCCTAAAGCACCTGTACACTTCTTAGTTATTCCTAAAAAGCATATTGCAACATTGAATGATTTAGCAGAAAGTGATGAGGCATTAACTGGTCATATGTTGTTTACAGCACAACGCATTGCTAACTCGTTAGGTTGTGAGCAGGGCTTTAGAGTTGTAATGAATTGCAATGACATGGGCGGACAAACGGTCTATCATATCCATATGCATGTGCTTGGCCAAAGACAATTAGATTGGCCACCCGGTTAATAATTTATTCAACTATGTTAATAATGAGGTTTTTATGCCAAACCAGCGTCATTATACCCCAGCAGACAAACTATTAATGCAGGTTAATTCTGCCTTACGCACATTATTACCCTTTTCTGGTTCACCTTATCGTGCATCACCTGCTAAAACTTATTTTGAGGGTGAAATGAGTGAGCAAGAAGAAAGGCACGTTGCGGGGCTTATGCGTATTAATCATACAGGCGAAGTCTGCGCACAAGCGCTGTACCAAGGTCAGGCACTAACGGCTAAGCTTCCTGAAGTTAGAGATGCAATGGAAAAAGCAGCTCAAGAAGAAATAGATCATCTAGCATGGTGTGAAGAAAGAGTACGGGAGTTAGGCCAACGCCCCAGTGTGTTAAACCCACTCTTTTATGGATTATCTTTTGGAATGGGTGCAGTAGCAGGTTTAATCAGTGATCGGCTAAGTTTAGGATTTGTTGCTGCTGTTGAAGATCAAGTATGTAAACACCTAGATGAACACTTAAAACAGCTTCCCATTGCCGATGAAAAGTCTCGAGTTATTCTAGAGCAAATGCGTATTGATGAAGAAAAACATTCAACAACGGCTACTTCAGCGGGTGGTTTAAAATTCCCTAAGCCGATCAAAGTTGGGATGACTCTTCTCTCTAAGGTAATGACGAAGACAACGTACCATATTTAGATGGGTTTATTGACGATGAGGGAGTATTTTATTAAGAATATTCTCTTATTATTTTAAAATGAGAAATATATGAGTAGGGAGTTCACTATTTCTTCATGTATTCATGCTCTCTTAAAAAAAGGATACGAGGGCTTTATCTAATTGTTAAGTTAATCACAATACAAGCTATGATATCTGTATTCGGGTGAACTGTTAGTGCTGTTTTTTTAGCTATTATGATAAGCTAATAAATATAGTTTATGCATAAAATAATCAGATAGCTTCGAAAAAGCTATTTAAATAAAGCCTATGTCTATAGGGAGTATAAAATGGGTAGAGTTTACAATAAATTAGCAGCTATGTGTATGCTACTTACTTGTGCAACTGTTGTACAGGCGGATGATGCTGAAATATTTTTTAATAAAGAATTGCAGCATGTAAATCCTAATGTAATTTTCTTGTTAGATACATCGGGGTCAATGGCGTTTAATCTTAACAATGATAACAGTGCGTTAAATAATCCTAATCGAATGGACTCTTTGAAAGATGCATTAACTGCAATCTTAACGGATAAATCCATTACGGATATTCGAGTAGGTGTTATTTCTTTCTCGTCTTATTTGAGTTTTATTCAAGATATTGAAGAGATAGACAAAGTAACTAATGAGAGTAATGATAAAATAACAATAACTAAGAATGGTTCAACCACAACACTTAGTCAAAAAATTATTGATAATGCTAATGGTTATGCTTCTACAGCTTCAAATAGTCGTTTGACTTTACCTCCGGCAAATGTGGGGAAAACAGTTAGTTCTATTTATCCGTCTGGGGCAGGTTATTTGGCTTATCGGTTTGATAATATTCTTTTAAACCAATCAAGTAATGCAGATACTCTTGTTAAAAGTGCTAAATTACGTATTTTTACTAGATATAATGGAAGAACTTCTATTAATTTATATGTTGATCCTAGTATTTCACCTGATTTTTTAACAACTACTCCAGGATTTTTATACAATAAGATTAGAGGGTTAAGTGGTATCTCATGTTCTAAAACAAATAGTTACTACGAGTGCCCTGTAACTGATATTATTAAAGACAAGATAAAAAATTCTTCTTGGACAGATGGAGCGGCGATTAATTTTTATGTAAAAACAACAGCAAGCACAGATAGCTTGTATATAAGTACTGATACAAGTTCACAATATTCTCCAGAATTAGTCATTGAAGTTGATAATAGCTTGATCGCTGAGAATAAAAGAACTTACCGTGATCAAATATTGGAAAAAGCATTAACGCTAAAAGAGGTCGGCGGAACTAATACCGTTCTTGCTTTGCAAACAATGTCTAACTATATCAGTGGCATTGCTAAGAAGGGTTCTCAGACCCAAGGTCCCTATCACAATACACAAACTCAGTTTGGTAAAGAAATACCTAGCCCCATTGAGGAGGGCTGTCAATTAACTCATGTTATTTTAATGTCAGATGGTGCGCCACAGGCAAATAGAAATGGCTACGTAGACTCCAGTTATTATTGGAACTCTGAAGCTGCTAAGTATATGGGATATAGCAATTATAATAATTGTAGAATTATTACAGGGCTTGATAAAGATAACAATCCACAAACTATTAAAGAGACATACAATACATTACCGTCAAGTACAGGTGCTCCTAATAGTGAAGCTTGTGGACGTGCAATCGCATCATGGATGGCCAATATAGATCAGACTAAGAATACTAATGGTGCTAACTATATTCGAACTCATACCATTGGTTTTGCGCTCTCTAACAATGCTAAAGCAACCAACTTTTTGAAAGAGGTTGCAGATTATGGGCAAGGGACAAGTAAAGCGGCGACTAATACAAATGAGTTAGTACAGGCTTTTAAAGATATTATTACTGATGTAAGGGCAACAGATAGTCCATCAGCTAGCGGTCGTGTTACATTGAGTGCTCAGAGTCGTTATAAACAACGTAATGAAGTTTTTTATGCATTATACGCATCAAATGCTTATAATTATTGGCCAGGTAATATGAAGGGCTTCTTGTTGAAGTATATTGACGTAACATTGTCAGACAATACAAAAGCACAACGTCCAATTCTTGTAGGTAAAGATGGGACAACGCCTGCGATGGGAACAGACGGTGCTATTATTAATACTGTTTCCAGTTTTTGGGCAAACTCAACTTCTGACGGTGGTACTGTTGATAAAGGTGGGGTGAGGGGTATGCTTAATAGAGACTATACAAAGCGCCCTCAGTTTACTTCAAAGTCCGGGCCACTAATTCCATTGAATGCTGATAATGTGACAGCCACGGATTTGGATTTGACTGGTAGTAATGCCGAAGCAAGAAAGCTAGGATTATTAGAGTTTATAAAAGGTAACACATATAAAGAAGGCGGCGGCGGTGCTGCCCCTACAGCAACACCTCCTAAAATTGGTGATTCAGCACGTAGTGGTGTTACATTAGCGACCTATGGTTGTGCTCAAGGCAATTCTGTGAAGCTTGTCGACTGTGGAACTTTAAGTCAGACAGCATTGCTTGCCAGTAATGATGGTTTTTTCCGTGGTTATGATACCGCAACAGGAGAGGTACTGTATGAGTATATGCCTCAAGAAATGTTACCTTTAATTAATAAATTGGAAGCAGCTTCAATTGTTAACTATGATAAACCTCGTTTTTATGGGTTAGACGGTAATGTGGTTATATACCACAATGATATTAATCAGAATGATTATATCGATAATCAAGAAAAGGCCTATGCTTATGTTGTCTCCGGGCGGGGTGGACCTTATATCTATGCATTCGACATTTCTTCAAAAGATTCAATCAAGAATGTGTGGAAAATTAAGGGTGGAGAGGGTAACTTCTCTCGTTTAGGATATACATGGTCAGTGCCTGTTTTGGGTAATATCAAAATCAATGGGAGTGTTACACCCGTTTTAGTATTTGGTGGTGGTTATGATAAGAAACCAAATGAGGATGATCCTTATTCTACAAGAACTGCAACGAAAGGAAATGCAGTATATATTGTTAACGCGATAAACGGTGAGTTGATTCAATCGTTCACAAATAATATGAATTACAGTGTTCCAAGCTCTGTCGCGTTAGTAACTGATGACTCATCAGACCACCTAATCACAGATATTGTTTTTGGTGACACAGGGGGACAAGTATGGCGATTTATCGTTAATAATACTGCTCAATCTAGTACTTATTCTGGTGGGATGGTTGCTACTTTAGGTTCTGATGGAAGCGATTCACGTAAGTTCTTTCAAACGCCATCTATTTATCAATATAAAGATGGTACTCAAGAAATGATATCTATTAATATTGGATCTGGATTTAGAAATCACCCATTATCAACGGATATTAATGATAAAATTTACTCTTTGCGCTTTCCAAAATCAAGCAATGGAACAAAAGGAGTTTTGACAGAAGCTGACCTTGCTGTGGCTACAGTCGACTATAATAGTAACCTAAGTGTAAATAATACTTTAACGGGATCTTTAGAGCATGGCTTTATGATTAGTCTTCAACAAGGCGGGGAAAAAGTTATTACTGATGGGTTAGCTGAGTTTGGCCGATTAGTTTTTAATACGTATGTTCCAGTTCCTACTGATAAAGTAACGTGCAAGCCTCGTGTTGGTTTACAACGTACCTATGTGTATGACTTAATCACAGGCGAGTCATTATTGCAATCTGCTTATTTGGAGTCGAATGTTTCTGCATTACCTGCTGATGTTACTTATTATTGCAAAGGCGATTATTGCACGATTGTACCTTCGACAGATATTCTTTCTGAGAAAAAACTACCCGCCGGAAAAGATGGCGGTGATTCACCATTATTGACCAATGTTTCGGGTAAAGCTGATCCTAGCAAGTATGTAAAAACAGGTTCAACCGATTTATTTGATATTTCGCCTAATTAGCAGATACTTAGAGAGATGTTGTTTATTAAGCTTATACCTTGATTAAAGGTATAAGCTTTTTAATTTGAATGATTTTTCTAAATGATATAAGTAAGCGTTTTGCTATTTGGCTGGTTTGGGAATATTTCTACCATAAAAAATTTCTAACATTTCTTGATGTAGATTGGTGCTAACTTCTTCGCGTTGTTCTATTGATAAGTTATTGGTTGCATGACCAAATAAATAGTTATCAAGCACAAAATCTTTTAATAGCATTTTTGTATGAAACAAGTTTTCTTGATACACATTAACATCCATCATCTGATAATCTTGTTTTGTATCCTCAGATAAGAAGTTTTGTATGGAGTTAATTTCGTGATCAATAAATAGTTTTTTCCCTTCAATGTCACGAGTAAAACCACGTACACGGTAATCTACGGTCACGATATCAGAGTCGAATTGGTGTATTAGATAATTAAGTGCTTTTAATGGTGAGATAACACCGCAAGTTGATACATCTATATCTACACGAAATGTTGCAATGCCATTATCAGGGTGCATCTCTGGGTATGTGTGAACTGTTATATGACTTTTATCTAAATGTGCTAGAATCGTATCACGTAAAGGGCCTGGGGATTCTGTGTCATAGTCAATATCGGTGTGGGTAATAGGTTGTTCTGATATTAAAATAGTGACGCTAGCACCTTGTGGATCATAATCTTGCCGAGCAATGTTAAGTATATTAGCACCAATGATATCAACAACCTCTGTTAGGATTTGAGTAAGCCGTTCAGCATCATAAACTTCATCAATGTAGCGAATATAAGCTTGTTGGTCTTCAAGCGTTTTGGCATAGCTAATATCATAGATATTGAAACTTAAGGTTTTGGTTAGATTATTAAATCCATATAGCTTGAGTTTGTTATTCACTTATTAATTAGGCTCCTCTGTATTATTAAGGTTAGGCGCGTTTCTAGCAAAGCCGATTATAGTGTATTTGTTTAATAGACTAAAAAAATTATTGGATAATATTTTTTAAAGCGTGCATTATGCAACCCTAATTCAATATTGCAAGTTGTTTTTTAGATTAATTTATTAACCGTGGGTTAGTTTGCAGATAATTTCATGAATCGTTTTATTTACAGTGTATTATTTTATATCGCTCTACCTTTGATTGTGAGTAGATTACTTTGGCGTTCACGTAAAGCCCCCGCTTATAAGCAACGTATAAAAGAGCGTTTTGCATTAGGATTGTCAAATATCAAACCCAATGGGATTTGGATTCACGCTGTTTCTGTGGGTGAGAGTATTGCAGCAGCCCCTATGATTAATGAGTTACTAAAAAGACATGCACACCTTCCAATTACCATTACGTGTATGACTCCGACGGGGTCAGAGCGAATTAAATCGTTATTTGGTGAGCGCGTACAGCATTGCTATATGCCTTATGATACCCCTACTATTGCTAAGCGCTTTTTACGCAAACTACAGCCACAATTAGCGATTATTATGGAGACGGAACTTTGGCCAAATCATATCTATTATTGCCAAAAATTGGGGATTCCTGTTGTTTTAGCCAATGCAAGGTTGTCAGAGCGTTCAGCAAAGGGATATGCTAAATTCCCTAAAGTTACAAGACCTATGTTTCAAGCGATAAGTTGGATTGCTGTGCAGTCAAAAGCAGAGGCTGATCGGTTTGTCGCATTGGGGGCTAACCCAGAGAATATTTCTGTCATTGGTTCTATTAAGTTTGATATTAATATTGATTCGGATTTAATTAGAAAGGCGATGGAGTTAAGAAAAAAATGGCAGAGTGATAAAAGACCAACGTGGATCGCTGCGAGTACTCATGCTGGTGAAGATGAGATTGTGTTAGAAGTACATCGACAATTATTAGCACAATATCCCGATGCCTTACTTATCTTGGTTCCTCGTCACCCTGAACGTTTCGATGAGGTTTCCGGGCTAGCTTCAAAATATTTCCCTACGATTACTCGCTCATCCCATGAGTTGGTTAATCACCATACTCAAGTGTTAGTGGGTGATACAATGGGGGAGCTATTATTTTTATATGCGCTGGCTGATATCGCTTTTGTTGGTGGAAGTTTAGTTGATAAGGGCGGGCATAATGTATTAGAGCCTGTGGCATTAAATAAACCTGTTATCTGTGGTCCATCTCTCTATAATTTTCAAGAAATTACCGACCAGTTACAGGATAAGCAAGCAATTGCTATTATTCATAATTCTCAAGAATTATTTTTACAGCTGAATAGATTATTTGATAATCCCAATTTGGTAGAAAAAATGATCCAAGGAGGTCACCAAATTATGCAGCATAACCAAGGAGCCTTAGACAGACTTCTTCAAGGTGCTGATAATTTGTTAAATGAGGAATAAATAAGAACATGAGCATCAAGAAAGGAATGCTTGCTTGGATTATTAGTAGTTTGATATTCGCTGTTGTCATTATTTTTCTAGTAAGTTTTAAAGTTAATATAAACTATACTAAAGAAATAGGGCAGGTAGTTGATAGCTTTAACGGTGTTAATGTTTATTTTAATGGCGCAATAGGGCATGTTTCTGGGCGTAACTTGGCAAAAGATAGCTATAATTTAGGTTTAAAGCATCAATGTGTAGAGTTTGTTAAGCGTTATTACTATGAGCATCTTCAACATAAAATGCCTAATACTTATGGACATGCGAAAGACTTTTTTGATGTAACAGTTCCCTCAGGAGCATTGAACCTACAAAGAGATTTATTACAGTTTAGTAATGGTACTGTGAAGCCTGTAGTAAATGATATTTTGGTAATTAACCGAAGTTTGTTAAATCCTTATGGACATGTGGCTATTGTCTCTCAAGTCAATGAAGATCAATTTGAAATTATCCAACAAAATCCAGGACCTTTTGGCAAGAGTCGAGAGGTAATTGACTTGAAAAAGGTGGATCAAGGATGGTTTATTGATAAGCCCAATGTTTTGGGCTTATTGCGGTTACCTTAATTTTTTAATGGTATTCTAGGTGACCATTTTAACCAATATTCTTTTGCCTCACTATGAAGGATAAAGAACTTACCTTTTGTTGCTTGCCTTCCTATGTTTTCAGGGGTCGCAAAGGAAATTCCACCCGCCATAATAGTTTCAAGTGACTCTGCCCTTACTTTTACACCTTTAAAAATACCTGCCTCGATGCCGATGCCACTGCTTAACCAAAATTGAGAGTTATCTCTTACCAGTGGGGCATATTTAGGTTCAATCAGAAGATCGATGAAAACCATATCTGCTTGAGGAGATAGTTTAAAATTAGTCACTTTTCCTACAGTAATTTCTCTATAAGTGACAGGGACACCAATGTTTAGTGAACCTTTTCGGGGGGCTGTTAGAACAATATGTAATCCTGCTTCGCCCTTTTGTTCAGCCGCAACAGGAGGAGACTGGCGTACATTAAAGGTTGATTGTTTAGGCGCATTGGTTGTACCTGGAAGAACTTCAAGATAAGTTCCGGTAATTAATGTTCCAAGATTAGCTGTTTTTAATAAACCAAGCTCAGGCTTAACGACCCAGAATATACTATTATTGCGCAGTATGATGTCTTTACCTGTAGTAATTTTGGCTTTAGCAATAACACCAGATAGATCTTTGGTTAAATAGACTTCTTCAATGGTACCGATTTCTAATCCTCGCACATTAATAGATGTTCCTTCTGTAATTCCGTCTGAATTATCTAGTTTTAATGTAATAGATACACCTTCTGTTTTAGCTTTGTCTTCATTAGGATAAAGTACAAATGCTTTGACACCTGCTATAGCTTTTGCTTTGGTATCAGGAGTATCAAAAGCAATACCCCCCGCAAGTAATGTCATAATGGAGTCGCTTTTTACTTCGATTCCTGAGAGACCACCTTTAATAGTAATACCACTTACATTCCAAAAACGTGTCGATTCATTAACAAGGTTGGCATATTCAGGTTCGATATGAATTCCTAAAATAACTTTTTGTTTATTGCGTGAAAGTTGATAACTTTGTACAGAGCCGACTTTTAGCTGTTTAAAGAGTATGGGGCTACCCACATCTAATGAGCCGAGCTGTTGGGTTTTTAAAATAAGGTGTAAGCCAGGTGCATCAATATTCAATGGTGGGGCTTTATGTCGAATCGTAAAGTCTCGTGAGGGTTCTCCTTTTTTGGAGAATCTAACCTCGATATAATTTCCTCGTAGAAGGGTTTCTAAGCCAGAAATGCCTGTTAAAGAAATAGAAGGTTTAACAACCCAAAACTCAGTATCTGTTGTGAGTAAGTCTTCTGTACGGGGGTCCATGCTCAATTCAGCGATAGCGCCTGTATAATCTTTATCAATTTTCATTTTACGTAAAATACCAACTTGTACACCTTGATTCATAACAAGAGTTTTACCCTCTGTTAAGCCTGCTAACTCTGTTAGTTTTAACTCTACTTTTATACCCGATTGTGCAGCTACGTAGTCACTATAGAGTTTAAATGGGCTGTTGGGAGTAAGGGTATTATTTTTATCTGAGTCTTGGTGTTCAGGTGTATCAAATGCAATACCTCCAGAAACAAGGCTAACCAATGAATCGGCATGAACTTTAAAGCCAGAAAAACCGCCTGTTATGGTGAGCCCACTAGCATTCCAAAAACGCGTATGATTATTGACTAAGTTTTCGTAAGGCTTATTAACCAAGATGTTGATATTAACAGTCTTTTTATCTTTGGCTAATTGGTAATTAATGACTTCGCCCACTTGTAGTTGTTTGTAGTAAATAGGGCTACCTTTGTCAAGAGATCCTAGCTTGTCTGCTTTTAGCGTGAGATGTAATCCTGGTGCATTATCTAGTAGAGAAGGTGCCTCTTTTAAGGCTGTAAATTGTCGACCAGTGGGGCCATCGATTGGTTCAACAGAAATATAAACGCCTGAAACAATAGTTTCTAATCCTGTAACTCCAGCCAACGACACTTTTGGGCTTACTAACCAAAACATTGACTGTTTACCCAGATAAGGAACAGCTTCTTTTTCTATTTCTATTATAGCAATGACGTTGCGTGTTTTTTTATCAAGGGTTAAGTCTGTAACTTTACCAACTGAAATTCCCTTATACATGACATTGGTTTTATTGGCTTGAATACCACTGCCATTATCGAACTCAACTGTAATAGTAGTCCCTTTATTTTGATAAGCTTGAAAACCTAACCAAAAAGTAATAGCCAGAGCAATAATCGGTAGCAACCAGATAATAGAAAAATTACTTTCTTTTGATTTTTTTACATTCTCTAATTCTGACATTTATTTATTTCCTTCATTACTTTCAATGTGATCCCATATAAGACGGGGGTCGAATGACATAGCGGCAAACATGGTAATAATCACAACGCTACCAAAAGCTAAAGCTCCCCAGTCTGCTTCAATGGTGGAGAGATTACCAAAATTAACCAAAGCAACCATAATAGCGATAACGAAAATATCAAGCATTGACCAACGACCAATCCATTCGATTAAACGAAACATAATTGTACAGGTTTTAGGTGGTAGCAAACGCCCATATTGTACATAAATAAGCAATATGAACATTCCAATGAGTTTCATTGAGGGGACTAAAATACTGGCCGTGAATACTACGCCTCCTACAAACCAATCACCTAAATTAATAAATGTGATCACCCCCTCCATAATAGTTGAGGGAGTCGCCATACCTAAATAGTTAACAGTCATAATAGGTAATAGATTAGCAGGTATATATAAAATAGCCGCTGTGATGAGTAGTAGCCAAGTTTTAGTAATAGATTGGGGTTTGCGTGCATGTAATCTAGTTTTGCAGCGGGGGCAAGGGGTATTTTCATCATGAATTGAAGTCTGTAAATGGCAAACATGACAAAGAATAATGCCTCTATCTAGCGCTCTTACTGTGGTCATTGATTTTTCCTAATAATGTCCAAGTTTGCAGGGGGCTCATGATCACCTCTAACCAAACTTGTACAAAAAGTAACATAATAAAACAGGCCAATCCCATACCTATATGAAGCTCAGCCATGCCATGTAGTTTTACAATAGAAACCAAGATGCCTAATAAATAGATTTCTAGCATTCCCCATTCTTTAAGTTCTTGATAAATCTTAAAATAAAAAATAGCAGAGTGTTTCGCTTTATTAAAGTAAATAGCCAGTAAAACATAAAGTTGACAGAGTAGCTTGACCAATGGAATGGCAAGTCCACACATCAACACAAGAACAGAGATTGTTGCCATCCCTGAATGATAAAGCCCCAATACGCTGTCCCAAACAGAAGCTTCTTGAGTGTGGCCTAAAATATCAATTCTTAAAATGGTTAAAAAACTTGCTGGGATAAATAGAATCAGTGCTGTCAATACCAATGATAACGAATAGGTTACCATGTTGTTACGGTAAATATTGAGTAATGAGCCGCAGCGCTTACAATTTATCTGTTGTTTACGACTCAATTTATCAGCAACCATTAAAAGATCACATTCAGGGCAAGCAATGAGTTTTTCTATTTGCTTGGGGACTTTATTAGGCTGTGTATTATCATCACTGTGCATATTTAGAATAGCTTCGTAGATACAATCATTTTATAGAGGTTTGATAGGCCATTATAGGATTTTCTTAAAAAACAGATAATGACTACCGATATGACAAAGACGACATAAAATAGGTTCCCCAATAATAGCTAATTAAAGCGGTTAATAATGTACTGATAATTGAATATGCCAGTCTTTTAGCTATGTAGTTTTCAATACGGACTAAGTATATAGGGATATAATAAGTAATTCTATAAATTATTATACCGTGATTATAATAATTCTAGACGATACTTATTAGAATAATATTGATCTAATAAGTATCTCTGAGAGAATGATGGAGATGACCATTTAAAATGTAATTTTAGGTATGGTTTTCATCATGATGGTATTCACTTGAGCAATACCTATTTTACCAATAATCATCGCTATTACACCGCCTGCTAATGCGGCAGTTAGCATATTGACCTGCATAAGTAGATGCACTACTGAGTGTAGTGTTAAATCAAGAAGATGATTAAAATTATGACAAAAATAAGTTGTTTTTCAAATTGTCTTTTGTTGTTTAGCTCTGGCTAGGATTATTTTTTCATTTTTATATGAGGTATGCCATCTTCATCATAAATATCACCTTCAGCGATAAAGCCAAATGATCCATAAAATTTTTGTAAGTGGGCTTGCGCGGATAAGTAAATGGAGTAATGATTATCCCAATGTGTTTCGCATACGATTAAAGCTTGTTTTAATAGTTCATTGCCAAGGCCTTGTCCTCGTGAGTTGGGCGCAGTAATGACTCGACCGATAGATAAGCTTGACGGACTGACTAATACTCGGGCATAGGCCACCAATTGATTATTTTGTAAGCCTAACAAATGGCGGTTATCACCCATTAGGTCTAAATTATCAATATCTTGGTAAACACACTGTTGTTCTACAATAAAAACTTCATTACGTAAATGTAATACTTGATAGAGTTGTGTCGTGGTCAGTTGGGCGTGATGTAAATCCAACCAAATAGTTTTTATCATAAGATATCCTGAGCGATAATTAACAGTCAGTTAAATTGATAGAGATTAAGAAAGTATGTAAAAAAATACCATGTTCATAAAGAGAACAACTTGTATTAATGATATTATTGCAAGATTATAGACAGATAACTATCAAATAATTAATTATTAAAAACGAAAAAGAGACTTAGGAACTGCGGAATGAGCAATACTTCTCAACTAGCGCGTGGCTTAACAGCGCGACATATTTTATTTATTGCGTTAGGCTCTGCCATTGGTACAGGGCTTTTTTATGGTTCAGCCAAAGCGATTCAAATGGCTGGCCCTGCCGTGCTATTAGCCTATTTTATCGGTGGTGCTGCTGTTTTTATGATGATGCGTGCGCTCGGTGAAATGTCTGTTCGTGACCCTGTTTCTGGGTCTTTTAGTCACTATGCTACCAAGTATTTAGGTCCAATGGCTGGCTTTATTACAGGGTGGACTTATACCTTTGAAATGGTGGTGGTTTGTATTGCGGATGTCACGGCATTTGGTATTTACATGCGGGTGTGGTTTCCTTTCGTTGATCAGTGGATCTGGGCATTGGCGGTTATTTTATTAATTGGTGGCATTAACTTATTTCATGTTAAAGCTTTTGGTGAAATGGAGTTTTGGCTTTGTTTAGTGAAAGTATTGGCCATCATTGCGATGATTGTGGGTGGAGGTATTTTACTATTAATCGGTTCTAATTTGGGGCATCCCATAGGCATTAGCAACCTTTGGACAAACGGTGGCTTTATGCCCAATGGCATTATGGGGGTGATTGCTTCGCTTGCCATTGTCATGTTTGCTTTTGGTGGTGTTGAGGTTATCGGGGTCACTTCCAGTGAGGCGGAAAGTCCAGAAAAGACAATTCCTAAGGCAATTAATGCAGTTCCTTTTAGAATTTTATTTTTCTATGTATTTACTTTATTTATTTTAATGTCGCTGTTCCCATGGAATGAAATTGGTTTAGAAGGTAGCCCATTTGTGACTATTTTCGAAAAACTGGGTATTCCGTATGCGCCTCATATTTTAAATGTGGTTGTGATTGTAGCGGCTGTTTCAGCGATTAATAGCGATGTTTTTGGTGCAGGCCGTGTCATGTATGGTATGGCAAAAAATAAACAAGCCCCACAGGCCTTTTTAAAAGTTAACAAGCACGGCGTACCTTGGGTTACAGCTATTGTATTATCTGTGGCTTTAGGGGTTGGTGTTTATTTAAATTACCTTATTCCTAAAGATGTTTTTATGTTGGTTGCTTCCATTGCAACATTTGCAACAGTATGGGTGTGGTTGATGATTTTATGCTCGCACCTAATGATGCGCCGTAAGATGACTAAACAAGAAGTCGCTGAGCTTAAATTTCCTGTCCCTTTCTGGCCGATAGCTCCTATATTAACAACACTGTTTATGGTGTTTGTCGTCGTACTCTTAGGTGTTTTTAAAGATTCTCGTATTGCTTTATACGTTGGGTGTGTGTGGGTTGTTTTATTGGTGGTTGCGTATACTTTATTTGTTAAAAATAAAGCATTAAAAAGCTAAACCACTTAAGCGCACAGTTTGCCGTTTGATGGCCTCATCAAGAATACGTTGTTGGCTTTCAATTAGGGTGAACTTGTGTCGTGCTCTTGTAATAGCCGTATAAAGTAGCTCTCTATTTAGAACAGGATTTAGTTGGTCAGGAAGAATGAGAGCTGTATGTGAAAACTCAGAACCCTGGGATTTATGTACGGTCATAGCAAAAACAGTTTCTGCCGAGCTTAAACGGCTTGGCAAAACCTCTCTTAAATTTTGAGTGCCATCATTATAAGGGAACACTACTTTCAGAACGGTTTGTTCTGGTGCGTTTTCAATAGGGAATGCAAGGGTGATCCCCACATCGCCATTCATCAAGCCCAGCGCATAATCATTATGCGTGATTAGTACGGGGCGCCCCTCGTACCAACCATCAAAATGGTTAATATAGCCATGGTGATATAGATGGTAAGCAATACGTTTATTGAGCTCACTCACCCCCCAAATTCCCTCACGTAGTACAGCCAACACTTGGAATTGATTAAAAGCACTGAGTACTTGATTAGCCCATTGTTTCCAAGCAGGGTCGTAAATGGGCGTTGTATTGTTAGGGCGTTGTTTTTTCAAAATTGTTAGGTAGTGATGATAACCGTCATGAGGTTGGCTACCCTGTAAAATGAATTGTTCAAAGGCTTTGTCATTAGGCTGATTAAGCATTAAATGCCTCAAATCATTTGAGGTCTTTTCTAATAAATGACGTGCCTGCTTAATATTGCCTGTATTTACTTGTTGTGCTAACTGGCCAATACCGCTATCACTAGCAAAGCGTCGGGAGTGGCGTAGCATAACAGTTTGTTGGGCTAGCGGGTGCTGTTGGTTATTGCCGGCTTTTAATGGTAACGAATTAAGCGCTTCCCCCGTGGTTGTTTCCAGCCATTTCAGAGTTTCGGGGCTGTAAAAGCCTTGCTCTGCATTGCGACATAAGTCACCTAAAACAGCCCCTGCTTCTACGGAGGCTAATTGGTCTTTATCACCCAGTAAGATAAGCCGAGCTTGTGTGGGAAGTGCTTCGAGTAAATGAGCAAATAATTCCAGATCAATCATGGAGGCTTCGTCAATAATTAAAATATCCAAGGCTAACGGATTAGTTTTATTGTGTTGAAAATGTCTAGTATCAGGCCGGCTTCCGAGTAAGCGATGCAGTGTACTCACACTGGTTGGAATGTAAGACCTTACTTGCTCATCAATCTTCAAGGAGGCAACTTGCATTCCTATAGATTCTGAGAGTCTTGCAGCAGCTTTCCCTGTGGGGGCAGCAAGTTGGATGTTAAGTGGTTTTCCGGCTTCTACAGCCGGTGTTTGTAAAAGCGCAAGTAAGCGGATAACGGTGGTTGTTTTCCCTGTGCCAGGACCGCCAGTAATAATGCTAAAAGCTGTTCGCGTAGCGATGGCACAAGCGATTTTTTGCCAATCAGGTTTATCATTATTATTGTTAAAGAGCTTATTTAAGCGTGCTGATAAATCTTTTGGGGGTAGAAGTGTTGTATTGAGTCGTTGATTAATATGGATTGTTAATAGTTTTTCATAATACCAAAAACGCCATAGATAGAGTCTACCGTTATGCCATACCAATGGAGCTTGTTGTTCTCCCGTCGAAACAAGGCGACTGTCTTCAATAGCCAGTTGCCACTCATGGAGTTTAATTTGCTTGAGTAGCTGGCTTGGAAACCAAGGTTGCTGTTGAAACTGATGAGTTAACGATAAAGTAAAAGCAGGCTGTTCAATTGACAAAGCCAAATCTAAGCACACATGCCCATGGCTTAGTTGATAACTGGTTAATGCAGCAGCTAGTAATACCGTGGGTGTGACGGTTGGCTCTTGCTCCGCCAAAAAGGCAGTAAATGCATGGTCTAAAGGACGTAACCAACCTGCGCTTACCCAAAGCTGTAAAACCAATAACATATCTGTGTTCGAGTTTAATGGGCGCAACGTTAGCCATTGGTCTGTTTGTTCAAGTTGCTGTAATGGGATGGGTAGTAGAGGGTTTAACTTCATACATTACCTTTCGTTTTCTTTGCAAACAACCGATCTAACTTTTCAATGAGTTCAAATGGAGCACGCTCATAAAATACCCCGTTTGTTTGGCTGTGTATCCCTCGTAAGAAGAGATAGAGTATACCACCGGTATGTTGTTCATAATCATATTGGGGGAGACGAGCGGTTAACTGGCGGTGTAACGCCAGTTGATACAGTGCAAGCTGCAAGTCATAACGATGAGTTAACATGGATTCTTGAATAGCTTGTGTGGTATAAGCTGCATTATTTTCACCTAACCAGTTTGATTTATAGTCTGCTATATAATAGCGTCCTTCGTACTCAAACGTTAAGTCAATAAATCCCTTGAACATACCATTTAGCATACCCGGTTCAAGTTTGGGGCGTACTTGATCGGGGAGAATGTAGTGACTAACCAACTGATCCAATTGCTCCAGATTAAGGTAGTGGCTAGCAAACATAAACTCCATTTCTGAAAGGTAATAGGAGAGTTCGGCTAAACAGGCCGTTGTATTAGAAAGAGGTAGCGGTTGTTTTAAAAAATCTTGTAGCCACCTATGTAAAATATCAATCCAATGCTCCCAGCCTCTGATATTACAGCGCCTAGCAATAATGTCGCGCGTTTCTTCTGGGGTAGCCAAAACGGCTTGAAACCCTTTGTCTGCTGCCCACTCTAAAATATCATGTAAGAAAGTACCCGCTAATGCGCCTTTAGGAAAGCCATGAATATCTTGTGTCATCACGGTGTTAACTAACGACAATGGTTGTGTATCATCATCCAATAGGTTTTGGTTGGTAGCCGTTTCAGGTGGTGTGGTTTGTTCATCAAGTGGATTGATGTTTTTGGCAGCTAATTGTAATGAGCTATAAGATGAGATCCACCAAAAACGGGAAATAGCTTTTTCCATTTCTCTGGCTTGAGGTTTTGTTGTTGTGAGCGGCTGTTCGTTAAAAGTCAGCGCGGTGGGTTCGGGTAATGGTTGGAGCTGAATATTCTGACAACCCTCGGTTAGCTTCGATAAACAGGCAGTGAGTTGGTTGCTGTCTTCAAGTGCTAGACCATTATTAAGTAAGTAGCCAAGGGCAGATAAATGTAAAACAGAAGACTTCGTGTTTCCCTGTTTTAAATCACTAATGCCTAACCAGCAACTGTATTTGGCGCGGGTTATAGCAACATAAAGTAAGCGCAGATCTTCTGCTAAACGCTCTTGGTCGGCTTGTTGGATAATCTCTGGCTTTCTAAAAAGGGAAACTTGTTGTTTTCCTCGCTCATCGTGGTAACGAATGGGTAAAAAATGGCCATTCACGGCTTTGAAAGAGCAAATAAAAGGTAAAAAAATGAGTGGGTATTCAAGCCCTTTGGATTTATGAATGGTGATAACTTTAACTAACTGTTCATCACTCTCTAAACGAACAATGTATTCATTATTTTGTGTCTTGTTTTCGGAGAGTCTTTCGGCCAAATAACGAATCAACGCTTGTTCACCATCTAACTCATTAGCCGCTTGTTGCAGTAATTCAGCTAGATGTAATAAGTTAGTGAGTTTTCTTTCCCCTTCTTGTGAGTTGCTTAATAAGCGTTCGGGTAACTCAAAGTCTTGTAACAGGCGGCGTAACATGGGCAATACCCCTTGTGCGCGCCAAAGCGATTGGTAGTCCCTAAACTGGAGAATTCGTTGCTCCCAAATATTCTCATGCAGATTATAACTGTCTAATTCTTGTAACGATAAGTTAAGTGTCGCACTGGCGAGCGCTGCTCTTAATAAATATTCATTTTCGGGTTGGTAGCAGGCTTCAAGCCATAGCAATAAATCTTGTGCTTCTTGGGTATCTAATACAGAGTCTTTATCTGATAAGTAAACACTGCGAATATTACGTGCACTGAGTGCATCACGAATAATTCTTGCTTCTTTCCCACTGCGTACGAGTATTGCAATATCAGATGGACGCAAAGGGAGCAGATATTTTTCTTGTTGAAAGCCTGCTTTACTTTGTTGGCCTAGATTCAGTAGGCGGACTATTTCGGTTGCACAGCCCTCTGCAAAGCTTAGATAGTACTGTGTTGTAGTTAAAGGCTCAGGTGTTTCTTGATACCATAAGGTTAATGCTGTTTGTTGTTGGTTATTGATAACAAATGCATCTTTTTTTCCTTGTGCTTTGACGGGGTGGAAAGGGAGTGCATTGGTTTCAGGTGTTTTAAAGAGAAATGCCCCGCGATTATTATGTTGTTCTGCATAGTTAAATAAATGGTTGGTTGCATTAACCATGGCTTGACTAGAACGGTAGTTAGTATCAAGCTGATGAAGTCGTTGTTCGATATGTCGCCGTGCTTGTAGGTAGGTATAAATATCTGCACCGCGAAAGGCATAAATAGCTTGCTTAGGGTCGCCAATCAAAAATAACCCAGTTCCCTCTGCGTCTTCTAGGTAAACTTTACTTAAAATACGGTATTGGATGGGGTCAGTGTCTTGAAACTCATCCACCATCGCAACAGGAAACTGCTGGCGAATAACCTTGGCTAAGCGTTTACTCGATGACCTCTGTAACGCATCATCTAAACGGGTCAGTAAGTCATCAAAGCCGATTTCAGCGCGACGAATTTTTTCTTGATGAAAACGTTGCTTCACCCAGTTTACCGCATGGCTTAGTAAGTCAAGTGTGGGGTTAGGTAAGTTGTTTAAGGAATGACGTAGTGTCGATATGGCCGTTAATGCGGGATGATCAGGCGGTGTGCCTTCTTTCCAAGCTTCTTCCAAACCTTCTTTTGTTAAACGTTGAAAGCCTGCTGCTAGATTAAGGTCAATAAGGTCTGGATCACTTGCCCAGACAATGAGCTTATTGCACCAATCATTATAAAAGCGCTCATGTAGTTTTCTTTTATCTACTTGCTTTTTAGCAATAGCTTCATTGCATAGTAAACGCAACTCTTCCGCCCAAACTAGCCAAGGTTTTTTTAATTCGGCTAATTGCTCTTTTTGTAATGTCAGTTGTGTTTCAATAAGCGCTGTAGGTGTCTGAGTTATGACGGGTAGTTCCGTATCAAGTAAATCAAGTAATTTATTTTGTAAATGCTCGGGTGTTTGCCAATGCTCTCTTACCCAGTCGAGTGCTAGTCCTGTCATGGGATAGCAGAAAATTCGCCAATAATCTCGAATAACACTGGCTAAAAGTTCGCTATGATCCGTTTCTAGATGTTGGTGGAATAGGTTGCCACTATCAAATGCATGCTCTCTTAACATGCGTTGGCACCATGAGTGGATGGTGGATACCGATGCTTCATCCATCCACTGTGCTGCTATTTCAAGTTGTTGTGCACAGTTTGGCCATTCCATTTCAAGATAATCATTACGTAAGCAGGTGAGAATTTCATCGGGTGTTGCTAATTCATTACGAAAATAACGCGCAGCTTCTGATAGTCGGCTTCTAATTCTATCACGAAGCTCTTGTGTTGCCGCCTCAGTAAATGTCATTACCAATATTTCTGGTGGTAATAGTGGCTTATTAAACCGTGTTTTCTCACTTCCGTGTCCTAGCACTAATCGCAGGTACAGTGTGGAGATGGTAAATGTTTTACCTGTTCCTGCGCTGGCCTCAATAAGTTGACTTCCTTGTAGTGGAAAGTTTAAAGAGAAGGGAAGTGGTTGTGTCATAAGTCATTATATTATCAGTAGAATAGCCTTGGCTATTCTACAAAAAAAACAAGGCATGAGTGATTTTATTTATGCATGCAATTCATTTATTAGAGCACAGCATTAAAACATTCCAACTGTGGAGGCCCTAAGTAAATCTCTCTTGTACTTGGATTACCCGCATTAGCGTGAGCTTTACGAAAGGCTTCTGATTGTGTCCAGTTTTTGAATGCCTCTTCTGATTCCCACTGGGCATGAGAGGCAAAAAGAGTATAGCCCTCTTGGGTTGATCCTTGTAAAAGGTTGAAGTTAATAAAACCGGGAACTTCTTTAAGCTGGCTATCTCGGTTTCTCCATAATTCAATAAAGCGTTGCTCTTCACCTTGTTTTATTTTAAAGCGATTCATGGCTATGTACATCTTTTATATCCTTTTGTGTTTTATTTGTCAGAATTATAGTAGATAAAAAATACAAGGTATAATAGTTCGAGTTTTAGCTAATAGAGTTATAATAAAGAAATTGTTATATATTTTGCGAAACAGTATTGTTAATAACGATAAAGTTATTTCATAGATTTTAAGGGAAGTATTAATGGATATTATCAAAAAATTAAAAGATTATCAGCCAATGGATTGGAGAAGTACAACAGGAAAAAGTACTGAAGTTGCGAGGAATGAAGATTCGCCTAGCAAAGAAGTGTTTGATTGGCGCTTTGCGATAGAAGATGTGCAACAAAGAGCACTACCTCCTTTTCCTGGGTTTATGAGAGTTTTTTCTGTATTAGAGGGAACGGTCGCGGATGTTGTTATTAACAGCCAGTTCGAAAATACTCTCAAAATTCATGAGCATGTCCGAGTGGATGCTGATAGCGTAACTATGGTTAGTTTACCGTTAGGGCCAGTAAAAGATTTAAGTTTATTGTATAACGATGATCTTTATACAGGAGCTTATCAATGGTGTGATGTGGGGCTTGAACCCAAAACTTTTGCTTCTATGGCTGATACGTTATTGATTTTTTGTTCTGCACCTAAAATTACGGTACAAAGAACTGGTGATATTCCTAAGCCGTTAGATAATTATGACACTTATATTACATCAGGCGGACAAGAAATTACCATTGCAGGTTTTTTACCAACAGATCATGCTTGTGTTGTAGAGCTTTTTAGAAATGCTTAAAAAGCCTTTGTAAGTTATTAAAAAAAGCTTAGCAAGTCATAGATAGTCTGAACAATTTTTTTAAAGTGTGGAGTTAAATTTGTATGAATTTAATTTCGCATGGCTTTTTTTGTATCTCCTCTTCTTTATTTTTCATGTGGTTCATATCAGTTTAAAACAATATATATCATTTTTAGTGTTTTAAAAATATTAGACTTAGGTCGTTATTGTTTGGTCAATAGGTATTATATTAAATTACTTAATGAAGCCTTCAATGAAAGGTTTTTAAAATTTATTCTGGCTTCTGGCTTATCTTTATACTATCAATATTAAAAGTTATTGGTAGTTATGTATTGTCAGGAATATGTATAAATATCGCTATTGCTTAAATGGACAGTTAGCTGAAGTTGTTGATATTTATTAGTCTAACAGGGAATTTGTTTGATAAGAGATTACAGGGTTATGTCAACAGAGACTGAAGTGGTTATTCAGGACAAAGCAAAAGTAAAATTAACACCTTACCAATTGATTTTTTACTATGAATGGCTACAAAATCCACTACGTAGTGATTATAGTATTGTCATAGATAACAATGTTGAAGGTGAAATTGACTTTAATAAAGTTAACCAGAGTTTTTTAGCAGTAGCTAATGAGCACTTTATTCTATCTCACAGTATTTGTGATCAGGATGATGAAATCTATTGGAAGCCGAGGAAACCTGCAAAAAGTATTGCAATTTATCATCCTACCCCTCTCTCGGATCAAGAAATTTACAACATTATTTCTGCCCCTTTTGATCTTGAAAATGATTTGTACATGCGGGTACATCTGATTCGGTTGTCAGATAAAAAGTATCGAATGATTTTTATCCTGCATCACATTGTTGTTGATGGTGTGAGTACAGCTGAAATATGGGATAAGTTTAGAAAAAATTATAATGGAATTACTTACGATAACTTCTCCATGAATCAGCAAAGAGCTCTTCATGAGGAAGTTAATCAATATTTTAAAGGGTTATTAGTAGAGCATAAAGAAACGATTGTTGATTTTTGGAAAAAGCATTTACAAGGTATCGAGGGAATCGACCTAGGCTTTTTGAAAAAGAAAGATACTACACCGTCGACTTTACGTCGCGTTGTTGATGAGTATATGTTTAGTTTTGATGAAGAAACATATAATCAAGTTAAAAAACTAAGGTATCAATATAAGATAACCCCCTATATTTTAGGGCAAATGGTATTAGCGATTGTATTCCATAAATTAACTAATAAGAATGAGCTAGCATTGGCTTATCCTATCGCATTCACAGAAGCTAAAGAGTTAATGTATGGTTCACATATCAATACAATGTTAATTGATTATCGGTTTGATCAAGAGACAACTCTTAAGTCGTTAATGGATTATACGACGTCCTACTTCAAAGAACAAAAGCAAACAAAAGCAAAATACCTACCGATCAAGGAAATCGTACAATACGCTGATGCGGCTAATGTATTGGATGTAGCCTTTGCACAAACCTTTTTTCGCGACCATCAAAGCGGCTTAAATGGTGTGATTGATGGCGAAGTGAACCATGATTTTCATATTGACCTTGTCAGTACTTTACTTTTTGAACAGCAAGAGCATAACAGTAAGATTAACTATAGGATTAGGTTTGATCGTGATGTATTGGATGCAAAAGCGATTGAGCAACTGGTATCCATTTATCAGTATTTATTCCGTCAAATCGTTGCGCTTTTGTCAAGTAATCAAGCCGATACGGCTATTAAAGACTTAAGTTTATTGGATGAGCAAACCAGAGATCTTTTGGTTTATCAATACAATACGACGTATTCTACTGATTTTTTAAATGATACTATCATTGAGCATTTTGAGTCGTTAGTTGAAAAAATACCTGATCAGACGGCTGTTGTTTATAAAGATCAACGTTTGTCTTATCAAGAGTTAAATAAACGTGCTAATTTATTGGCGGCTTATTTAAAAGATAAGCTTTCATTAGAAGCCAATGACATTGTTGCGCTTTGCTTAGACCGCTCGGAGCTGATGCTCATCAGTATGCTGGCGGTATTAAAGGCAGGGGCTGCATATGTTCCAATCTCTCCGTCTGCACCTGATGAGCGGATCGCTTTTATTGTTACAGATGCCAATGCTAAAGGCATTGTAACTAACGAGGTTTATCAAGAGCGATTTACTCAATTATTATCAGAAACCCCTGCCGTTATTCTTGAACAACACACGCCGGAGTCTTTAGCAGAGAATTATTCAACACATAACCTTTTAGTGAATGTGTTCCCTAAGCATTTGGCTTATGTCATCTATACCAGTGGTACTACAGGGACACCTAAAGGGGTAATGATTGAGCATAAAGGGCTAATGAACTTATCTGTTATGCAGGGCAAGTCATTTGGTCTTGTTGAAAAGGGCTTGGGACAACATTGCTTGTGGTATTCTGATTATGTGTTTGATGCCCATGTGTCTGAGATTTATACGGCAATTGTTAATGGTCATACGCTATTTATTTTAGAAGAAGAAAAGCGTTTAGATTTTCAGGCATTACAGCAGTATATTGCTACTAACCGAATTGCGATTGCGACTATTCCTCCTGTGTTATTGGATAAAGACTCACTACTTGCTTTGCAAACGTTAGTGGTTGCAGGGGATGTGACACATCCAAGCATTATGGACAGTTACCGCAAGCAAGGGACCTGTGTGATTAATGCCTATGGTCCAAGTGAAGGGAGTGTTTGCTCAAGCCTACACTATTATGAAATAGGGGATGGTTATACCAACATTGGTCGTCCTTTAGGAAACGTTACCTGTTATATATTAAATCAATATTTAGAGCCTGTTCCCGCTGGTGTTACAGGGATGCTCTATATTGGTGGGATTGGTATAGCACGAGGCTATTTAAATAATATTACCCTAACTGATCAGACATTTATGGCCAATCCTTTCCAGAGAGAAGAGGAAAAAATTAGCCATTATAACGATCGTCTTTATAAAACAGGGGATTTAGCGCGCTATACAAAAGATGGTTCTATTGAATATATGGGTCGTAATGACTTTCAGGTAAAAATACGAGGTTTTCGTATTGAGCTTGAGGAAATAGAAAGTCGTTTATTGACCTTCCCAGAAGTAGATAAAGTAACGGTTTTGGTAAAGGAAAATCCTACCACTAAGGCCAAATACCTAGCGGCGTATTATGTGGCCAAGCAAGCATTAAATAATAATGAGTTAATCGCCCATTTAGCACAAACGTTACCTGATTATATGGTACCGAATGTATTTGTTTTTATGGATGCATTTCCAGTGTTGTTGAGTGGTAAGATCGATCGTAAAGCGCTTCCAGAACCACAGCTTTCAACAAATACCCATTATGTAGCGCCAACCAATGAAATGGAGCATAAACTCTGTGCCTTATTTGCACAAGTATTAGGTTTAGAGCTTTCTCAAGTAGGTATTGAGGACGATTTCTTCCGCCTTGGTGGTGACAGTATTAAAGGGATACAGCTTGTCAGCCGTATTCGCCAGCAGTTAGGCGTTAATATTGGTGTTAATGACATCTTTAGTTGTCGTACCATTAAGTCACTGTGTCATCACTTTTATTTAAATCAAGGCACGATCTTCAAGTCCATTGAAACAGAACAAGGTATTTTAGAAGGATTAGTTCCTCTATTACCTATTCAGGCTTGGTTTTTCAATAAATGGAAGAGAGGAACTTTCAAAAATGTTAACCATTGGAATCAATGTTTTGTGCTTCAGATCCCCTCATTGTGTAAGGCAACCTTACAAGAGGCGGTGGCTAAATTAATTAATTATCATGATGCATTTCGATTGTCTTATACGATAAAGACTGAAGGATATCAAGCTGAGCAGTTTTATAATAAATCGCTGGAGAACGTACCTATTGAGTTTGTTAATGAAAGCTCTTTAACACCCAGTTTGTTGGATGAAAAACTAGCTATTTTAAATACAGATTTTGATATTAGTCAACCTCCGTTATTAAGAGTATTAGGCATTACAGATCAAAATAATCGCTGTGTGAAACTCTATTTTATCGTGCATCACTTAATTATTGATGCTGTCAGTTGGCGCATTATCAAAAGCGATTTACAAAAAATCTATGATGGATTAATTGAAGACAAAACGGCAAATGTTGAACAACTCTTAGGGGATAAAACCAGTAGTTACCGCCAGTGGTCAAATGCGATAAAAAATTATCAGGCAGATAATTTAGAAGGCATGGTTTTTGAAAAAAATCATTGGACAGACGTTGCTCAACGAGCAGGTGTTATCAATAAAGCCATTGAGTCAATTGCACTAGAAGAAACCACTGAGCAAAAAATTGTTTTTGATAAAGCATTTACAAAACAATTAACGCAAACAATCCCTGAGGTCTTTAATACACAAATTAATGATTTACTGCTTTGTGCATTAGCGTTGTCTATTCATCAATTGACAGGTCAGGTAGGGTTGGCTGTTACTGTTGAGGGGCATGGGCGACAAGCAGATATTGAAACACTTGATATTACTAATACAGTGGGTTGGTTTACCTGTATTTACCCTGTTGTTTTATCAGTAGTTGCCGATGATCCTTTATTGACACTTGTTAATACCAAGGATTATTTAAGACGTATTCCCAACAGTGGTATAGGTTACGGTGCTTTAAAAGGCTATTCAGAAAGCTCGCTACCAAGCATTAGCTTCAACTATTTAGGACAGTTTGATAGCACAGATGATGAGCAAAGTTGGTGTTTTATTAATGACCAACATGCAGGGCTTAATAGTTCTCCAGAAAATAAGGATGATAGCCTGCTAGCACTTAATGGTGGCATCATTGATGAAGCATTACAGTTTTTAGTGGCAGCCCGTTTATCGGCGGAGCAATTACAACGTTTTACTTCAGCGTTTGAGCAACAGTTAAAAAATATAGTCAACTCTCTGGCGCAGAAGAAGCGTAATTATTTAACGTTGTCAGATATTGATTATAGAATCAGTGCTTCATTATTAAATACCTTGCAAGCTAGCCGAGAAGTTGAAAGTATCTATCTGGCTAATAGTTTACAGCAAGGTTTTATATACCACGCCATTAGTCAGGGTGATGAGGATGAGGCTTATCGCTCACAGCTTTTATGGGATTATCATGTCGCGATTGATGTTGATAAGCTAAAACAAGCATGGCAATTAACACAACAAAAATACCCGTCTCTAAGATTACGTTTCTCATGGGATGAAACGCTAATTCAAATAGTTGATAAGAAAGGCGAGGTTGACTGGCGCTTTATTGATGTAACGAATACAACCGAAGCTGAAAAACAACATACTTTTGAACGTGTGTTAGCACAAGATACTAAAGAACCTTATGATTTAACAGCGGGCAACCTATTTAGAGTGTACGTGATTAAATACAGTGATAATTTCTACCGTTGTATTTTTAATAATCATCACGCTATTTTAGATGGTTGGAGTAACCCTATTTTATTAAGCTTTGTTCATAATAGTTACTTAGCATTGCTTGATAACCAGAAGGTTACAATTAATGAAGATACTTGTTATCTGAAAGCGCAAGCTCATGTACAGCAACATAAGCAAACACAACAAAAGTATTGGCAAGAGTATTTACAAGTTGCTCAAGATAAAGAGCAAGAAAATTTAAGTGCATTGTTTAAAGTAGAACATAAGCAAGTACTGCTATCTGAGCATAAAGAAGTTAAAGAACCGCAATCAACTACTGTTATTATTGAGAGTGATCGTTATGTGGCCATGAAAGATTTTTGTATGGCGCACGGCGTGACAGTTAATGCGCTATTACAATACTTGTGGCACAAATTGTTGAGTTTATACAGCCGTAGTGATATTACGGTAGTGGGCATGACTGTGGCAGGTAGAAGCTTGCCGCTCGCAGGAATTGAAGAGTCTGTCGGGCTATACATTAATACCTTGCCGATTGTTCTCAGCCATACGGATGTAGAGGTCATTACCTTAATTAAGCAGTTGCAAGAAGCGATTAACGAAGGAAATCACCGCAGTAATATTGATTTGGTAACACTGCAAAAAGCGGGTGAGCGTTTATTTAATACCCTCTTTGTGTATGAAAACTACCCAATGCCTGAAGATATTAAAAAGGGTGATCAATTAGCCATTAAGTTTAATAAAGCTATTGAAAAACAAGATTATCCTTTGGTTGTTACTGTGCATGAACTGTATCAACAAGTCAGCATAAAAATACAATATGCTGGAGAATTGTTCGAGAGTAAAGCAATTGAATTATTGATGGCGCGTTTCCCACTGCTGCTTTCACAACTGTTAGCCTGTCCTGACATTAAAGCTAATGCCTTTAGCTATTTACAGCCTAATGAATATCAACAGTTTGTTGAAAGAAATACCTATCCGCAATCATCAACGCCTGCGCAAACCATCAATACCGTGTTTGCGAAGCAAGTGGCAGAACATGTGGATTGTGTGGCCGTTAAGTCACAAAATCAGCAGTTAACTTACCGTGAGTTAGAGGACAAATCGAATCGGTTAGCAGCGTATTTACAAACCCAATATGCGCTTAAACCCAATGATTTTGTAGCATTGTGCTTAGAACGTTCAACCTATCAGCTAGTGGCTATTTTAGCTGTATTAAAAGCAGGTGCGGCTTATGTACCAATGGATCCTAAGGCAGCAACAGAGCGTCTAAGCTTCATGGTTGAAGACACCCAATCTAAAGTGGTTTTGGTTGATCGAGTAAATCAAGTACATTTACAACAGATTTTACCAGCGCATGTTGATGTTAAAGCCATTGATGAGCTAACGTTTGAGCAAATGTTGGCAGATAGTTTTGCAGAGCAAAAGCCCATTGATAACGTCACGCCAAGTGATTTGGCATATATTATTTACACCAGTGGTACAACGGGTCAGCCTAAAGGAGTGATGGTTGAGCACCGTAATGTGATTAACTTATTCACTTGTACGGATGAGCTTTATCATTTTAATCATCAAGATGTCTGGACACTTTTCCATTCCTATACGTTTGATTTTAGTGTTTGGGAAATTTGGGGTGCCTTGCTGTTTGGTGGTAAGTTGCTAGTTCCTGATGCGGATACCGTTAAAGACACTGATGTGTTTTATGATTTATGCATTAAAGAATCCGTTACGGTATTGAATCAAACACCGAGTGCGTTTTATCAGTTTATTGAGGTAGCTAAAGATAAAGCAAGCAGATTAAACGCACTTCGTTATGTGATTTTTGGTGGTGAAGCATTAAACTTCACCCAATTAAAACCTTGGTATCAGCTCTATAAAGATGATCAACCTTGTTTAATTAACATGTACGGTATCACTGAAACAACGGTGCATGTGACTTATAAAAAACTCGTCGCTGATGATTTAGGTGCTGCCTCTTTAATTGGTAGTGCATTACCTAGCTATACCTCGTATTTACTTGACCCTGCATTGCGCCATGTTCCTGCTGGCGTGGTAGGTGAGTTGTATATTGGGGGATATGGTGTAACACGAGGTTATCTCAATAATACAGCGTTAACAGAACAACGTTTTATTAATAATCCATTCCAAACGGCTGAGCAGAAACAGCAACATTATAATGACAGGCTCTATAAAACAGGTGACTTAGCAAGGTTAATGGCTGATGGAACGCTTGAATATATTGGTCGTGCTGATTTCCAAGTAAAAATTCGTGGGTTTAGAATTGAGCTAGGTGAAATCGAAGCGAAACTGTCTTCTTTTGATGGTATCAAAAAATCTGCGGTGTTAGTGCTTGATCAAGGAGCTAATAAGCTGCTTGTGGCTTATTATGTGGCAGATAAGGTTATTAGCGAAGAAGCCATTGTTGCTTATTTAAAACAGTATTTACCTGATTACATGATCCCCATGGCATTTATTGCCATGGATTCATTCCCATTAACGGTGAATGGAAAGTTAGATCGTCATAAAATGCCGAACCCTGTTATGACACAGTCAACACAGTATGTGGCAGCAACCAATGAGCTTGAGCTCAAGCTGTGTCAGTTATTTGCAGATGTTCTAGGTATTGATTCTGATAGCGTTGGTATTGAAGATGATTTCTTTAGATTAGGTGGCGATAGTATTAGTTGTATCCAGTTGATTAGTCGTATTCGCCAACAGCTTAATGCTAAAGTCTCTGTGAAAGAAGTTTTCGCGAGTCGCACCGTTAAAGCATTAGCACAAAAAGTCTCCTCGCAAGGGCACGTCAATATTATTACTGAGCAAGGGGCTTTATCAGGTAATATTACATTACTACCTATTCAAGAATGGTTCTTTGATCAAACCAAAAAGGGACTTTATAACGCCCCTAATCATTGGAACCAATCGGTAGTTGTGAATGTTCCAACCTTAAATAGTGAGTTGCTTAAGCTTACCGTAGCGAAGCTTGTGAGCTATCACGATGCTTTGCGGATGGTGTTTACAGCAAATCAACGGGCTGAGTTTGGTTATGAGCAAAGCTATCAAGAAAACATAGCCGCTATTGGCTTTACTGCGGTATCGGTTAAAGACTATGCATCGTCTGAACAGCAAGCTAAGCTTTTCACGCAGTGGCAAGCACATTTTAATATTGAAAAAGGTCAGCTTTACCATATAGGTTATTTAGCCGATTACGAGGATGGCCGTGCACGCTTACATATTACATTGCACCACTTGATTGTTGATGCGGTGAGCTTGCGTATTATTAAAGACCATCTGCAGCTGATTTATCAATACCTTGTAGAGCATCCAGAAGAGGCTGAAACAGTCACTGCTGAACATATTCTAGGGGCAAAGGGAACAAGTTATCGCCAATGGAGTGATGCATTAGCACGTTATGCACAAGCTCAACAATCACAAGTGGACTATTGGCAAAATATTATGGCTGAGGGCGAAGCAGTTAATCGCTATTTAATAGAGAAAGCCACCGCCTCAACTTCATTGGTTCAGCTACGTTTAACAGAACAGCAAACACGTCATATCATGCGAGATGTGCACGATGTGTATCAAACACAAATTAATGATTTGCTATTAACTGCGTTAACTTTATCATTAGAGTCATGCTTCCACTTAGGTAAATATGCTGTACTTCTAGAGGGGCATGGGCGTGAGGAAATTGACGAGCAAGTTGATATTAATCGTACCGTTGGCTGGTTTACGTCGTTCTATCCCGTGTTATTGTCAGCAGATATAACAGATGTAAAACAGTTACTAGTATCTGTAAAAGACCAATTAAGAACGATTCCTGATCACGGTGTTGGTTATGGTGCAATAGAGGGTTATTGTCATCGAACACTGCCTAAAATAGCGTTTAACTATTTAGGTAATTTTACTACAGAAGCACAAGAGCAAAGCTGGTATTTTACCCGTGAAGATGCCGGTGTTAGCGTTTCTACCCAAAATACGGATGATTTAGTATTAAATATCAATGGTCTTGTGATTGATAATACGTTGTCATTTTCGATTGCCGGTAAGTTATCAGTTGATCAGTTAGACTTGCTAGCAGAATCTTATAAAGAACACCTGCAACAGTTAATTAATGCGTTATTAGCCGAAAAACATCATTATTTAACGCTGTCTGATATCGACTCGATTATTTCTAAATCCTTATTAGATAAATTGCAAGAAAACCAAGAGTTGGAAGCAGTTTATAAAGCCAATAGCTTGCAACAAGGTTTTGTATACCATGCATTAAGCCAAGGCGATAAAGATGAGGCGTATAGAACACAGATGGTATGGGAGTACCATCGTGAATTGAATACACCGTTATTGCAAAAGGCTTGGTTACTTGCGCAGCAACATTACCCCGTATTACGTTTAAGATTCTCTTGGGATGAAGAAATTGTACAAGTGATTGATAAGCAAAGCCAACTCTCATGGCGTTTTATTGACTTAACAGATCAAACCGTTGCAGCTCAGCAAAATGAAGTAAATGAGATTCTTTTGGCAGACAGAGCACAGGGCTATGATTTAGGTGTGAGTGGCTTGTTTAGAATTACGCTGATTAAGCAAAAAGCGAATCACTTTGTGTGTGTATTTAATAATCACCATGCCATTTTAGACGGATGGAGTAATCCACTTTTAATAACGTTTGTACATGATCTTTATTTACAGTTATTAAATGGCCATACGCCTGAACTCAGTGTTGATAAGAGTTATTTAAAGGCACAAGCTTATTTACAGGAACACGATCAGCAAGATAAGCAGTTCTGGGATGATTATTTAGGGCAACTAGAAGAAGCAGAGGACTTAAGCGCACTGTTAAAACCTGTCTTAAAATCAATTAAGTTATCTGATTATAAGCATATTAAAGAGCCTAAAGAACAAGAGTTAGCGATAAAAAATCTTGATTATCAAGCATTAAAACAGTTATGCCATAGTCATGGTATTACCCTTAATGCAGTGATGCAGTATTGTTGGCATAAGTTATTAAGTATTTACGGCAATACGCAAACCAGTGTTTTAGGTATGACCGTATCGGGGCGTAACATCCCTGTGGACGACATTGAACAGTCCGTTGGATTATTTATTAATACCTTGCCTGTTGTGTTAACGCACAGCGAAAAAATGGTCACAGATAAATTAGTTGAGCTACAAAACTCGATTAATGAAGTTAATAATCGTAGCCATGTTGAGTTGGTGAAGTTACAAAAAAATGGACAACGGTTATTTAATTCGTTGTTTATTTTTGAAAACTACCCAGCGCCAGATGAAGGCCAAGATAATCCTCTTGGCTTGTACTTTAATGCCATTCAAGAAAAAATGGATTATCCGTTAGCGATTACAGCGTATGAAGCAGATGCAAGCCTTATTATGAAGTTAAGGTATGCGGGTGAGCTATTTAGCGAAAGTACCATTGCTAAGCTGTTGACGGGTATTAATGGCTTGCTTAAACAATTATTGGCTAATCCATTTATTACTGAGAATAATTTCCAGTATTTAACCAATGCTGACTATAACAAGGTGATTGTTGATTGGAATAAGACCCAAAAGGATTATCCAAAAGATAAAACTATGAGTAGTTTGTTTGTCGATCAAGCGGCAATAACGCCTGATGCAATAGCAATAAAACATAAGGATACAACGCTTTCTTATCGTCAGTTAGATGAGCAAACAAACTTATTAGCGAATCATTTAAAAACGAAATATCAGATCAAACCTGATGATATTGTGGCTATCTGTTTAGATCGTTCGCCCTTCATGCTCATTTCTATTCTGGCTATCTTAAAGGCGGGTGGTGCTTATGTGCCTATAGATGTGCATGCACCGGATGATCGTTTTGCTTATATTTTAGAGCAAACCAATGCTAAGGCGGTGATTACGGATCATGCTAACCAACACCGATTTGATTCTCTCTTAAGTTCAGCACTTCAGCTTGAGTTGATTGATGATGAAAGCTATTGGCAGTGGTTGGCAAAAAACTATACCAATACGAAGCCTAGCACAGAGACAAAATCAAATAATCTTGCCTATGTATTATTTACCAGTGGTACAACGGGCAACCCTAAAGGGGTGATGATTGAGCAACGTGCATATATTAATTTAGTTTATCATTACAAAAATACTTATTTTAATGAGTTGCCTAAGGTTGATACCTTCTCAATCACTAATTATGTTTTTGATATTTGGGGGCTTGAATATGGCTTGCCGTTGTTCTCAGGCGGTTTTATTGAGCTAGCCACCAGTGATTTTGAGAAGATCAATACGGCAGATTACAGCTTTATTCAAATGACACCGAGTGTATGGTCAGCCTGCCTTGATAAAATAACATTTAATAACCCTCAGTTGTATGTTTTAGCGGGGGGGGAGCCTGTTACTCATCAGCTACTTGATAAATTCTTTACAGGGCATGAGTTAGCTGGTGTACTCAATGTTTATGGGCCAACAGAAACCACGATTTGGTCAACTACTGAGCTCAATACGGCAACGCATTACAGTAATAGTATTGGTCGACCCATTAGTAATACCAGTATTTATGTATTAAATACCTCGTTACAGCCTGTACCTGTCGGAGTATTAGGTGAGTTATATATTGGTGGCGACGGGGTGGCGCGCGGTTATTTAAATAATCCTGATTTGACGCATAAGAGCTTCATTAATAACCCCTATCAGACTCAGCAAGAAAAAGACAGTGGCTACAACGATCGGCTTTATAAAACGGGTGATTTAGTCCGCTATTTAGAAGATGGGTGTTTAGATTTTGTTGGGCGCAACGATTTCCAAGTAAAAATTCGTGGCTTTAGAATTGAGCTGGGTGAAATTGAATCAAGAATTAGTGCATACCCTACCATTAAGCAAGCTATTGTGGTGGCTAAAGAACATAGCTCAGGTAATAAATACCTTGTAGCTTATTATTTAGCCAATGAACCTATTGTAGAAGAAGAGCTTAAAGCGCACCTTAGCCAGTATTTGACGGATTACATGATTCCGTCAGTTTTTATTGGTTTAACCGAATTCCCATTAACACCAAGTGGCAAGGTTAATCGAAAAGCATTGCCTGATGCGGCATTTGGTGGCGATGAAGCGCGTTATGTTGCACCAGAAACCTCTCTGGAAGTATCCCTCTGTGGTTTATTTGCTAAGGTATTGGCACAGCCAGTGTCTACAATAGGCATCGAGGATAACTTTTTTGAGTTAGGTGGTGACAGTATTTTGGTGATTAAGTTAGTGAACCTCATTAACAAATCAGCATTAGGTTCTCTACAGTTGGTTGATGTGTTTAATTGTCCAACAGTAAAAATGCTTGCACAAAAATTACAGAGTGATGAGAGCGTAGAGAAGGGGATTACCATTGATCAATCAATAAACGAGCAAGAGAAAATCTTATCTTTTGCACAAGAGCGATTATGGTTTATTGAAAAATATGAAAAAGGCAGCAACGCTTATAATATTCCGATGGTTTTTAAACTAAAAGATCAGGTAAATATTAGCCGCCTACAGTTAGCCTTGCAAACGGTGATGAATCGCCATGAGGTGCTCAGAAGTTTAATTAAAGAAAATGATTTAGGCGAGGGTTATCAAGAGGTTTTAGACTATCCATTAGTTATTGATAGTGTCACTTTAGAGTCTCGTAAAGAGTTGGACAATGCTCTTGAAAGTGCTATTAATCATATCTTTAATTTAGCGGTTGAATATCCGATTAAAGCAACTGTTTATCGCCTGCAAAATAGTCATTATATGACGGTGGTTGTTCATCACATCGCTTTTGATGGATGGTCGACAGATATTTTCATTAATGAAGTCATTAATCACTATTATTATTTTGAGTCAGCAGCGGTTGGTGCTTATGAAACAGCTCAAAAATACATCATGCCTGCGCTCAATTTGCAATACAAAGATTATGCGCGTTGGCAAAAGAATCATTTAAGTGGTGATTTTTTAAATCAACAAAAAGCCTATTGGGTTAATAAACTCACTGACTTTGAAACACTTAACTTACCTACAGACAACGTAAGACCTCCTAAAGTCAATTATCAGGGCGAAGATTTTGTTTTTGAACTTGATGCTGAGTTAAGTGAAGCCCTGCATAAGATAGCCAAAAAACTGGGTGTGACTTTATACAGTGTATTACTCAGTGCTTATTACTTGATGTTAGGTGTCTTTAGTAATCAAAAAGATATTGTGGTGGGTGCGCCTATTGCAAACCGTAATTACAGTGATATTGCAAACTTGATCGGTTTCTTTGTCAATACGCTAGCATTACGTCAACAGATTGATAAAACGCAAACCCTGCAACAGTTTATTAAGCAAGTGGGTACGGCTATTGCCGAGGCCCAGGCTTATCAAGAGTTGCCTTTTGAGCGATTAGTAGAAGAGCTTAAGCTAGATAAAGATCCTTCTAGACATCCTATTTTCCAAGTGACTTTTGGGATGGAGTCTTTTGGTAAAGATCAAATGGAGGAAGTATCTCGGCTATTTGAACCTTACCATGAGATTATGCCTAAAGTAGCTAAGTTTGATTTAAGCTTGGTGTTGAAAGATATAGATGGTCAATTGTCGGGAACATTTAACTATGCCACGGCGTTATTTAATAAGCCAACAATTGACTCGTTTGCACAGACTTATAAAGTGTTATTAAGTCAGTTTGCAGATAGCGTTTTCTTAGAGGCACCTATAAAAGAATTAAACTATGTAACTGAGGCGCAGTTTAATCAAATCATTCACCAGTGGAATAAAACGGACTATCCTTATCCTGCAAATCAAACACTTCATAGTCTCTTTGAAGAGCATGCTGCTGCAATACCAGAGTGCATAGCCTTGGTATGTAACGGACGGTCATTGAGCTATCATGAGCTCAATACCCGTGCTAACCAATTAGCGCATTATTTAAAAGAGCAGTGCCAATTAGACCCTGAAGCGATGATAGGCCTTTATTTAGATCGCTCTGAGCTAATGATTATTGCGATGTTGGCTGTCATGAAAGCTGGTGCGGCGTATGTACCCATTGCCCCTGATGCGCCTACGGAAAGAGTATCGCACATTATTAATGATACTCAAATGACGGTTATTTTAACCAATCAGGCCTATATCAATACATTAAGTCAGTTGGTTGATACCGATTCTGTCGTTTTATTAGGGATTGATTGTGAAGAGGTTATTAAAGCACTAGGATCCATGACAGATAAAAACCTACCTGCTGTAGGTGTTCATCAGTTGGCGTATGTTATTTATACCAGTGGTACAACAGGTTTGCCTAAAGGGGTAATGATAGAGCATACAACAGTGCTTAACTTCATTTGGTCCGTTTCTTGTCGAATGGGTCTATTATTTGATAAAGGGAATCAAAAAAATATTTTATGGATTTCTAATTATGTTTTCGATGCCCATGTTTTCGATATTTACTCAACTTTATTGCAAGGACACTGTTTATACATTTTAACTGGTGAGGAGCGGACTGATTTATTAAAAATAAAACAGGCGGTTAAAGATAACAACATCGATATGGGATATATTCCACCGGTATTACTCGATAAAGAAAATATTATTCCGCTTAAGACATTAATTGTTGCGGGTGAGGTAGCTAATGCCGAAGTAGTTGAAAGTTATCTGCAAAAAGGTATCACTGTCTTTAATATGTATGGTCCAACGGAAATCTCTGTGGGCTCTAATACTCATTGCTTTAAGCTAGGTGATAAGAATACTAATATTGGTAAGGCAGTGGCGAATGACCGCTTATACCTTGCTGATGAGTATATGAAACTCTTGCCGATAGGCGCATTGGGTGAGTTATACATTGGTGGTGTTGGGGTCGGGCGTGGTTATTTAAATAATCCTGAACTGACAAAAGAGCGTTTTTTATCTAACCCATTTAGAACAGAGGAAGATAAGCAAAAAGACATTAATCACCGTGTGTATAAGAGTGGTGATGTTGTTAAGTATTTAGCCAATGGTGATATTGAGTACATAGGCCGCAACGACTTTCAAGTGAAAATCAGAGGGCTACGTATTGAGTTGGCAGAGATAGAGAACAAGCTTTCTGGTTATGACATCATTCAAAAAGTAGCTGTATTAACGCGTAAATATCCCAGTGGTGAAGCCTACATTGCTGCTTATTATGTGGCTGATCATGAGATTGATAAGGATCATTTAAATGAATACCTTGCTCAATATCTACCAGACTATATGTTACCAAGTAGCTATGTGTATATGGATGATTTCCCTTATACGTTAAATGGCAAGCTAGACCAAAGAAAACTACCAGACCCTATGCTTAACTATCAGAAAAATTTAGTTGAACCCATTAATGATACAGAGGTTCAATTAAGAGGCTTGTTTGCTGAGGTCTTAAAACTAGAGGCTTACAATGTCAGCGTAGAGGATAGCTTCTTTGAGTTGGGCGGTAACAGTATTTTAGTGATTAAACTGGCTAATTTAGTAAAAAAAACGTTTGGTAGTGAACTTCCGATTGCGGTTATTTTTACTCATAAAACGATTAGAAAATTAGCCCATTATCTTTTAACAACAGGTGTTTCTGAAAGCATTACTATTAACCCTGTAGTGGTTGAAAGGCCAGAGCAAGAACTGCTATCGTTTGCTCAGCAAAGACTTTGGTTTATTGAGTCATTCCAAGGGGGAAGTAGTGCTTATAATATCCCTATCTTGTTAGCATTAGAGCTTTCGACGGATAAAGCGATTTTTATTCAGGCCTTACGAGCAATTATTCATCGCCATCAAGTGCTTCGCACGGTGATTAAAAAGAACGATGAAGCCAATGCTTATCAGCAAATTATTGATGATGAAGTCTCACCTTTAGAAATAAATAGTGTGAATGTTGCAAGCGAAGATGAGTTAAAGCAACGCTTATTGGCCGATATTAATTACCTGTTTAAGCTAGACCGTGAATACCCGATTAAGGTAACGCTGTATCAAGTAGCAGATAAGTATTATATGAGCATTGTAGTGCATCATATCGCGTTTGATGGTTGGTCAGCTGATATTTTAATCAGGGAAATGGATCAGTTTTACCATTATTACTTGTTGTTGCAACAGGGTAAAACAGAAGAGGCATTAAGCTATTTACCTCAAGAATTACCTATTCAATACAAAGACTACGCGTTATGGCAAAGGGCTTATTTAGCCAGCGAAAAGGCACGTGATCAGCTTGATTTTTGGAAAAATAAATTAGTTGATTATCGAATGTTAGCACTGCCTTTAGATAAGCCTAGACCTGCACGGGCCGATTTTAGTGGTGATAATGTTAGCTTCAGTTTAAGTATTGACGTGAGTAGAGATTTGCGAACAGTAGCAAAAAACCTAGATATTAGTCTCAATAGCTTATTGCTCAGTGGTTATTATCTTTTATTGATGGCCTATTCAAACCAAGATGACATCGTGTTGGGTATTCCTGTGGCGAATAGGAACATCCATGAAGTGGAGTCATTAATTGGATTTTTTGTGAACTCATTAGCGTTAAGGCAACAAGTTGATCGCGAAGTATCACTCGTTGACTTTATCCATAACGTGGCAGAGTCGATTACTCAAGCACAGCTGAATCAAGATTTACCTTTTGATTTATTGGTGAGTGAGTTAAAAATTGAACAAGACTTGTCGAGAAATCCTATTTTCCAAGTAATGTTTAGTTTGCAATCTTTTGGTGAAATGAAAGAAAGTGGTGTGAATGATCTGGTAACACTGTATAACATTGAGGATTATCTAAAGCAAACCGTGGCTAAATTTGATTTAACTACCATGATTGACGACTCAGCAGAATCCATTACAGGCATATTTAATTTTGCAACCAGCTTATTTGAACGCCAAACCATTGTTTCTTATGTTGATACCTATGTATTGATATTAGAGCAACTAACGTGCCTATGTCATAAAGATTCGCATGATTTAACGATAGGTGATTTGACTTATGTTAGTAATCACAGCGTTTCTGATGATGTTGAAGCAATAGATGACGATTGGTCTCAATACGAAGTATAAATTAGGGATAAACATGCATATTTACGAACTTAATGGTAAGAAGTATAAAATTCCAACAGAGAAAGTGAGCGATTTTTTGATCGCTAACCCTAATGCAAAATGGATTTTTGAACCTGTAAAGGTGTTGTTTGAGCAGCAAGTCATACAAAAGCCAGATAGTATGGCGCTTGCTGATGATGAGCAAAAGCTAACCTATCAAGAGCTTAACGCTCGAGTGAATCAATTAGCCCATTATTTAATAACACGCTATCATCTTCAAGCGGATGATTTAGTGGCTGTCGTATTAGATAGAACGGTTAATACAGTGATTACTATGTTAGCGGTACTTAAGGCCGGTGGGGCTTATGTTCCTATTGACCCTTCTGTTCCTGATGAACGTATCAGCTATATATTAGGAGATGCTAAGCCCCGAATCGTCTTAACACAAGGGCATTATGTACAAAAGCTTAGTCAGTTAGACAATAGTTTATTGATTAAAGCGATTGATGATGAGGCTTTTATTACAGAGCTTGAAAACTATAGTACTGAGAACCCTAGTGTCAACATTACGGCTCATCAATTGGCGTATGTCATTTATACGAGTGGTACAACAGGTAATCCTAAAGGTGTAATGGTTGAGCAAGGGAACATGGTAGGGTTTCTTTCTGCTGTTAATAGGTTATATAAAACGATTTGGCATGACCCCCTCAACCGTCCAAAGCATTACTTGTGGTATGCTAACTATGTATTTGACTCTCATATTTATGAGGTTTATCCCTGCTTAATAACAGGTGCTACCTTATTTGTTGTGAGTGGTGATACGCGCTATGATTTATCTTTATTAAAGCAATATATTGAACGAAATCATATCGAAGCCGCTTGTATTCCCCCTGTGTTATTGGATAAAGATGACCTGTTACCGTTGACTTTATTAACCGTGGCGGGTGACACTACAAACCAAGAGATTATTGACAGTTATCTTGATCATCAAGTTAATGTTTTAAATGCGTATGGCCCAACAGAGTGTTCTGTATGTACGAACATTAATTTGTACAAGAAAGGGGATAAAAACACCAATATAGGCCCTGTTTTATCAGGTTATAAGGTGTATGTGGTTAGCGAGAAAATGCAGCAGTTGCCTGCTGGGGCGATAGGCGAGCTTTGCGCTGCTGGGGTTGGTGTGACAAGGGGCTATTTAAACAATCCACAGTTAACGGCTGAACGCTTTCCGATTAATCCTTTTCAAACAGATACTGAGAAGAAACTTACTATCAATGAACGTATTTATAGAACCGGGGATCTAGTTAGAAAATTACCAGATGGTCGTTTTGAGTATTTTGGGCGTAATGACTGCCAAGTTAAAATTAGGGGCTATCGTATTGAGTTAGGCGAGATAGAAGCACGCCTAGCCGCTTATAAAGCAATTAAAAAAGCAGCGGTGTTAGCAAAAGAACATAGCTCAGGGATGTTATATTTGGCTGCTTATTATGTTTCTGAGAAAATTTATGAGCAAGAAGAGTTAGCCAATTATTTAGCTGAGTTTTTACCTGATTACATGATTCCATCGGCGTATGTTCGTATGGAACAGTTCCCAATGAATGTTTCTGGTAAGCTAGACCGCAAAGCGCTGCCTGAACCAACTGTTACCCTTGAGCAATACAAAGCGCCAGAAAATGAGTTAGAAGAGCAATTACAAGCGTGCTTTGCAAAAGTTTTAGGAGTGAATACAACAGAGATTAGTGTTGAAGGTAATTTCTTTCGTTTGGGCGGAAACAGCATTTTAGCCATTAAATTGATTGATCACATCAATCATACATTAAAGACCAACATCAATATAGCTGCCGCGTTTACGTATAATACTGTTCGTAAGTTTGCAAATAATTTTGATGCTTTGCAAGGAAGCAGTGTAGTTATCAGTAGTCAGCCTGTAGAGAGTGTTGAGGCGCAATTACTATCCTTTGCACAAGAGCGCTTAAAATTTATTGATCTATATGAAGGAAAAAGTAAGGCATACAATATTCCATTAATTTTTAAGTTAAAAAAATCTATTCATATTGATCATTTATTAACAGCCATTAAAGCGGTTATTCATAAGCACCATGTCTTAAGAAGTCTGATTAAAACCAATAGTCAAGGTGTTAATTATCAGGTAGTACAAGATGATATTGAAAATCCTGTATTAATTGATGTTAAAACCGTGCATGACCAAGAGGCATTAAATACTATACTGGGCAAGCAGGTTGATTATTTATTTGATTTAGAAAATGAATACCCCATCAAGATTAGCCTGTTAAAGCAGGCTGATGATTTGTATATGGCGATTGTTGTGCATCACATTGCTTTTGACGGTTGGTCAGGGGATATTTTTATCAATGACTTGTTACAGGCTTATGATAAATTACAAGAAAAAGGTCAAGTACTGTTAAATGAACCGAATCATTTTTCAACACTGCTAGACCCTCTTGCGATTCAATATAAAGATTTTGCTTTATGGCAACAAAGCTATTTAAGCGGAGAGGTGTTAGAAAAGCAGCTGGCTTTCTGGAAAGATCAGTTAGCAGGTTATGAAGCGCTCAACCTGCCAACCGATAAACCAAGACCTAGTCAAGTGAGTTACCATGGAGATACCATTAATTTTGTACTCGATGAGTCGTTAAGTACAGCACTAAGAAATACTGCCCAAACAATGGATGTCAGCTTATTCGCTTTATTATTAAGTGGCTATTATTTGCTATTGTCGACTTATTCTAATCAAAAAGATATTGTGGTTGGTTCTCCCATTGCAAACCGTAATCATAAAGAAATCATGGACATGATCGGTTTCTTTGTGAACAGTGTTGCGTTAAGGCAGCAGATCAATACAGAAGAAACGCTGCTTAATTTTGTTAAAAAGGTAGGGCATTTAACCAATGATGTCCAACAGTATCAAGACTTACCTTTTGAACATTTAGTTGATGCATTGAAGGTCAAGAAGGACACTTCACGCCATCCTATTTTCCAAGTGATGTTTAGTGTGCAATCTTTTGGACATGAACAACAACAAAGATTAAACGAGTTTTTAGAATCTTATGGTGAAGAACTTGGGCAGGATGTTGCTAAATTTGATCTCACCACGATGCTTGATGATAATGGTGTACAGATTAAAGGATTCTTCAATTATGCAACCAGTTTATTTAATAAGGAAACGATTGAGTCTTTTATTACCAGCTATCAATTAATTCTTAATGAGCTAGTGAGCAGTTTAGCTGCGAGTAAAAAAATAAAAGAGTTATCGCTCTTAAATACACAGGATTATCAAAAGATTATTTATGATTGGAATAAAACAACTGCAGTTTTCTCTGATACCACGGTTGTGTCGCTATTTAATGAGCAAGTAAAGCGCACGCCTAATCATATTGCTGCTGTGTTTGACGATCGACGACTCACTTATAAAGAATTAGACAGTATTGCCAATCAATTGGCGCATTATTTAAAAGAAACTTATACCATTCAACCGGATGATATTGTCGCATTGGCACTGTCACGTTCGATGGAAACGGTCATTACTATTTTGGCAGTGTTAAAAGCGGGGGCAGCCTATGTTCCTATGGTACCTGAAGCGCCTAAAGAGCGTGTGAGTTATATTGTTAAAGATACCAAGGCGAAAGTGCTTTTAACCAATCAAGCGCATCAAGCCAATTTCACGTATGTTGAGCAAACGTTAGATGTTCGTGTTGAGGCCATTGATGATCAAGCCTTTGTTCGTCAGAAGTTAGCTCAATATCCAACGACTAGCCCCTTGGCGGCGCTTACGCCTCAGAATTTGGCTTATATTATTTACACCAGTGGTACGACAGGTAATCCAAAAGGGGTGATGGTTGAGCATCATAATGTTGCTCACCTATTTATAGGGGCTGAGCAGTTATATCATTTTAATGAGCAAGACGTGTGGACGCTATTCCACTCTTATGTCTTTGATTTTAGTGTGTGGGAACTGTGGGGATCATTGCTCTTTGGTGGGCGTTTAGTCATCCCTAATCAAGAGCAAAGTTATGATATTGGGCTTTTCTATCACCTTTGCTTAAAAGAGCAAGTTACGATTTTAAACCAAACGCCCAGTGTGTTTTATCAGTTTATTGAGTCAGCGATTAGTCAAGGCGTGAAGATAGATGCTTTACGTTATGTGATCTTTGGTGGTGAACCACTGAATGTGGCCCAATTAAAACCTTGGTACACCTTATATGCTGATAATGCGCCTTATTTGGTTAACATGTACGGTATTACTGAAACCACTGTGTTTGCAACCTATCCTGATGCATTAACGGTAAAAGATTTAGATAAGTTACCGCTGATCGGGCGAGTGCTAAATGGTTACACAGGGTATGTGTTGAATAATGAGCGCATCCCTTTGCCTATTGGCGCGGTTGGTGAATTATATTTAGGGGGAGATGGTGTCACTCGTGGTTATCTAAATAACCTTGAATTAACGGCTGATCGTTTTATTGACAATCCTTTCCAAAGTGATGAGGAAAAAGAAAAGGGAATTAACGGACGACTTTATAAGTCAGGTGATTTAGTCCGTTATGCGCAAGATGGGCAGTTAGAATACATTGGCCGTAACGACTTCCAAGTTAAAATCCGTGGTTTTAGAATTGAGTTGGAAGAGATTGCTACCCGTTTATCGAATTACCCTGAGATTAAACAGTCGGTAGTGTTGACGAAAGAAAACCATCTTAATGAAAAGTATATTGTGGCCTATTATGTGTGTGATCATGAGATTAATAGACACGATATCGTTAGTTACCTATCGTCTTATTTACCCAGTTACATGATTCCTTCGTACTTTATTCAGTTAACGAAATTACCTGTAACCATCAATGGCAAGTTAGATCGTCATCAGTTGCCTGAACCAAGTTTTGTTGCTAAAAACTATGTTGCCCCTGAGACACCTATTGAGAAAGTTATTTGTGAGTTGGTTGCGTCATTCCTTGATTTAGTGGTGAATGATGTTGGATCAACGGATAATTATTTTGAACTGGGTGGTAACAGCATTACTGCAACGCGCTTAATTTATGAAATTAATACTCAATTTAATGCCAAATTAAAAATTGTTGATCTTTTTATGTTACCAACATTAGGAGATTTGGCGAAGTTTGCTGAAGAGGCAAAACAGGCTTACCAAGCGGTTGTTTCGCTTAATGGGAGCGAAGCAAGCACTCATTTAATTATGGTGCATCCAGGTGGGGGAGGTTGTGAAGCTTATTTACCTATTGCTCGAGCCGTACAGGAATGCTACCGCTGTTATGGTGTTGAACCTTATAATATTTATCATGATCAAAAAATTGATAATTTACGTGTGTTAGCTGAGTTATATTTACGTAATATTGAATCAACGTTGCCTAAACAATCAACTTATCACTTGTTAGGCTGGTCATTAGGTGGTTTACTTGCGTTAGAAATGGCCTCTATTCTTGAATCAAAAGGCGTTACAGATATTAAAGTGTATTTATTAGATACTATTTTAATAGGTAGCGCCGAACAAGATAAAGTAGCACCTCCTACAGATGAAAGAATCAAAGAAATGATTAAAGATTATACAGGGCTTGATTTTGAGGCAGCTAAAGCCGTGTTGTTGACAGAAAATAAACTGATTAATCAACAAGTTTCAACCTCATTAAATAGCACAGAAATTGTTTTATTTAGAGCTATGTTGAGTAATCAGGAGAAACACGAGGCTGTAGAGAAACGTTATAATCAAATGCTTACCAATCAGGCACAGCTAACGATTGTTAATCTAGACCATTCAAGTCATGATGATTTATTGGAGCAAGAACCAACAGTAATCATTGATAAAATATTACAAGATGCAAGGGCGCTTTAATGACATTACAAACATTTATTATAAAAGGTAATGCGAAGCCTTTGAGTTTGTTGATTCTGCTGAGTTTATTGGCAGGTGGTTTGCACATCGGCTTATTGGTGTTGATTAATACGACACTGTCATGGCTTATTTCAGGGAGAAACGTCGGGGTTAATGAATTTACAAGTGCATTAGCACTGCTGATCGGTTATCTTGTGTTTTCTCGTCTAGCCATTGGCGTGACAGCTAAGTTTTGCCTGAAAATTATCCATGGTATTCGTATGCAATTAGTGCGTGCTGCTTTAGGCGCTTCTTATATGGAGATGAAGAATAAACAAGATTTGCTTTATTCGGCGGTGACTAAGGATATCGTTACTTTATCACAAGCGATTATGGGCGTAACCCAGTTTATTATTTCCAGTCTTGTGGTGGTGGGGTGTCTTATTTATTTGGCTGTCCTATCATTGACGGTGTTTATCTTTATTGTATTGGCTATTGTATTATCGACGCTGGTGTATTTGACCTTTTCAGCTAAAAGCTTTAAACACATTCAATCAGCGAGAGAGAGTGAAGAAGAGTTGTTTATGCACACTCGCCAGTTAATTGATGGTTTTAAAGAGATTTTACTCAATCACAATAAGGGTGATGATCTAGTCGAAGATGCTTTACAAACAGCCTCTAAAGAGAATATTGAAAAAAGTTACCGTGGTTTTTCGGGCTTTTTTAATATGTCCATTATTGGGCAGTTATTATTTTATACGGTGATTCTGTTTTTACTGTTCGCAAGTAGTTTATGGCTTGATTTGGCGATTCCTACTCTAGTAAGTTGCATGATTGTTACGCTCTTTATTGTGGGGCCTGTTGAGAATTTAACAGCGCTTATTCCACGATTAGCAGAAGGGAATGTAGCGGCTAATCGTTTGAGTGATATTTTGACTGCGTTTAAACAAACAGTACCTGCCATCAGAAAAAATACGGTAAAAGAAGATTTTCAACAGCTTGTGTATGATGGTTACCATTATCAATACGATAATAAGTTAGAAACAGGCTTTAAAGTAGGGCCAATCAACTTTGAGCTTAAAAAAGGCGAGATTACCTTTATTCACGGTAGTAATGGTGCAGGGAAAACAACTTTTGTGCATTTGTTATTAGGTTTATTAGAAAAGCAGCAAGGTGCTTCGGTGTTAAACCAACAAGTACTAGATGACTCTTTGTTAAATTATAATTTATTTTCCCCTGTATTCTCGGACTTTCATTTGTTTGATCGTTTTTATGGTCTAAAAGAGGTTGATCTTAATAAAGCCAAGGACTATTTACAGCTCTTTGAGCTAGATAAAAAAGTCAGTTTGGAAAATGGCTATTTTTCGACGATTAATTTATCAACAGGTCAGCGCAAGCGATTGGCACTGATTGCTATTTTATTGGAGAAGCGCCCTATCCTCGTGTTGGATGAGTGGGCAGCCGATCAAGACCCTGCGTTTCGCCAGAAATTTTACACCGAAATATTGCCTTTATTAAAACAAGAAGGCTTTACCATTCTAGCGATTACCCATGATGATAAATATTATCACTGTGCTGATTACCTTTACCGTATGGATGATGGGCAGTTATTAAGGGTAACAAACACCGATTAAGAAGCTTGCCGCCCTTTCAAAAAGGGCGGAATAGCGGCATTGTATTATTTTGTTGCCGCTTTTGTTTTTGCTTGAGTGAAGGCTGCCAACGTTTTTTCACGTGCATCTTTATGTAGTACTATTGGGAGTGGATAATCTAAGGGTTGGCCTGCTTTTTCAGCCCATAGCTGTGGTGTGTGGATATATTTATTAGGGACTTGGCTCAGTTCAGGAAGCCACTGACGAATGAACTTACCCTCGGGGTCAAAGCGTTCTCCTTGAGTCGTTGGGTTGAAAATGCGAAAATAAGGTGCAGCATCAGTACCTGTTGAGGCAGCCCATTGCCAGCCCCCATTATTGGCAGCTAAATTACCATCGGTAAGCTTTGACATAAAATACTGCTCACCCCAACGCCAATCAATGAGTAAATCTTTAACCAGAAAGCTTGCAGTCACCATTCTTAACCGATTATGCATCCAGCCTGTTTGATTAAGTTGGCGCATAGCAGCATCTACGATAGGGAAACCTGTTCGCCCCTCTTTCCATTGTTCAAACGCTTTTTTATCATAATTCCAGTTGATAGCATCTGTCCACTCAATAAACGGTTTGTTTTTGCTTAGGCGTGGATAGGCAATAAGAAGGTGATGGTAGAACTCACGCCAGATTAACTCATTTAACCAGCATAAAGCGCCACTTTTCGGGTTTTGCCAGAAAAGAGGGTGTTCAAGTTGTAGGCGTTGAAAACATTGTCTAACGGAGAGTGAACCAACAGAAAGATAAGCAGAGAGTTTACTGGTGTTATCAAGACTGGGTATATCGCGCGTGATAGCGTAATCAGCAACCTGTTCTTGGCAAAAGCTTATTAATCGCTCTTGTGCTACTTTCTCTCCCGCTTTCATATTGTGATAAGAAGCTAAAGGATAATTAAAGGATTCAAGTTTTTGCTGGGCAACTGTTTGATGACGTTTTTTGGGTATGGGATAAATGATCTGTTCTGTTTGTAACAGTTTACCAACAAATGCTTTGCTAAAGGGGGTAAACACTTTATACATTTCTCGTTGCCCATTAAGAATTGTCATGGGTGGGAAAAATAAATTACCATCAAAACCTTCGCATAGGGTATGGGGTAGAAGCTCTTCCTCTAGTAGAGTATCCCTTTGTCTTTCATTAAATTCATATTGATTATTATAAAATACCTTATCAATAGCTTGTGTTTTACATATCGTTTTAATGAATTCAATAGAGTCTGGAAAATCATCGCATTGCTGATAAATAAAAGAAATGCCTAGTTTAGCTAATGCTTCTTGTAACTGTATTAGGTGATCGTAAATAAAGGCTGCTTGGCTAGCGGACATATGATGTGTTTGCCATTGCTTAGGTGTCGCAATAAAAAGGGCAAAAACTTTTGCCTCGCTATCTTCACAAGCTTTTGATAGTGCAGGGTTGTCAAACGTGCGTAAATCATTTCTAAACCAAACGAGGTGTTTTTTCATAGGATAAGCTCAGTTGTGACGACAGCTATTAAAAAGAGAACGATAAACTAACATAGCGCTAAACCAAGATAGGATGCAATCAGACTATGATAGGGGAAGAGATAACCTTGAGTACTTATTATTGAAATAAGTACTCAGGTAAAATGGATATTTCATTATTTGGCAGAAATATCGAATAAGTCAGTTGAACCAGTTTTTACAAAGTTACCACTGCCTGTATCAACGAGAAAAGCATCTTTATCTTTTCCTTCGGGTAACGGCTTTTCTTTAGAGAGTAAACTGGGGTCAGATATGATAGTGCAGTACCGACCATCACAATAAGCAGTTACATCAGGTGGTAAAGCGGATATCCCGATACTGATATAAGCAGTTTTTAGTAATGACTTTCCTGTTGTTAAGTCATAATTATAAGTACGTTGTGTTCCCGTGCTTGGAACGCATGTTTTTTTATCGGTATTGAAGGGGATAAATGTATTAAACACTAGACGATCAAAATTTGCATAGCCATCAGTGATTACCTTTTCACCTTCAGCTGAAAGTTTAATCATAAATCCGTTTGTCAAATCTCCTGATATCGATTGGCCGTCACTAGAGGCTATCCCAAGCATCTCTTCAGTAATTATTGTCTGGGTCGTAGAGTCTTTTGGGACCCGTAGGGAGTAGATCCTATCTTTTATTACCATATTTAGAGGATGGTTTCTAAAGCCTGAGCCAATATTAACGGATAATGTTTCTATACCATTAATTTTAGTTTCATAAACGGCAGGTGCTTGATAAAATTTACGTTCATCTGCTGCCGATGAACCTGCTAATTGAGCAATAACTTTACCTGTTATGCTCAATTGATTGGTGCTATTTGATTTTGCATTATCAATACTTAGGCGCCAAACTTGTCCACCCATGTCACCAAAGATAATATCGGTAACTAGTTTGTCTTCACTGTCATCGGTTACTAAAGCAACAGCGCTAGGAATACTATAACTCATATTGCCTGTTAAATTTGAGTTAGAGGCTGACCAAATCAAATTACCTGTTTCAGCATTGACAATATAGAGATCATTTCCTTTCGCATTGGTACGGATGCTTTGTGTGTCTTCTTCTTGCGGAGACTTATCATAACCACCACCAAAAACTAAAACAGCTGTTACCTCTCCATTTATTTTCATTTTGCCAAGCATAGGTGTAGACCATGTATAGCCTAATTTAGAAAAGCTGCCTTTTCCTCCCTCGATTTGCCAAGCAAGTTTAATAGCATTTCGAGAGGAAATGTCAAGTGCATAAATATATGCCCCCCCTCTCCCTGATGCAATATAAGCATAGGCATGTTCACCATTATTAATGTAGTGATCATTATTTTTATCATGGTGGTAAATTACGGGTTTGCCATCTAAGCCGTAATAACGTGGTTTTTTAAAAGAGACAACTTCACGGCGCTGTAGCTTTTGAATAAGAGGAAGCATTTCTTCGGGCATGTACTCATAGATTGCTTCTCCAGTATTGATATTATAACCTCGAATAAAACCATCATTACTGGCCAGTAATGCCACTTGGTCTAACTGGAGGCAGTTAATGACATCGCTTTTACCTGATGTATCAGGGGTAATACAGTCATAGGTTGCGAGTGAGATTCTTCCTCGAGCGGCATCCCCCATTTTTTTATCGGCAACAGTTAACGCATTACTATCTGTGTTATAAGTATATCCACGGATAAAGTTTAAAAGTGCATTTTTTTCAGTGAGATCATTCACCCCTAAATCAATACTGGCGGTAGGGTTAGCTTTTAAATCAACTATTTCTGTTTTATTTTGGACCGTAAAAATTTTACGATCCGCAGGGCTTTTTAACTGCTCAAGCACGCCCCCCGACATTACTTTGCCACCGTCACTCTCAGACCAGAAACTTGATGCCGTATTATAAAAAGTACCATCTGGACTCATCGCAGAAGTTCCTTTTTTATCAACAAGTACCGCACGCTGACCTTTCTTAGTACTATTGAATAGGGTGGTTTCAACATACTCTATTTTAAAACGCTTCATATTGCCGGGCCAATAGTTATAGGCATCAGAGGCATAAAGAGAGTAGAAAACTTCTGTTCTTTGCTCGTAACGCGCTTGCTCCCCTACAGTGACTGTTCCACTTGCAGAAGGGCTATCGGCAGCCCTAACGTCACTGATGATTTCTCTAAAGGCTTTGACTAGCGTTTCATCACTATTGGCTTCAAAAGATTTTCCCCCACCATATTTAGCTAAATCCGTTAGAAAGTTTTGTGCATTTTTTCCATCAGAACGATCGGGTTGAGTACCGTTTTGATTTCTGAGGGCAAATCCAATGGTATGTGTTCTGATATAGTTATCACCCTCAAGCTTAGGCGCCTGATCTGTTCTTGACATCCATGAGGTCAATGCACGTCCACAGGTTTCATTAGAGTAGTTGCTGCTACTTTGTCCTAGGGTGCGGTCTAATGTTCTTACTAAGCTACCATCGGTATTTACTTGAGTAACAACACTGCAGTTACTAGCTGACCCTGCACCTATGTAACTTGCAACTTGACTACCATAGTTATTCCCTTCGGGCTTTCCATCCGTCATTAAAATGATATGGCTGAGTTGACAACCTTCGAGTATAGGGCTACTCCCTAGTTTAGTTGCGTGATAAGGGCCTTTAGATCCAGTGTTAGGGCTTATATATTGCCCAACGTCATAAAGTGCTTGTACAGTAGGTGTTCCACCTGCAGCTTTAAGGTCTTGAGCTTTATTCCTAAGTGTTTGGCGTTGATTTCCATTATCTATATCCGCAACAGGTACCACCGTACTTATACCTTGTGAACCTGAGAATTTAACTATGCCTGCTCTAATCCCTGTCGTTGCAGATTCATCAGCCAATACTTTATCTAGAGAAGATTTTAAAATATCCATGCGACTTGAGACGCCCTTTGGAGGAGTTTTTTTGTTGTCGGCGTAAGGGTACCAAGCCATTGATCCGGATACGTCAAGTAGAAAAATAACATTGGGTTTGGCGGGGGCGAGTTTGTCATTAAAGAAAATTTCACCATCGTCGGCAGAGCAAGAATATGAGTAGCTGGTTAGAAGAGAGGAAAGCGCAATAAGATTAATTGTTTTTTTCATAACGATCCATTGATATATGTTGTAATTTCCTATAAACCCATCTAAAAATGCATGTTTATTAAATTTAAGTACGTAGCATACTGAAATTTTTTTTAACATTATTTGATGATAATACCATACTACTTTAGGAGTAAAAAATAAACAAATGATTTGTACGGTATTTTAAAAGGCGATTGCAGAAGATATTCAAAGGGAGAGGTTGCGTATAACATTAAATATTTTCAAAAGTCATAACTTTTCATGGATAAGTCTGTAATCCTGACGATAAAACAGTATATAATCGTAAATCTATAACTTTTTTAGGCAAAGTTATCGTTTTGAGTAATGCTATACTGTAAAATGAGCGATAACGACGAACGGTTATTTGGATGATGATTCCCAGATAATACATGTATTAAAAATTTCAAGAGAAGCGAATAAGTTTATGATGCGCAGTCACTATTGCGGACAATTAAATAAAAGTTTAGACGGACAAGAAGTTACTCTTTGTGGATGGGTAAATCGCCGTCGTGACCATGGTGGAGTAATCTTCTTTGATGTCCGTGACAGAGAGGGATTAGCTCAAGTGGTGTTTGACCCTGAACGCCAAGAAACCTTTGCTAAGGCAGACCGCGTGCGTAGTGAGTATGTGGTTAAAGTCACAGGTAAAGTGAGACCACGCCCAGAGGGTACGGTTAACCCTAATTTGGCTTCAGGTGAAATTGAAGTGGAAGGCATTGAGTTAGAAGTATTAAATGCCTCTGAAACACCACCGTTTGTTTTAGATGAGCATTCTGAGGTAAGCGAAGAAACACGTTTACGTTATCGTTTCTTAGATTTACGTCGCCCTGAAATGGCCAATAAACTAAAATTACGTGCCCGTATTACTTCCAGTATTCGTCGCTATTTAGATGAGCATGGTTTCCTTGATATTGAAACTCCAATTTTAACACGTGCTACCCCTGAGGGCGCGCGTGATTACCTTGTGCCAAGCAGAACTTATCCAGGGCATTTCTTTGCTTTACCTCAATCTCCACAACTTTTTAAACAGTTATTGATGGTGGCGGGGTTTGATCGTTATTACCAAGTGGCTAAATGCTTCCGTGATGAAGATTTACGTGCTGATCGTCAGCCAGAGTTTACTCAAATTGATATTGAAACCAGCTTTTTAGATGAAAATGACATCATGTCGATCACTGAAAATATGGTACGTAAGCTTTTTAAAGAAGTATTAAATGTTGAGTTTGCTGACTTTCCACGCATGACCTATGCTGAAGCAATGCGTCGTTATGGTTCTGATAAACCTGATTTACGTAATCCGCTTGAATTGGTTGATGTGGCTGACCAATTAAAAGATGTTGAGTTTAAAGTGTTTGCTGGCCCAGCAAACGATCCTAAAGCCCGTGTAACGGCATTACGTGTTCCAGGTGGTGCAAGTATGCCTCGTAGCCGTATTGATGACTATACTAAGTTTGTAGGTATCTACGGTGCGAAAGGATTAGCTTATATTAAAGTGAATGAGCGTGCTAAAGGGGTAGAAGGTTTACAGTCTCCGATTGTAAAAAATATTCCATTAGAGAATCTCAACAACATTCTTGACCGCGTTGGTGCGGTGGATGGTGATATTGTATTCTTTGGTGCCGATACAGCTAAAATTGTTAGTGATGCGTTAGGCGCTTTACGTATTCGTTTAGGTTCAGATTTAGATCTATTAACTTGTAAGTGGACGCCAATGTGGGTGATTGATTTCCCTGCATTTGAAGAGAATAGTGAGGGTGGTGTTAGTGCATTGCATCATCCATTTACAGCACCTAGTTGCACACCTGCTGAGCTGAAAGCCAATCCATTAGCAGTCTTATCACGTGCTTATGATATGGTGCTTAATGGTGTCGAATTAGGTGGTGGTTCAATTCGTATTCATAATAAAGAAATGCAACAGGCTGTATTTGATGTGTTAGGCATTAATGAAGAAGAACAGCAAGAAAAATTCGGCTTCTTACTGGATGCGTTAAAATATGGTGCGCCTCCTCACGGTGGTTTAGCCTTTGGTTTAGACCGTTTAGTCATGCTGATGACTGATTCTAGCTCAATTCGTGAAGTGATTGCATTCCCTAAAACACAAAGTGCAGCAGATTTAATGACAGATGCTCCTGGGCTTGTTGATACAAAAGCATTGCGTGAATTACATATTCGTTTACGTGAACAACCTAAAGCAGAAGAGTAAGTAATAAATAGTCGTTGTGGTACAAAGCTGTACCACAATAGTATCCATTAATAGATAAAGTACGGAGTTATGTATGGCTGGACATTCCAAGTGGGCCAACATCAAGCACCGCAAAGGGCGTCAAGATGCTAAGCGCGGTAAAATATTTACTAAAGTAATTCGTGAGCTGACGGTAGCAGCAAGCCAAGGTGGAGGTATTCCTGCTGATAACCCTCGATTACGTTTAGCCGTAGATAAAGCGCTTGCCGTCAACATGACAAGAGATACGATTGATCGCGCTATTGCTAGAGGTGCAGGTACTAACGAAGCAGCTAATGTTGAAGAGTTAACCTACGAGGGTTATGGACCCAATGGTGTTGCTGTTTTTGTTGAGGCGATGACCGATAACCGTAATCGTACTGCGGCAGAAGTGCGTCACGCCTTTAGTAAGTCTGGTGGAAACTTAGGTACCGATGGTTCAGTTGCTTATCTCTTTGAGCGTAAAGGGCAAATTTCTTTTGAACCTGGTGTGGATGAAGAAGCATTATTGGATGTGGCATTAGAAGCTGGCGCTGATGATGTCGTGACCAATGACGATGGTTCAGTGGATGTTTTTACAACATTCCAAGATTTTATTACAGTCAAAGAAGCACTTATTGCAGCTGGTTATAAGTCAGATAATGCAGAAATCACGATGATTGCTACCACAGAAGCTGATTTAACTGATGTAGAGTCTGCGCAAAAAATTATTAGGCTGATTGATGCATTAGAAGATCTAGATGATGTACAAAACGTATACTCTAATGCCAATATTGCAGACGAAATTATGGAGCAGTTAGGCGACTAACTGCTTTGATAGTCGTTTAGAGAGGTAGTGACGTGACAATTGTTTTGGGCGTTGACCCTGGGTCGCGCATTACTGGTTTTGGTGTTGTAAGAGAAAATGGTCAGAAGTGTGAGTATATTGCTTCTGGCTGTATTCGAACGCCTGAGGCTAATTTGCCCGAAAAACTGCATACTATATTCCAGGGCCTTCAAGAAATTATTCAAACTTATCAACCAACCACCATGGGCATAGAACAAGTGTTTATGGCAAAAAGTGCGGACTCTGCGCTTAAGCTTGGTCAGGCGCGCGGTGCAGCTATCGTGGCTGGGGCAACTCAAGGGCTTGATATTTCTGAATACAGTGCGCGTCAAGTTAAAAAAACTGTAACAGGTTCAGGGGCTGCCGATAAAGAGCAAGTCATGCTGATGGTTATGCACTTATTAAAACTTGAAAAGCGTCCGCAAGTGGATGCATCTGATGCATTGGCCATTGCTTTGTGTCATATTCACCACCGTCAAACACTGATTCCATTGGGCTTAGAGACCGCGAAAAGGCGACGAGGTCGATTAAGGCTTTCATTATGATTGGGGTAACTTTAACACAGGTATCAGCAAGTACATGCCCGTACTGCTACAAATGTATCAATGCCGAGTTATTAAAAACAAGACTGTTTAGGCGCAATCAGTATCAATGTTCTAATTGTCTTAACATTGTGTACATTTGTGGTTCAAGTGATTGTAATAATTATGTGAAATCTGAGAAGAAAAGCAGTCGATTTTGTGCTCCGTGCTCTATGGGGCGATCTGATTGTGGCGGAACATATGATGTTGGTGGTGTTGACTCCTCTTCGAACTCAAGCGAATATATTGCCTGTAAGCAAAAAGCACCTGAGTGCATGGGGTCTGGTGATAGCATTAATGATGTCAGTAGTGATTGTGGTGGTAGTGGTGATTAATTATACAAGAGGTGTCTTTTGATAGGTCGTTTGCAAGGGCTATTGGCTGAAAAGCAGCCTCCCCATTTATTAATCGATGTCAATGGTGTGGGTTACGCTGTTGAAGTGCCGATGAGTACCTACTATCAATTACCTAGTCTTGATGAAAGGGTGATATTACATATTCATCAAGTGGTGAGAGAAGATGCCCATCTATTGTATGGTTTTTACGAAAAGAAAGAGCGTGAATTATTTCGAGAACTTATTCGTTTAAATGGTGTAGGGCCAAAGCTTGCGCTTGCGCTGATGTCGACGTTGTCTGTTAATGAAATGATTGAAACAGTCCGTCAGCAAAATACAGCGGCATTAATCAAAGTGCCCGGTGTGGGTAAGAAAACAGCAGAGCGTTTACTTATTGAGTTAAGAGACCGCTTTAAAGCTTGGGAGGGAGGCACAGAGCCAACGACACCGCTTTCTGCTGAAGTAGCGATGACAAGTACTGCAACAAGTGCGGAAATGGATGCTGTTAGTGCTTTGGTTGCTTTGGGGTATAAACCACAAGAAGCAAGCCGCGCAGTAGCTGCCGTGCAAAATAAAGATGCGCTAAGTAGTGAAGAGCTTATTCGTCGAGCACTACAAGGTAAGGGCTAACGATGATAGAAAGTGACCGTTTTTTAACCAGTAATGCACGCGATCGTGAAGAGCAACAGGACCGTGCAATTCGTCCTTTAACACTGGCTGACTATATCGGCCAAAAAGTGGTTAGAGAACAAATGGAGTTGTTCATTAAGGCGGCAAGGGCTCGGCAGGAGTCATTAGACCATACTTTGATCTTTGGCCCACCGGGTTTGGGTAAAACTACCTTAGCCAATATTATTGCCAATGAAATGGGTGTGTCTGTTAAAAGCACTTCTGGGCCTGTTTTAGAGAAAGCAGGTGATTTGGCGGCGCTGTTAACTAACTTAGAACCGGGCGATGTGCTATTTGTAGATGAAATTCATCGCTTATCTCCTGTGGTGGAAGAAGTGCTTTATCCGGCCATGGAAGATTATCAACTGGACATTATGATTGGAGAGGGACCCGCTGCGCGCTCTATAAAGTTAGACTTGCCACCCTTTACATTGGTTGGAGCAACAACGCGTGCAGGCATGCTCACTAATCCACTCCGAGATCGTTTTGGTATTGTTCAGCGTCTAGAGTTTTATGAGGTGGCAGACTTAACGGTTATTGTCACCCGCTCTGCTAATATTTTAGGTATCCCGATTGAACCAGAAGGTGCACAGGAAATTGCTAAACGCTCAAGGGGGACACCACGTATTGCTAATCGGATTTTACGTCGTGTTCGTGATTATGCCGAAGTAAAAGGTCAGGGTGTTATCACCAAATATATGGCAGATCAAGCTCTCAATATGCTTGATGTAGATGCGAGCGGTTTCGATCATTTAGACAGACGCTTATTACTCACCATCATGGATAAGTTCGATGGCGGCCCTGTAGGGTTAGATAATTTAGCGGCGGCTATCAGTGAAGAGCGTAATACTATTGAAGATGTTTTAGAACCTTATCTAATTCAGCAAGGATTTATCATGCGTACTCCCAGAGGTCGTATGGTAACTCGACATGCTTATTTACATTTTGGTTTAAATATTCCAAAAAAAATGGCGGAATCCACTACCCCCGATTTATTTAATGAGTAAAATAGTACAATAAAATAATCATTATTGATTAGCTAGGGTGTAAAGTTTAAACAATGCAAAGCGACAATAAAAATCCAGTGTTTAGCCAGGTGTATCGTGTGTACTATGAAGACACCGATGCTGGCGGTGTGATTTATCATAGCAATTATTTAAAGTTTATGGAGCGTGTGCGTACTGAATGGTTGCGTAGTTTTGGATATTCACAACATGAGTTAGCAAAAGAGGGCTTATTATTTGTTGTGTATTCCATTGCTTTGCGTTATCTGGCACCGGGTCGTTTGGACGATGAGTTAATCGTTACTGCTACGGTTAAAGAAGCCAAAAGAGCAAGTTTTGTTTTTTTTCAACAAATTTATAAACAATGTGTGGATGGTGATAATGTACTGTTATGTGAGGGCGATGTGAGATTGTCTTTAATTGATGGTGTTCATTTTAAAAGTAAACCGTTGCCTGTTGGTTTTATAGATAAATTTTTAAGTTAAATATATAACAGTAGGAGTTTTACCGTGCAGCCAGCCGTACATGACATGTCTTTATGGGGATTAGTTTCCCAAGCGACTTGGGTGGTGCAGTTAATTATGCTTGCATTATTCACGGCATCTTTAATTTCGTGGGTGATTATATTTCAACGCGGTAAAGTGATGCGTTCAGCCAAAAGAGGACTCGATGATTTTGAAGATCAGTTCTGGTCAGGTATGGATCTTTCTAAACTTTACCGACAAGTCACTAATGACCCTGATCCAGATTGTGGTGTTGAGCAAGTGTTTAAATCAGGGTTTAAAGAATTCTCGCGTCTAAGCCAATTACCGGGTATGGAACCTGAAGCTATTACAGTAGGTACACAACGTGCTATGCGTGTAGCCATTGCGAGAGAAGAAGAAAAGTTGCAAAACCACCTGCCTTTCTTAGCAACGGTTGGTTCTACTAGCCCTTACGTAGGTTTATTTGGAACAGTCTGGGGGATCATGCACGCCTTTATGGGATTGGCCAATGTTCAACAGGCAACACTATCAACTGTAGCTCCAGGTATTGCAGAAGCACTCATTGCAACTGCCATCGGGTTATTTGCTGCTATTCCTGCTGTGATAGGTTACAACCGATTTACAGCAAGATCGGAAACATTGCTTAATCGCTATGAAACCTTTGCCGAAGAATTCCAAGCTATTTTACATCGCAAAGTTCACACATACAGTGAATAAAGAGGCTGATTAAGGTGTCCAGACGTAATAAGCGTAAACCTGTTGCTGAGATGAATGTTGTTCCTTACATTGACGTCATGTTGGTGTTGTTGGTGATATTCATGGTGACAGCACCTATGTTAAATCAAGGTGTTAAGGTTGATTTACCCCAAGTAACCAGTGAACCCCTGCCATCCGATACCAATCAAAAGATTTTGACTGTCTCAGTTAAGGCAGATGGTAGTTATTACCTGACTTATGGTGAAGGTGTAGATAATACAGGGGAGGGCGAAAAAGCAGTTTCGCTACCTGAGATGACAGAGAAAGTCGGTAAGATACTAGGCGTACCTGGTAATGAAAAGAGCCAAGTTTTTGTGCGTGGTGATAAGTCTGCTAGCTATGGATTGGTAATGGGAGCGATGTCAGCTTTGCAACAAGCTGGCGTGACGAATGTAGGGCTTGTGACTGAGGCACCTAATGGCTAAGCGTCTGATCTCTTCGGAGAACTATGTCATTCCTGTTATTTTAGCGGTAGGTATTGAACTTATCGTGCTCGTAGGGTTATTTTATAGCTGGTCGAGTACGCCAGATATTCCACCTGCAAAACCTACCATGATCGCTACTTTATATGAGCTAAATTCAAAGAGCCCAGCAACGAAACAGTCGTCAGAAAAATTTGCAGGGGAGTCACAAAAAACAAAAGCAAAAACGACACAAGAAGATCAATTAGCTTCACAGTTAGAAGATCAAAAGAAAATAGCTGATGCCAGAGCCAAAGCAGACGCAGAGGCCAAGAAAAAAGCGGATGCTAAAGCTAAAACAGATGCTGAAGTGAAAAAGAAAGCAGAGGCTAAATCCAAAGCGGATGCAGAGGCCAAGAAAAAGGCGGAAGCTAAGGCTAAAGCTGACGAAGCAAAAAAAATAGCGGATGCAAAAGCCAAAGCAGAGGCCAAGAAAAAGGCAGAGGAAAAAGCTAAAGCAGATGCTGAGGCTAAGAAAAAAGCCGATGCAAAAGCCAAAGCGGATGCTGAAGCGAAAAAGAAAGCTGATGCAAAAAACAAGGCGGATGCAGAGGCCAAGAAAAAAGCTGATGCCGCTCGTAAGGCAAAAGAAGCGAAAGAGGCAGCGGCATTAACAGACTTGTTAGGTGATAAGGTTGAAAGAGCTGCTACAAAAGGGGATCAGGTTGGTAACCAAGTAGTGGGTAGTTTGGATGATTTAGTAAAACAACTGGTAACGGATAATTGGATAGTACAAGGTAACCCTTCTCCCGATACGACAGTTGGGCTTCTAATTGAAATGCTGCCTGATGGGACAATTACTAATGTGACAATAAGCCGTAGCAGTGGTAATACGGCATTTGATAATTCAGCTGTAACAGCAGCAAGAAATGTCGGTAGAATACCAGAAATACAAAAGCTAGACGCGGATACATTTAATCAGCTTTATCGAAAAAGGGCATTTGTTTTTACAGCAAAGGGATTATGACAGTAGAGAATTAGTTATATGATTATCAGTATTGTGGCTATAGGGGCAGTGAGTGGCTAAACATTTAACGTCATATAAAAGTTATACTATTCCTATCGTGTTAGCAATAACTATCGAGGGCTTGGTGTTGCTAGTATTATTTTACAACTGGTCGAATAAACCGGACACTAAGCCAACTAAGAAGCCAATAGTTGCTACACTTTATGACTCAAAGCCAAAAGATACAGTAGTACCTCCAGAGAAGAAAGTACCTCCAGAGAAGAAAGTACCTCCAGAGAAGAAAGTGCCTCCAGAGAAGAAAGTGCCTCCAGAGAGGAAAGTACCTCCAGAGAGGAAAGTACCTCCAGAGAGGAAAGTACCTCCAGAGAAGAAAGTACCTCCAGAGAAGAAAGTGCCTCCAGAGAAGAAAATGCTTCCAGAGAAGAATGTATCTCCTGAAGAGAATAAATCTTCAAAGGATCAAGATAAACTGTTAGATGAGTTATTGGGTGGTAATGTAGCTCCTCCTTCTAGTGGTCAATTAAGCAATCAAATTGTGGGGCAGATAGATGATTTAGTTAGGCAACGAATACAGGAGAATTGGATAGAGTTAGGTAATCCTTTATCGGGTTCTCAGGTAGAGTTATTAATTGAGATGACACCTAATGGTACAATTACGAATGTATCGGTGAACCGTGGTAGTGGTAATATAGCTTTTGATAATTCGGCAGTTACAGCAGCAAAAAATGTCGGTAAAATACCGGAAGTACAAAAATTAGATACCAATACATATAATCAGCTTTATCGAAAAAGAGCGTTTATTTTTACAGCAAAGGGTTTATGACAGTGAAAAAGTTTATTCACATAATTATTTTATACATGGCATCTTTTATAAGTATTGCTTATGCTGCTGATGCAATTGTGATTGATGGTGGTAGCAATAAGGCCATATCGATTGCTATTGTTCCATTTGGGGGTGATACAACACAACCTGATATTGCAACTATTATAGGCAAAGATTTATATAATTCAGGTATTTTTGAGCCATTACCACGCCAGAATATGCTCAGTACGCCTCATAATCCAACAGAGGTTTCTTTTAGGGATTGGAGTGCTGTTAATGCACAGTTTTTATTAATTGGTAATATCGCTTCTGTTGGCGGAAAACTACAAGTTAAATATTACTTATACAATGTGGCTTCTCAGCAGCAGGTATTGAATGGTTCCGTCTCAGGTGCTCCTAATAAGATCAGAGGGTTGGCTCATTATGTGTCTGATCAGGTCTTTGAAAAGCTAACAGCTATTAAAGGGGCTTTTTCGACTAAACTACTGTATGTGAGTGAGTCAGGTAATAATACGAATTACGCTTTAAAAATGGCAGACTATGATGGTGCAAATCCTGTTACTTTATTGACTTCAAAAGAGCCTATTTTATCGCCTCGTTTTTCTCCAGATAATAAAAAAGTGCTGTATGTTTCTTTTGAAAGTAAGCGCCCCCGTATTTATGTACAAGATATTGCAACGGGTACACGTGAACAGCTCACTAATTACACCGGTTTAAATAGTGCTCCTGCCTGGTCACCTGATGGCAAAACCATTGCCTTTGTTCTATCAAAAGATGGTAACCCAGAACTTTATACTATGCGCCTAGACAGCAAATTGGTGCACCGTTTGACCAATAATAACGCGATTGATACCGAGCCTGTTTGGAATAAAAATGGTAATAGCATTTACTTTACTTCTGACCGTTCAGGTGCGCCACAAATTTATAAGATTAATGTGGCATCAGGGAGCACCGAGCGTGTATCTACAACGGGGAATTATAATGCAAACCCCAAGTTATCAGCAGATGATGGCATGTTAGTGATGGTACACCGTCAAGATGGATATCGTAACTTTGTGATTGCAGCACAAAATTTAGTGACAAATAGAGTTACTATTTTATCCAATACAAATTTAGATGATTCCCCCACTATTGCTCCTAATGGAACAATGGTAATCTATGCTACGCGTCAGCAAGGTAAAGGGGCTTTGATGTTAGCTTCTATTAATGGGCGAGTTCATACCGAGTTGCCTGTTGATGATGGGGATGTCCGTGAGCCTTCATGGTCATCTTTTGCTAGGTAGGGTGTTTTAAGATCAATTATTTTATTAATAGTGTTTTGGAGTGGTGGGTAGATGAAAATTACTAAACTGGCTATTTGTGCATTGATAATGGCTTTTGTTGTAGGGTGTAGTTCTAATAAGTCGAGTGATTCTTCCAGTGAAACGGATGGTAATTCAGGATATGGTTCTTCTGATAATAATGGGGCGGGAGTTGGTGTCGGCGTTGGTAATGGTGATCTAAACGGTTTTAATGGCATGAGTGCTGAAGAAGTTGCCGCATTACGTGCGATTACTACTTTCTATTTTAATTATGACAGCTCTGATATCCAACCGGATTCTATGCGTGCGCTTGATGTTCATGCACATGATTTAATGCAAAATGGTAAGCACATTGTTTTACAAGGTAATACCGACGAACGTGGTACACGTGAATACAATATGGCTTTAGGTGAGCGTCGTGGTAATGCAGTTAAGAATTACTTAACAATGCAAGGTGTTTCTCCTTCACAAATCGAAGTCGTTTCTTATGGTAAAGAGCGTCCTGCGGTTAGTGGCCATGATGAAGCAGCATGGGCAAAAAATCGTCGTGTAGAATTAGTATTTCAATAAAAGGTAGTGGTGTATGAAAGTGAAGTTTTTGCAGTTAGCTGTATTTGCAGTATGTAGCTTATCGTTAATAACGTTAGGGCAGACAGTAGGGCAGGGAAATGCTAATTCTTCTCTTTCAGGTCAAGCGCAAGTGTTTATGCAGCTGCAGGACATGCAGAATCAAATTAATCAGTTGCGTGGTACCGTTGAAGAACAGCAGTTACTAATTAAGCAATTACAAAAAGAAAGTTTAGACCGTTATCAGGAATTAGATAAGCGCTTGTCGAACACGAGTACCCAAACGCCTGTAAATAATACAGCGAGCGGTGGTACTAATAATGCAATTGATGCTAATGCTTCTTTGACTCCTCCAGCAGGTACTACAAAAGCAACGACACCTGCCGATCCAGAGCAAGAAAAGCTGTATTATGATGCTTCATTTAGTTTAATTCAGAAAAAGGACTATCCTAAAGCAGAGCAAGCGTTTACTGCTTTTTTAAATAAATTTCCTAATAGTCAATACGCTGGTAATGCCCAGTATTGGTTGGCGGAAGTTAATTTAGCTCAAGATAAACAACAAGAAGCCAGTATTAATTTTAATAAAGTAATTCAACAATACCCTAACCATAATAAAGTGCCTGATGCAATGTATAAGCTTGCAACAGTGCAAAATCAGTTAGGCAATAAAGCGAAAGCTAAAGAATTACTCACGCAGCTAACAACTAAGTATCCAAGTAGTTCTGCGGCTACATTGGCTAAGCGTATGCTACAAACATTAAAGTAGATGCGTTGGGATAAAGCTATTACAATTAAATAGTTTTATGTTTTTTTAATGCAACGGAGTCGGATGGCCTGTTTTGCTGTTACGACCGGAGCGTATAATGAAGTTACGTATAACAGAAGTTTTTTACTCGTTACAGGGTGAATCGCGAACTATTGGACTTCCAACGGTTTTTATTCGTTTAACGGGGTGTCCACTGCGGTGTCAGTATTGTGATACTACCTATGCTTTTAAAGGTGGTGAAATCATGGCTTTGGAAGCAATTATGGCGAAGGTTGCCTCATATAATCCACGTCATGTTTGTGTAACAGGTGGTGAGCCATTAGCTCAGCCAGATTGTATTCCCTTACTCGTTGAGTTATGTGATAAGGGTTATGAAGTATCGTTAGAGACCAGTGGTGCACTTGATATTTCTAAAACAGATACGCGTGTTAGTCGAGTTGTTGATTTTAAGACGCCTGATTCACAAGAAATGAATCGGAACTTATACGAAAATGTTGATTTTTTGACTAAAAATGATCAGGTCAAATTTGTGATTTGTTCGAAAAATGATTATGACTGGGCAAAAACAAAGTTGATTCAATATAATTTAACTGAACGAGTGAATGAAATCATTTTCTCACCCAGTTATCAACAAGTGAAAGCTCAAGCATTAGCTGATTGGATTGTAGCTGATAATTTACCTGTACGTTTTCAGTTACAGCTACATAAAATTCTTTGGAATGATGAACCGGGTCATTAATATGTCTATTGTATCTACTAAAAAAGCCGTTATATTACTTTCAGGTGGGTTAGATTCCGCCACTGTTTTAGCGATAGCTAAAGCAGAGGGCTATGAATGTTATACCATTAGCTTTGACTATGGTCAACGCCACCGCGCAGAGATAATAGCGGCAGAACAAGTTTCTAAAAAGTTTGGGGCTGTCTCTCATAAAGTCATCAGGTTAGGGTTAGATGAGATCGGCGGTTCAGCGCTGACTGATAAAACACTTGATGTTCCAGAAGCGCTCTCTGAGGGGATTCCTATTACCTATGTCCCTGCTCGAAATACAGTTTTTTTATCGCTAGCTCTTGGTTTAGCTGAGGTGTTGGAGGCTCAAGATATTTTTATTGGCGTGAATGCAATAGACTACTCGGGATATCCTGATTGTCGCCCTGAGTTTATTGAGGCTTTTGAAAAAATGGCTAATTTAGCCACTAAGTTAGGTGTTGAGGGTAAGCCTTTTCATATTCAAGCGCCACTACAAAACTTATCAAAAGCCCAAATTATCCAAAAAGGGATAGCTTGCGGTGTTGATTATGCACTGACCGTTTCTTGTTATCAGGCGAATGATGAAGGGTATGCCTGTGGCAAATGTGATAGTTGTCGTTTAAGAGCTGAAGGTTTTAGACAAGCAGGAGTTGAGGACCCAACCCGTTATATTTAAGCTAGGTAGAACCAAGTTGAAATTATTTATAATAAAAAGGAGCCTATAATTATGCAGAGTGCTTATACGGTACTCAGTTTGTTGATATTAGTTGGAATTTCACAATTAAGTTGTCGCTTGGTTCCTTTTATTCCTGTCCCAATATTGCAAATATGTTTAGGTACTATTGTTGCTTGGCCTGCTTTTGGTCTGCATGTTGAGTTTGAACCTGAGCTTTTTTTGATGCTCTTTTTACCACCGCTCTTGTTTTCTGATGGTTGGCATGTACCGAAAAGGGATTTATGGAAGTACCGATGGCCTATTCTTCTATTAGCGGTTGGTTTGGTAGTTTTTACGGTAGTTGCTGCTGGTTATTTTATTCATTTCTTAATTCCAGCTATTCCACTGCCTGCAGCTTTTGCTTTAGCCGCTATGTTGTCTCCTACGGATGCGGTAGCTGTTTCTGCCGTCACAAGAGGTAAGCTCCCCACGCCATTGATGCGACTATTGCAAGGTGAGTCATTGATGAATGATGCATCAGGTCTGGTAACTTTCCAATTTGCAATAGCGGCGGCGATTACAGGAGTTTTTTCTTTATTAGATGCCAGTGTTGCTTTTCTGATTGTGGCTTTAGGTGGTTTAGCCATAGGCGTAATCATGAGTTGGCTTTTAGGGCTATTGCGCAGTTGGATGATTAATCGAGGTTGGGATGACCCTGCTACGCATGTTATGTTTATGCTTTTATTACCCTTTGTTGCCTATGTTGTGGCTGAGCATTTACATGTATCAGGTATTTTATCAGCTGTTGCAGCGGGGATGATGCAAAGTTGGGTTGATTTACTACCCAAACAAACATCAACAAGATTATTAAATCGAAGTGTTTGGGGGCTCTTAGAGTTCGTTTTTAATGGTTTGATTTTTGTTTTATTAGGACTCCAATTGCCTAGCATTATTAAAAAAGTATTAGCCAGAACAGCGCCAGAACAACAGCTTTCTACTTTTTTATCTGAGTTGTTTGTGATTTTCCTGATTTTCTTTATTCTTGTTCTCTTGCGTTATCTTTGGATTCAAAGTAACTGGTTTGTGATGAGTAGGTTTAGGCGTCTAAGGAAAAATGTAGTCGATGTACCTAAAACAAAACATGCTGCGCTATTATTAACATTTGGTGGGGTTCGCGGTGCGGTGACTTTAGCCGGTACTTTGTCTATCCCTTTATTTATTAATGCTAAATTAGAAATTCCTTTTCCTGAAAGGGATACCATGATATTTATTGCAGTCGGTGTGATTTTATTATCATTAGTGACTGCTTGTATTTTATTGCCTATACTTTTAAGTAATGTAGAGGCAGAAGTTGATGTGTCACGTAAAAAAGAATTGCAAGATGCTCGTCGTAAAACAGCAGAAGCAGCAATTCATGCCTTAGAAATAGAAGATCTAACCAATGATCCTAAAATTTCACAGGACCCTGCGTTGGCGACCATGGTGGCTGAAGTCAAGGCAAGAATCATGGCCGAGTATCGAGAGCATTTAAATGCGTATGATAATACGGAAGAAATACAAGCCCGTGTGGAAGAGAATGACAAAATAGAAAAAACTCTCCGCTTAAGGGCATTAAGAGCTCAGCGGCTTGAACTGTATTCTTTGCGTAGACATAGGGCAATTGGCGATGATACGGTTAAGAAAGTGTTGGATGAGTTAGATATACAAGAAGCTAGTTTAGGTGGTGTGGCCTCCTCGCATTAATGGTTCAAATAGGTTGAGCAGTTTTAGCCTATTTTCTGTTGTGATGAGGTTTTGTCTTAAGAGGGTGGGTAAAGCGAATGGATCAGCAAGATTATTTTATATTATGGTCAGTGTATTTGTGTGCTGCATTTGTTTTATTGTTGGCTAGTATTTTTTTTACGGGCTTTTTGTGGCGTTTTCTTAAAGAACCTATCGTTATTATTGTTGCTATCTTATTGTTTTATCCAATTTTAATTGATCCTGAAAAGGGACAGTACGCCCCTGCAATTGCTGTCATGGCTATGGATTTCTTAATGCATGTAGGCGATCACCAAGTTGAAATAGCGAATGATTTATTTTATAAAATAGAGATGGTATTAATTGCCTATTTTATATTTGCTATTTTCATTCGTTCGCCTGTTGAGATCGTTGCTCGTAAATGGTGGCAAAGCCGTCGTAAAAAAAGCCAAGAAGATCATGCTCCAGAAGACGTAATGCAACAAGATGTTACATTACAGGCTAATGAAAAGCTCTAAAGACCAATTTATTGATTCAATGGTTGGACTCCTCAATATTATTCTTGTATAAAGGAACCATTATATTTATATAACTACGTTAGGTTTTTTATGTCTCAAAAAATAGTTGCAGATATTGTTGTTGTCGGTGGTGGTGTTGCAGGGTTATGGCTTACAGCAAGGTTACATCAAGCAGGTTATACCACCTTATTGATTGAGAATAATACATTGGGTGGAGGGCAGACGGTTAAGTCACAAGGTATTATCCATGGTGGCACAAAATATGCTCTTAATGGAGTATTAACGGGCGCATCTGAAGCTATTTCAGGCATGCCAAAACGCTGGCGTGACTGTTTAGAGGGTAATGGTGAATTAGATTTAACGGGCGCGAAGGTCTTAAGTGCTCATCATTATCTATGGTCTCCAGGTGATTTGGCAGGTAACTTAATGAGTTTTTTCGCCAGTAAAGCCATTCGAGCACGTGTTAAACAGGTTAAAAAAGAACAACTACCCCAAGCTTTACAAAATGAGCATTTTAAAGGAAAGGCATATCAATTAAATGAATTAGTTTTTGATATCCCAAGTGTTGTTGCGCGCTTAGCAGCGTTGTCAGAAAATCGTATTTTACAAGCAAGTTCATTTTCATTGGTATCCGCGACAGAAAATAAAGTTATCATCAGAGCAGATGATTTTGAAATAGAAACGCAACGCATGGTTTTATCAGCAGGGGAAGGCAATGAGTCATTGATTCAGTCATGTAACCTCTCGCAACCGGTTATGCAAAGAAGGCCTCTACACATGGTGATGGTTAAATCACCTAATATCAAACCTTTGTATGCTCATTGTTTAGGGGCAGGGGTAAAACCGCGCGTTACAATAACGACACATTATCACCAAGATGGTACCCCTGTTTGGTATGTGGGAGGGGATTTAGCCGAAGCTAGTGGTGTAGCAAGATCACCCGATGAGCAAATAGCCTTTGCTAAAAAAGAGTTAGCAAAAGTTATCCCATGGATTGATTTAACAGACGCACAATGGGCTACGTTACGCGTTAATCGCGCAGAACCCGCACAAAATAATTTAATGCGACCTGATACAGCCTTTATGACACAACATAATGCGATTACCATTGGCTGGCCTACTAAATTGGCATTAGCGCCTGATTTTGCTGATCAGTTTATTACCTATCTTAAAAAAGAGGGTATTCAACCTTTATATAATACGCCATTACCTGGTATTCCTAGACCTTTTGTTGCCACAACACCTTGGGATGAAGTATTTGTATGAAAACCTCATTACATGGCTTAGCTAGGGCATTGGGATCAACAGGAATAAGTGTCTCACCTATTGGCTTGGGAACTGTCAAAATAGGCCGTGATAAAGGGGTTAAGTATCCACAGCATTTTACTATCCCTGACGATGATGCCGTGAGGAAGCTATTAGCAACGGCGCATGAGTTAGGGATTAATACGCTTGACACGGCACCCGCTTATGGTAATAGTGAGGAGCGTTTAGGTCAGTTATTAACAAATCGTAATGAGTGGATTATTGTCAGCAAAGCCGGTGAAACTTTTGCTGATGGTGTTTCTCAATTTGATTTTACGGCAGAGCATATTACGGCATCGATTGAGCGTAGTTTAAAACGTTTAAAAACTGATTATATTGATGTGTTGCTGATTCATTCTGATGGTAATGACTTGCCCATCGCAAATGATTTGGTTTTATGGGAGCAATTAGAGACTTTAAAATCAAAAGGGCTCATTAGAGCTTTCGGTCTTTCTGGTAAAACAGTTGAAGGAGGGATAAGTGCATTACAAAAGAGTGATTGTGCTATGGTAACCTTTAACTTAAATGAGCAGAGCGAGAAGCCTGTTTTAACGTATGCAGAGCAACAAAATAAAGGTATTTTTGTTAAGAAAGCCTTAGCCAGCGGACATGTGTGTAATAATGCAGAGAGATCACCATTAGAAGAAAGTTTTGATTTGGTTTTTTCTCAGCCTGCCGTGGCATCCGCAATTATTGGGACAATTAATTTAGATCATTTAAAGCAAAATGTTGAGATTGCAGTTAATAGTTTGACACGTTAGAAAAATATTTTAAAAGGATGCCGCTTTTTTGGCATCCTTTAATTAAGTCTTTATTGCTGTTTGATACCACCTGTTGCACCCAACACGACACCAGCATTAAGAAGCCCACCTACTGATTGGGCAAGTTCCGCTGGCATAGCGATGACTTTTGCATTGTCACTGGTAGAAATAGCGGCTAGTGCATCGACATACCGAGTGGCTAGCTGGAAGTTTAGGGCTGCTTGTCCGCCATTTTCATTAATACTTGCAGAAAGCAACTGGTTTGCTTTTTGTGTACCCTCTGCTAATGAAATAGCCGCCGCAGCTTGTCTTAGTGCTGCTTCTTGTTCTGCTTCTGCTTTGAGAATGGTCGATTGTTTAATCCCTTCTGCCTCTAAAATAGCAGCTTGTTTATTCCCCGCAGCACGTGTTTCAATTGCTTTACGCTCACGTTCAGCAGCTGCTTGTTGTTCCATTGCTGTTTGCATTGATTGAGAGGGCGCAATGTCTTGTATTTCGATTGAGCGAAGGATAAGCCCCCAGTCAGTCATTTGGTCAGACATAACACTTAAAAGCTCAGCTTTGATAACGTCTCGAGAAGAAAGACTTTCATCTAGCTCCATTTTACCAATGGTCGCCCGTAAAGAGGTCATGCCAAGGCTAACTGTTGCAATTTGGTAGTTTTCAACACCATAAGCCGCTTTTTGTGGATCGGCTACTTTAACAAAGCAGATAGCATTAACGCTTACTACAGCATTGTCTTTAGTAATAACATCTTGGCTAGGAATACTAAATAGCTGATCTTTATTGGATAACTTATAAGCGATTTTATCAAGGTAAGGAATAACAATATTAAGACCAGCCCCTAGGGTTGTTCTATATTTTCCCAAACGTTCAACGATCCACTGTTGCCCTTGTGGAACAATACGAACCCCTTTGTATAAGGTGACAATAACAGCCGCCAATATAAAGATAATAGCAGTTAAACCAGAACCCATAAACACCTCTTTTACAATTAAAAATTACGATTTTTTTTCATAGTCAACACGTACCAGTGTTGCGTTAATTTGCTCTTTTATGATGACTCGAGTATCAGCAGCAATTGGCTGATTTGCAATACATTGCCATTGTGTGGCGCCGCCAACAGGCTTTTGTAATAAAACCGTACCGCTATTTTCCGTATCACAAGATTTGGCCAGTACGCCAATTTGGCCGACCAGTTGGTCATCTATTGCTTGTAAGGGAGCATCTGGTTTTGAGAATTTGACCCACAGTACACCACAAACAATCATAGCAATAATCCAGCTAATAATTTGTATTTCAACAGATATTTCTGGCTTGATAAGTGATATTGCAGCAGGTAGTAATGCTGCTATGGCCATCCATAATCCAAAGAAAGTGCTGGTAAAAAGTTCTATAAAAAGGAAAATGACACCAATAATGATCCATATCCACCAAATACTGTTTATTTCCATCCATTTCTCCAGAATAAACACTTAATAATATGATTTCTCTCTATTATGTATTAAATAACAACGGTTATCTATCACATTTCAAATAAGCTATTTTATTTGAGTAGTTCTTTCCCTAAAAGTCTGGAGCCTACATCATTTAAATGCCCATTATCGCGGTATAAAGGGATGTTGTTTATGATAGGGGTACATTTATTGTTTTTACAGATTATGCGGTTAGGATCAATAGACGAGATTTGTGGATATAAGTCTTTTATTTCACTCCAGTAGTCCGTAAGTACTGGTTGTTTTACAATGCAAGAAATTTGGCGATTGAAAATGAGCTGTCTATTTGGGCAAGTAGCTGCATGATCAATGGTTGGATTATTTTATTTATCATTACAAGGTGCTTAAAACTTAAGATATAACAAAGAGTCATACTATCATTTAGTAAAGATTTAAGCCTATTTTTATGCGTCCATCAGTAAGACGGTTATCCTTATTCTTCGTAAAGATGATGTACATCAAGTTTTTAAATAAGGATATAAAATACCATATATTGTATGTTATTTTTATATTTTTACTATATATAGGTATTTCCATGAATGAGCAGCAGTTCAGACTTCCCAGTAATATTCGTAAACGTGATGGGCATATTGCTATTTTTGATGCTGAAAAAATAGAGCATGCTATCGCGAAAGCGGGACAAGCAACGGGGGAGTTTAAAGCAGAACAAGCTACTCAATTAACGGGCAAAGTATTGGAAAAAATTGCAGGTAATGATTTATTAAATATTGAAACGGTACAAGATTACGTTGAACGTATATTAATGGAAGCAGGGTATTTTAATACAATGCGCGCTTATATTGTATACCGTGAACAACACAACCGTTTAAGACAAGATCATAAAACTCTCATTGATGTTTCTGCTTCAATGAATGAGTATTTAAACCGTGAAGACTGGCGTGTTAGAGCAAATGCAAACCAAGGGTATTCATTGGGCGGTTTGATTTTAAATGTTTCAGGTAAAATTACTGCAAATTATTGGTTAGACGAAGTGTATGCTCCTGAAATAGGTGATGCTCATCGCGTAGGTGATTTGCACATCCATGACCTTGATATGTTAGCAGGGTATTGTGCGGGTTGGTCACTACGCACTCTATTATTTGAAGGTTTTAACGGTGTGCCAGGGCGTGTTGAGGCAGCTCCTCCTAAACATTTATCGAGTGCTTTGGGGCAAATGGTAAATTTCTTAGGGACGTTACAAAATGAATGGGCTGGTGCACAAGCCTTTAGTAGTTTTGATACCTACCTTGCTGCTTTTATTCGTAAAGATAATCTAACCTACGAGCGTGTCCGTCAATCGATTCAAGAGTTTATTTATAATTTGAATGTGCCTTCACGTTGGGGGACGCAAACACCTTTTACGAATTTAACGTTTGATTGGGTATGCCCTGAAGATCTGCGTGAGCAAGTGCCTATTGTGGGCGGTGAAGAAATGCCATTTACTTATGGTGATCTACAAGTAGAAATGGACATGATTAACCGCGCATATATTGAGGTGATGCAGGAAGGCGATGCTTATGGTCGGATTTTTACCTTCCCCATTCCTACCTATAATATCACTCATGATTTCCCTTGGGAAAGTGAGAATGCAACACGTTTGTTTGAAATGACTGCCCGTTATGGCTTGCCTTATTTCCAAAACTTTTTGAACTCTGACCTTGCACCTAACTTAGTTCGTTCTATGTGTTGTCGTTTACAGTTAGATGTTCGTGAGTTATTAAAACGTGGTAATGGCCTATTTGGTTCAGCAGAGCAAACAGGCTCGTTAGGCGTAGTAACTTTAAACTGTGCACGTTTAGGGCACTTATATAAAGGCAATAAAAAAGCGCTTTATCAACGCTTAGATGAATTATTAAACTTAGCAAAAGATAGTCTAGAAGTTAAACGTAAGGTCATTCAACGACACATGGATAATGGCTTGTATCCTTATACAAAACGTTATTTAGGCACATTACGTAATCATTTCTCAACTATTGGTGTCAATGGTATTCATGAGATGATTCGTAATTTTACAGATGACCAAGAAGGGATTCATACAGCTCAAGGCCACCAGTTTGCGATTGAATTCTTGGATCATGTACGTGCTAAATTGGTTGAATTCCAAGAGCAAACGACCCATTTATATAATTTAGAGGCAACGCCTGCTGAAGGGACAACGTATCGTTTTGCAAAAGAAGATAGAAAACGCTTCCCTGATATTTTACAGGCGGGGGAAGGTGAGGGCAGTTATTATACCAACTCTTCTCAACTCCCTGTAGGCTTTACCGATGATCCTTTCCAGGCCTTAGAAATGCAAGATGATCTGCAAACTAAATATACTGGCGGTACAGTGTTGCATTTGTATATGGCAGAGCAAATTTCTTCGGCACAAGCGTGTAAGCGTTTGGTACGTAATGCATTATCTAAATTCAGATTACCTTATTTAACGGTAACACCAACCTTTTCAATTTGTCCTACCCATGGTTATTTGGCAGGTGAGCATGAGTATTGTCCAAAATGTGATGAGGCATTATTACAGCAACAAAGCGCACAGGTTACTAAAGATTGTAGTAACTGTTAATTATTTTTTATGTAATAGAAGTGAGAAAATACAATGATGAAGCAACAATTACCTGAAAACCAAAGACAACGTTGTGAAGTATGGACACGTGTAATGGGGTATCACCGTCCTGTGAGTGCGTTTAACCTTGGTAAGCAATCAGAACATAAAGAACGTCAGCATTTTTCTGAGCAAACAATGACCAAGCATTGTTCGCAATAGTTTATTGGGATAACTTGTAGGAGTCATTATGAGCACTTTCGCCCATCTCTCAGAAACGACTTGTAATGCTCCTATCAAGTTATATCCTCTTTTACGTATTGGCGGTTTTGTTCCTCTAACTACGTTGGATTATCCTGACCATTTATCTTGTGTTATTTTTTGCCAAGGTTGTGCATGGCGGTGTCGTTATTGCCACAACAGTGATCTAATTCCTGCGCGAGCAGATAATGAGTTAGCATGGGATAGTATTATCAGTTTCTTAGAGCGGCGCCAAGGTTTATTGGAAGGGGTTGTATTCAGTGGAGGCGAGCCTACATTGCAACGAGGATTATTAAAAGCCATAGAGCAAGTGAAATCCATGGGATATTTAGTTGGATTACACAGCGCAGGCATTAATCCTAGGCAATTTAAACAGATTGTTAATATAGTCGATTGGGTTGGTTTTGATATTAAAGCGTTACCAGAAGATCATCAAAATACGACCTGTGTTGCAGGGAGCGGTGATGCTAACTGGTTAAGTTTGCAGTACTTATTAGATAGTCAAACGGATTACGAAGTACGCACAACCGTGCATTGGCATTTGATGTCTGTTGAGCAATTAAAGCAAATAGGCGATCGGCTACGTGCTAAAGGGGTTGAACGATTTGTTGTTCAATTAGCAAGAAGCCAACGTGTTCTAGATAAAGACTTACCTGCTGTTTATCTCAGAGCCGACCAAAAAGCCTTGTGGGACTACTTTCAAGCATTATTTCCAACATTCATTTTACGAGATGCTTAAGAACATTTCGTTTAAATACTGAACAATTCCTTAACCATTGTAGATTGTATTTATACAGTAGGCGAACAAAATGCATTTTATTCTTTCTAAGAATACTCACAGTATTTTTAATAAGGAAATAAAAATGAAATTAAATGCTTGCTTATTGTTTGTCTCTCTTGTCTCTGTCAATTATGCTATTGCTAATGATCAATGGGGATATCAAGGTAATATTTCCCCTGAACATTGGGGTGAGATTTCAAAAGATTTCTCTGCATGTAAAGCGGGTAAACATCAGTCCCCCATTAATATTGCCACTTCTAAAAAATTACATCACCATGAATTAAGTTTTCATTACGATTTAACTGCCGAAGAGTTAGTCAATAATGGTCATACTGTTCAGATTAATGTAAACAGTGATAATGATTATTTAATCTATAAAAATGATAAATATTATTTAAAACAATTCCATTTTCATACCCCAAGTGAAAATCAAATACATGGTAAGTCCTACCCATTAGAAGTTCATTTTGTCCATGCTAATAAAGAAGGTAAACTATTAGTATTGGCTGTTATGGCTAATGAAGGCAAAGCGAATCAAGAGTTAGCCAAAGCATGGAGTGTTGTATCGGATAAGCAGAACCAAGCAGTTGCAGTAAAAGATACATTTGATATCAGTAAATTTATTCCTGCTGATCATGGGTATTATCATTTTGAAGGCTCATTGACAACACCCCCTTGCACAGAAGATGTTAATTGGCTTATTTTAAAAACCCCTGTGGAAGTGTCTAAAGAGCAAATAGCAAAGTTTGCAGCATTATTAAAAGACCACCATAACAATAGACCCATTCAACCAATCAATGACAGAGAAGTTGATGAAGAGTAGTGGGGTATAAAATTAAAGCGTCTATTAAAAAGTAGGCGCTTTTTTATGAGTGGCTGTTTATAATCTAATGATGACTGAGATAGATACCCCTAGATTACTTTTGAGACAATGGCAAGACAGTGACTATCAACCATTCGCTCGCTTAAATGCTGACGTTGATGTGATGGCTCATTTTCCTACAGCGTTAGATAAAGATGCCAGTAATCAAATGGCGAATAAATGCCGACAATTGATTAATGATAATGGTTGGGGATTTTGGGCGGTAGAGTTAAAAGAAAATAGGGCGTTTATTGGTTTTGTTGGTTTGCATAGGCCAACCATAACGTTACCCTTTTCCCCTTGTGTTGAGGTGGGCTGGCGCTTAGCAAAGGCTTATTGGGGTAAGGGGTTGGCAACGGAAGCAGCTAGAGAAGCATTGGCGTTTGGCTTTATGACATTGGGTTTGGATGAAATTGTTTCTTTTACAGCGACATCTAATAAACAATCAGAAGCTGTTATGAAACGGTTACATATGGATTATAAAGGTCTTTTTGAACATCCTTCTTTAGCTAAAGATTCGCCTTTGTTGAAGCATCATTTATACGGTCTCACTAAAGCGAAATGGCTTAGTTTAAAATAACCTGTTTGGCCCCTCTCACACTATTAATAAACAGTATTTGCTCTGCATTTAAAACATCTTCTTTGTACAAAACTTGTTCATGGATAAAACCGTTATTTAACAAGTATTGCCGTAATGTACCTGCTAAAAGTCCTGAGTGAATGGGAGGTGTTAGCCATTGTCCTTTGCTTAAAATAACCACGTTGCCATTAACGAACTCCGTCACTTGCCCCTGTTCGTTAGTTAATAAATAGTCTTGGTTTGGTTGGGTTAGTGCAGGGTAAAATTCTCGGCGCGTTGTTTTATGATATAACAGGGTATTTGAGCTGTTGACTGCGTGTTCACACCATTGGGCTTGTAGTGGTTGTTCACTAAATACAATAGGCACTGCTTCGCAATCAATCTCACCTTTATTATTAAGCAATAACCTAACTTTATAGGTTCCTAATGGATATTGATTTGCTAGTGAGTTAAGGTGATGTTTGAGTTGGATGTAGTTAAATACAAAGTTAAAGTAATGAGCTGAGTTCTTTAAGCGTTGTAAATGTAAGGCTCGTAAAAAAAACTTTCCTTCTATTAATAATAAGCTTTCTAATAATTGGTCGGGGAGGTGGTTAGTGGTAAGTACTTTAGTTTTAGCGAGTACTTCTTGGTATTCGTTACCGACGGTTGAGTTCCAAGTAATACCCCCACCCACACCATAGCATGCTTGTTGTGTTGTCTTATTGACGGAGATAGTTCTGATAGCGACATTAAACGTTGCTTCATGGCTTGGTGTCATAAATCCTATAGCACCACAGTAGGCTTCTCTTGGAGTTTTTTCTAACCGAGTAATCACCTGCATAGCACTAGCTTTAGGTGCACCTGTAATAGAACCACAAGGAAACAGTGCCTTGAATACATCAAGTAAAGTGGTATTAGGTTTTGTTTCAGCCGTAATGGTTGATGTCATCTGCAAAACAGTGGGGTACTTCTCAATGGTAAAAAGCGCGGGGACTTTAACGGTGTTGAGGATGGCTATTTTGCTGATATCATTGCGCAGCAAATCAACAATCATTAGATTTTCTGCTTGGTCTTTTGCTGAACTTGCTAAGGTATCTGCTTGTTGTTTATCTTCCGATAAGGTTTTACCCCGAGCGATTGTCCCCTTCATTGGTTTAGTGGTAATGACTCCATTTTTCCAATGAAAGAATAGTTCTGGTGAAGCAGAGAGTAATTGGAAATGTTCAGTATCTAAATAAGCACAGTAGTTGGCTTGTTGGGCATGACAAATTTGTTTGTAGTAAGCATAACTTTGCTCTACGGGTAATCTTGCATTTAAACGAAGCGTGTAATTGACTTGATAAACATTGCCTTGAGCTATTTCATCTTGTATTGACTCTATGGATTGCTGATAGGTGAGTGGGTTAGTATCTATCTGCCAGTCAGGTACTGCTTGTAAAGGTTGGTTTTGTTTAAGAGGTATTTCTGTTGGTTTATCAAAAACACCAAACCATACCAACGGCATGTCACCCGTTTGATGAGTGGATAAATAATTGGTAAATGCTGAAGCTGCCTCGTAAGCAACATAGCCTGCAATATAAAAGCCATCATCCACTGCTTGCTGCAGTTGATGAAAGCAGTCAATAACTTCATCTAAATGATAAGCTTCTATAATCTTTAAAGGATGACAGAAGCCGATAGGTTGGCCGTTAAAATCAAATGCAAGGTGTATCAAGGATAAACCTATATTTCTAATGTCCAGTTGTAATCAATGGTCAATGGCGCATGTTGTGAAAAACGTGGCTGGCGCGATAAGTCGAAGTCTCTAACAATACGACGAAGTCCAGGGGTTAATAGTTGATAGTCAAAACGCCAACCCATGTTTAATACTTCCGCTTGTTCGCTTTCTGGCCACCAAGTAAATAGATTAGTTTCGCGCGTCAGTTCACGCATGGCATCAACATAACCAAGGTCAGCAAAAACATCGTCTAGCCAAATACGTTCATCGGTTAAGAAACCTGGAAGCGCTTGGCATTCACGCCAGTTTTTTACGTCTAATTTTTGATAAGCGATATAAAGAGACGCACAATAAATATATTCACGGCGTTTGCGACGTTGTTTGATAAGGTATTCAGTAAAATTTTCCATGAATGAAAACTTTTCATCCAGTTGTTTTTCACTTTCTTGACCTGTTGGGAATAATAAAGAAGAGATACTGATCTTATCAAAATCTAATTGTAAATAGCGACCGAAGTGATCTGCCTCGGGAAAACCTAAGCCAAAAATAATTGCTTTGGGCTGTAAGCGAGAATAAATAGCAACGCCTCCTTTTTCAGGTTCAAACGAATCGCAACTAAAAAGGTTAAAGCCCGGTAGTTGAAATTCGGGTGCTTCTATTTCTTGATTTGTAATACGAGTATCTTGTAAGCAGATAACATCAGCCGACTGATTCGCCAACCAATCAAATAAACCTAAATTTGCCGCTTTTTTAATGCCATTAACATTAACGCTCACAACACGCATAATACGAAAACCTCTTTACAAACTAGGGCCTATCATACTCTAGTTTGATTATTTTTTTAATCAATTTGTTTAAACAATTATAACTACACGTATCTGAGTTAGTTAAATAGCTTTTATTAAAATTGAAGTTAAAGATAATTAATAGATAGTTTTGCATTTTACAACAAAAAAAATCTTTTTGTAGCTGAGACGCATCAAGATAATCTTCATAATTTGTACTGTGTACCTTAATAAAAGTTGTGTTTAAGCGGTGTTCTATCTATTTTTAATATTAATTAAGCGAGAAGATTTGTATAATTATCATTAAAATAGGCTTATTACATAATTAGATTCAGTATTTAGGTGATGCATGCAAGATTATCAGCGGGATTTTATTAAATTTGCAATTGAACAGGGTGTTTTACGCTTTGGTGAGTTCACATTAAAGTCAGGACGTGTGAGTCCTTATTTTTTTAACGCAGGACTTTTTAATTCAGGCGCTGCTATTTCGCGTTTAGGGCAGTTTTATGCGGCGGCAATTGTTGAGAGTGGATTAGAGTTTGATGTGTTATTTGGCCCTGCTTATAAAGGTGTTCCCCTCGCTGTAGCAACCGCTATTTCTCTGGCTGAGGACTATGAGCAAGATTACCCATGGTGTTTTAATCGTAAAGAAGCTAAAGACCATGGTGAGGGTGGCGTATTGGTCGGTTCTGCGTTAAAGGGTGATGTGTTGTTAATTGATGATGTGATCACCGCCGGTACAGCGATACGTGAAGTGATGCAGATTATAAGAAATGAGAAAGCAGTCACTGCAGGCGTCATCATTGCATTAGATAGACAAGAGCGCGGTCAAGGAACCTTGTCAGCTATTCAAGAAATTGAAGATGAGTTTAGAATGCCCGTATTAAGTATTGTGACACTGGATATGATTTTAGAGTATTTAAGTGAAGACCAAGCGTTAAATGAATATTTGCCAGCTGTTAAGCAGTATCGTAAAGAATATGAGGTCTAGTGAAAGCAAGAAAAGGGATAAATATCCCTTTTTTAGAAATTTCTATAAGTAGTTTGTTTTTAAGTATTAGCATGCTTCAAGATGTTTTTTTGCTCTAGTGCAATGAAAGCATCTATCATGCTATTAAAAACAGCAGTAGCCACATTTGTATCGAGTCCTAGTTGCGCAGCCTCTTGAGTTATTTTTTCAATTATTTGCGCACGACGAGCAGGCGCAGGGGCTTCGCTAATATCCTTTTTTAATTGGGCGGCACGTTCAACATATTTTTGTCTTTTGGCCAGTAGTGCAAGTATGGAGTTATTAATTAAATCTATTTGATAACGGACGTCTGCTAAATTTTGACATTCATCTGCTTGCATAAGCTTAATCCCTTTTTTAAACAGGTCGTAGATATTCTTTTAGTTGAATACCTGTGTTAAATCTATAACCAAAATATAACGATTTATTAGCGTATTGTGTGTGGATACTTAGATGGGTATCTAAGTTGCACAACACTAACGTGAAATGAAGTGTTGTGCAAAAAGCTAAATTACATAAATGTAAAGAGTTGCTTCTCATCTAAACGAGACTTAGGTAATTTGCTGTTGAAGTCTTCATCAGCATGATAACCTAAGCTCGCGATAACGACACTGGATAAGCCTTTACTCTTTAATCCTAAGATTTCATCAAGTTTAGCTGGGTCGAATCCTTCGATGGGTGTAGAGTCAATGCCTAAACAAGCAGCACCTAGTAGTAAGTTACCAAGTGCAATATAGACTTGTTTAGATTCCCAGTTAAATTGATCGTGAGGTGTTTTGCTGTTTAAACCAACAAAATAATGGCGTCCATCGTCATTGGCTTGTTTGATTTCTGCCGTAGCAAAGCGCCCATCTTTCTCTTCTTGGTCTAAAATGGCTTTCATGTGCTCTTCTGAGAGATCTGTTTTTGCGCAAAAAACGACAACATGTGAGGCATCAGTAATACGCCCATGGTTAAACTCACTAACACCCGGTAAAATCTTTTGTTTTGCTTCTGTTGAGCTGATAACAAAAAAGTGCCAAGGTTGTGAGTTAACAGAGGAGGGACTGTCTCGTAAAATATTACAAAGTTGTTTGATGTGTTGTTCTGATATTTTTTTACTGCTATTGTATTTTTTTGTCGTAAAGCGTTTAGCCGCAATTTCATCAATATTCATTTTTATCTCCCAATCCTTAAAACTTTAAAATTTAGCCTTTTATTATAACAGCCAATTCAATAGTCAATTAATTAACAGTGTGATTAAATTTTACAAAGATGATTTAATCACATTGTTAATGTTTTAAAGTTATACTTTGTTGTATATTTTAGCGCCCTGTAGCTTGAATTGATTTGCTTTTTCTTGCATCTCGGTTTCTAATTCGGTTGTTGCCAAGGTTTCTGTATTATTGGCATAGTCACGAACTTCTTGCGATATTTTCATGGAGCAAAATTTAGGGCCACACATTGAACAGAAGTGGGCAACTTTTGCCGAATCTTTCGGAAGTGTTTCATCGTGAAAAGCACGAGCGGTATCGGGGTCAAGACCTAGATTAAATTGATCTTCCCAACGAAACTCAAAGCGTGCTTTTGAAAGCGCGTTGTCCCGTATTTGTGCCCCGGGATGGCCTTTTGCTAGGTCAGCGGCGTGGGCTGCAATTTTATAGGTGATAATACCTGTTTTAACGTCTTCTTTATTGGGTAAGCCTAAATGCTCTTTAGGGGTAACATAGCAGAGCATGGCACATCCGTACCAACCGATCATGGCAGCGCCTATGCCCGAAGTGATATGGTCATAACCGGGCGCAATATCGGTGACTAATGGACCTAATGTATAAAAAGGTGCTTCATCGCAACACTCCAGTTGTTTATCCATATTTTCTTTAATTAAGTGCATAGGAATATGGCCAGGCCCTTCGATAATTGTCTGTACATCATGTTTCCATGCTGTTTTAGTTAGCTCACCCAAGGTTTCTAATTCACCAAACTGGGCTGCATCATTTGCGTCTGCAACTGATCCTGGGCGTAAGCCATCGCCCAATGAAAAGCTAACATCATAAGCTTTCATAATGTCACAGATGTCTTCAAAATGGGTATAGAGGAAGCTTTCTTGGTGATGAGCTAAACACCATTTAGCCATGATAGAACCGCCACGAGAAACAATCCCTGTTACCCTTTTAGCAGTTAATGGAATATGGTGTAAACGTAATCCTGCATGAATAGTAAAGTAATCTACGCCTTGTTCAGCTTGTTCAATGAGGGTATCTCTAAAGAGTCCCCAAGTTAGATCTTCTGCAATACCACCTGTTTTCTCAAGTGCTTGATAGATAGGAACAGTTCCAATAGGAACGGGGCTATTACGAATGATCCACTCACGAGTTTCATGGATGTGTTTGCCCGTTGATAAGTCCATGATGGTATCTGCTCCCCAACGGATTCCCCACGTGAGTTTGGCAACTTCCTCCTCAATAGATGAACCAAGAGCGCTGTTACCTATATTACCATTGATTTTTACGAGAAAGTTGCGACCAATAATCATTGGCTCTAGTTCAACATGATTAATATTCGCTGGAATAATGGCACGACCTCTGGCGATTTCTTCGCGAACAAACTCTGGAGTGATTTGTTGAGGGATGCTAGCACCAAAACTATTTCCTTTGTGTTGTTGGTTATACACACCCGCTTCTAATTGTTCTTGTAGTCTTAGGTTTTCACGAATAGCCACAAACTCCATTTCGTCCGTAATAATGCCTTTTTTAGCATAATGCATTTGAGTAATATTTTGTCCAGCTTTTGCTTTTTTGGGCAGACGATTTAAGCCAAAACGCATACTTTGAAGTTCTGGATTTGTTAAACGTTGTTGAGCAAAGTTGGAGCTTAGCTGTGTAAGCTGCTCCGTGGCTTGACGATCATTGATCCATATTGAGCGGATATCAGGCAACCCTTTACAGATATCAATGTTGGCCTGAGGGTCAGTATAAATACCTGAGGTATCGTAGATTGTAACCGATGGATTGTACTCAGGAGTTGAGGATGTTTGGGTAGAGCTTACAGAAACTTCTCTCATAGGTACTTGAATAGAAGGTTTCGAGCCTTGCACATAAATTTTTTTAGAGTTGGGGAAGGGCGCTATGACGCTACGATCCACTTGTACGGATTGGTTTAATGGAGTTAAAGAAATTGTTTTCATAATGGTCACCACCTTGTTATTTCTGTTAATGGAGGTGAACCTGAAGAGTGAGCAAGGCAATAGATAGAGAGGGTGTGCCCAAGTTATCCAACTTGTTCCCTACGCAGGTATTAACCTGATCAGGTTCAACGGGACAAGGCAGTAGCCTATCTCAGCCATAAAGGCGCCCCGACAAGATGCGGTTTAGTTTACGCGATTAACATCATTAGTCAAAGTGATAATTGAGCAGGTAGGGCTTTTATTGTGTCAAGGTAATATACCTGTATTATACGTAATATGTTATGATTTACCTTAGCTATCATCATAAACGAGGTTGTAATGATGTTAAATAGCCAAAATTCTTTTATTGTTTCAATGAATTATCATGTGATATCTAGTTAATCCTTCATTTTTAGTGTACAGCAGGATTAAATAAAGCGAATTTGTTTTGATAAATTATGCAACAAAATCATCAAAAATCGAACTGGATTGTGGAAAAGCTAAAATTTAACTTTTTGTAATTTAATGATTTTTTGTTTTTCTTGCTCTGGTTTTATGCATTAAAACTGCCTTATTTTACATGCCAGAAATTACAATATTTGCTATACTAATAGCCAAGAGTATATAAGTTGGAATGGTTTTTATAGTCTATTAATGTTGTAAGAGGTTAGGAGAATAACTTGATAAAGACACAAACCCCTGCTATTGATAAAGCCGTGCAAATTTTTAGCTATTTATCTCAGCAAGGAGGTGCTACATTTAGTCAGATATATCAAGATGTTAACTTACCTAAAAGTACAACATCTTCTCTGCTTGCATCGCTGGTTGCTCATGGTTTGTTGCGTCAAGATAAAAATAAATATTATCTTGGCTTACGCCTTTATGAGTTTGGGAAAAGGGCAGAGGAAACCTTCGATATCAAAAAATTAGCATTAGAGCCCTTGACCCAATTACGTGATATAACAAAGCTAACTTGCCATTTAGGCGTTTTACAAGGGGCTGAGGCTATTTATTTAAGTAAATTAGAAAGCCCAGGTGCTATAGTGGTAAGAAGTTGGATAGGAAAAAAGCTGTCGCTCTATAGTTCTGGGCTCGGTAAAGCACTTCTTGCTTGGATGTCAGATAAGGAAATTGATCGTTTATTACCGGATGAGAACTTTAAAATATATACAGCCACCACGATTCCAAATAAGACAGAGTTAAAAAAAGAGTTAGCTCAAATCAGAGAGCAGGGCTGGGCTTTTGATAATGGAGAAGACAGCGAAGAGGTAAATTGTATCGCCGCACCAATTTTTAATAAGGAAAAGCATGTGATTGCGGCAATTAGTATCTCTGGTGTTTCTTTTCAAGTCAGTGCTGAAAGAGTACCGCAATTGACTAAAATGGCCTTGGCAACAGCACGAACCATCTCAGAGGAAGTTCAGAAGTATTAGCGCTTAATCGGTTAAAAGAAAAAGGGTATCATTAATGTGATACCCCTTTTTTATGAGTTGATTTATTATTCTGGATCTTTTAGAACCATGGGACGGTTGAAGTTAATCAACATTGAGCACACTAAATACCCTGCGGCAGCAAAGGCAAAAAACATCATAGCTGAGTAATAAGAGCCTGTTCTATGGATCATCCAACCCACTAAGATAGGAACAATTGCTGCTGTCATGTTGCTACAGAAATTCATTGTACCTGTTATCGTTCCTGCCATTTTTTGTGCACCTAATAGCCCTGGAATAGACCAATAGACACTGGCCCAACGTAATGGAAAGAGAGCGATGGTTAAAAATATAACCGCCATAGTTGGACTGGATGTATTAGCACATAAAAATACGCCACCACCTGAAACAATGGCAGAAATGGCTAATAACACATGGAATACTTTATTAGGCGCTGTACCTGCACTACGCCATTTATCTGCGATATAACCCCCCAGCTGTTGACCAACAAAACACAATAAAAACATAATGGTCATGGCACCACCCATCTCTTTTACATTAAAGCCATGAGCTGTTTTTAAATAAGCGGGTACCCAAACCATTAGTCCATAAAACACGGTACTATAACAAGCCCAGCCACCAATGAGTGCTAATACGTTTAATTGTGTTAAGTACGGAAGAATATCTCTTAAGCGTGTTTTGCTGGGTGAGGATGTTTTTGCGCTGTTGATTCCCTCTTCAATGTAGGTTAATTCTTCAGCATTGACAGAAGGGTGCTCGCTAGGTTTATCACGAATAAAGAACCACGCCATGGCACCTACCACTACTGTTCCGACACCCGCAATAATAAAGGCAATACGCCAAGAACCAAAGTGGCCAATCAACCATGTTAAAAGTAGCGCACCTAATGCTGTTCCCAGAGGAGCTCCGCCATCCAATAGCATAGACCCACGACCACGTTCGTTTGGCGTTAACCAGTTACCCATCAGTTTAGCACCTGCCGGCATAATAGGAGCTTCTGAAATACCTAACCCAATACGTGTTAAGCTCAAGGTTAACACTTGGTGACAAGCTGCCCCTACTGCTTGGAAAGCTCCCCAAATGATCGTTGCAACAGCGATGATAGTGCGTGTTTTAAAACGGTCAGCTAAAAATCCACTGGGTATTTGCATTAAGGCGTAAGACCAAAAAAATGCACTGTGTATGAGGCCAACAATACGTTCATCATGAATGCCAAATTCTTCTTGAATAAAAGGCATGGCAATACCTAATGAGGTTCTATCGATATAGTTAATAGCACCTAAAACTAGCATTAGTATAAAAATTAGCCACCGGACAATGGTTGGTTTTCTTTTCGGCGGTGTGGCGGTATTGGATATTGACATGTAAATCTCCTAATAAGCATGAGATATTTGTACTCAAAATATGGTTGGGGTATTGATGTCATTACAAGTACTGCATTTATTACATAGTATTTGGTGCAAAAAGAAGCGCATCTTTTAATGGATTAAACTTCCTTTATTTCTATATGTAGAACATTTATTCTGAATGTTAGAATTTTATTATATCTGATGTCAATGGCTAGTCATATATTTGCTGATCTATATCTATATTTGTTCCTTATAAAGAACTTTATTTTTAAATTTTTAAGGTGGTGAAATACAGCTATATTTTTAATTTGGATTGGTGTGTTTATTAGTATTGATGGATTGTTACAGTTAAGTATTTTTTATTTTATTAACTAGCGTATACTATTTTTCGTTTTTTACTTTTTATTGATAAGTTGATTTATGCGTAATGATCTAAAAGATGAGCCAATCTCTGTTCCTAGTTTAACCATAGATGATGTGGAAGGAGTATCGACTAATGGAGATTTTGAGCTAAGAAATAGAAAAAAATCACGGTTTTCCAATGGTTTTATTCTATCCATGTTGCTGTTCTTATTTATTGTTTACAGTGTGGGGATGTCTATACTTTTTTGGGTGTTTAAGCAGTCGACCGATGAGGTTCGTAACCAACTAAATCAAACAACCAGTTCAACAACACAAGTTACCGAAGCTAACTTGGTGCGTTGGCAAGCATTGGCAAAGCAAATAGCTGATCAGCAAGCAACAACTAAAACAAGTTTAGAAGGCATTCGTGACCAAAATAAGCAGCTGATAGGGTTGCTCAATAAATTACAAACTGAGCAAAAAACGACAGCAAAGCAACAGTCAGAGCAAAATGATCGCCTAGTGAAGCTTGAGCGACAACTACAATCATTTACTCAATACGATGAGCAGATTAAACGCTTAACGACTGAGTTAGATAAGTTAAAGCAATCACAAACTACAATCATAACAATCGCCAGTGATGTTAAAGCATTGCAAGATAAAAAATTACCTCAGGCAGTGCAAAGTGTGCAAGACGATTTGTTGTTATTACGTAGTCAACTTGATGCGTCAGCAAATAATGATTCTAAGCAGCAGTTAGCGAAACTAGAAAAACAAATACAGTCATTGCAAAGTCAGGTGGATACACTCAGACAACAGTTAAGTAATCGTTCGCTCTATTAAATGAAAAGTTTATCTTACCCCCATAGCGTTGCTGAGTTACAAGCAATACGTAAGGCAAATAGTACACGCCCTTTTTTAGCGAGAGGGCATCAGGTTGTTCGCTGTGAACGTTGTCGCCTAAATAAACACTACTGTATTTGTTCGTGGCAACCATCGGTTCATAGTAACGTAGGCATGTGTTTGTTAATGTATGATACAGAGCCATTTAAACCTTCAAACACTGGTTGGCTTATTGCGGATATTGTTAAGGATACTTACGCATTCAGTTGGTCGCGCGTAGGCAATATGCAACAAGTAGAAGCGTTACTTAATGACAGTAGTTGGCAACCTTATGTTGTTTTCCCGGGAGAGTATGCGCAAGAAGAGCGTGTATGCCACCAATTAGTTCCCTCTGATAAAAGACCTCTATTTGTATTATTGGATGGTACATGGCCTGAAGCGCGAAAAATGTTTCGTAAAAGTCCTTATTTAGATAAGTTCCCTGTTTTAAGTCTTACATCGGATCAGCTGTCACGTTATCAACTGAGGCGTTCTAACAATGACGCGCATCTTTGTACGGCGGAGGTGGCGGCGTTATGCCTTGATTTGGCAGGGGAAAGTCATGTGGCTGCGGCACTTAATCATTGGTTGGATGTGTTTACACAGCATTATCTAGCAGCCAGAGAAACCAAAAAAGTTAATACAGAAGATGCATTGCATAAGCAATTATTAGGGTCTATCGAGTATTGATAAAATAGACCCTATTTGAGAGGGTTTGATTAGTTCTCTACTTTTTTAATGATTTTGTCCATGTCCTCTATTTTTAAGTCATGTTTTAAATACACTTCTTTATCAGATAATTCGATATTTAACGAATGTTTTACCTCGTAAGCTAATGTACCTTGTTTTATGGAGAAATCGATCACGTGTCCGCCAATTGATTTTTCTTTATTAATAAAATGGAGATGGAAACCAGCGACAGAAATGTTTTGGAAAAACTCAGGTGTCCAAAAGCCGATTAATGTCCCTTCAATATGGGTTAAATTATCGACTATCTGAAGTTCTGCCACTTCTAATGCCGTTTTACAGGGTTTGTCGTGTTCGCTAGGTCTTCTGATCTTTAGGGTATCAAATACTCCCTCGAGTTTGACGGCTAAGAAGACATTATCAAGCAGTGTATAGTTAGCTAGTTCTTGGTAAAGGGTATCTTTAGATAACAAATGATTAAACGTTGCCTGCTTGTCTGGAACAAAAGTAGTGATTTGTGCAAAAGGTAATTTTTCTGCATCAGTCATCAGTCTTAAACCTTTAGACCCTTTGGCTTCTAAAAAATGGCAGCTATCAATAGTGACTTCCCCAGCTAAACCATCGGAACAACCTAATCCAAAATCACCGTGCTTTTTGATTTCTGAAATAGGGAATAATCCTTCAAAAACACCCCCCATAAGGGCATTAATACCTGAAAATTGAGAAATTTGTTTTTTCATTGTTAATAATCTCCTATTAATTCACTTAATAGCGTACTAAGCCGCCATCAATGTTAAACGTTACGCCATTGACATAATCGGCCAGTTCCGATACCAAAAATAAAACACCTTTGGCTACCTCACTAGGGGCTGCTGGCCTATGTAGGGGGATTGCCTCTAATGATTTGTCATAGAGTGCCTTATCCATGTTACGTGTGATTTCAGTATCAATAAATCCAGGGCAAATCACATTGGTGGTTATGTTATAGCCACCCGCTTCTCGGGCTACGCCTTTAGTAAAGGATATAATAGCTCCCTTTGTTGCGCCATAACAGGTGTTTCCTAAAAATCCGCCACCCATTTGACCTGCAACAGAGGCAATATTAACAATTCGACCCCATTTATTTTGCATCATATAAGGCAGTGCTTTTTTAGTTAGCATGAAAACACTTTTTACATTAATATCAAATAGCTTTTCCCATTCACTGACAGTAACATAGATAATATTTCCTTTAGAAATAATACCTGCATTATTAATCAAAATGTCTATACGCGTATCTTGGTCAATAATATTATTGATCAAGTTAGTTGTATCGGTATCTGATGCTACATCAGCATAAACAAAACGAGCTGAACCACCTTGTTGCTTTAGTTTTTGTATAGCATTATTGCCAGCAGCTTTGTCTATATCGGTGATTACAACATTGGTACCGGCTTTAGATAATTCATTGGCAATATCAAATCCAATACCTTTAGCACCGCCTGTCACTAGTGCTACTTTACCATTAACATCGATTTTCATATCAATATCCTCTATACTTAATTTATGTACCTATCATATCGTTAATAGATTGTGTCTCAAGCTAAAAAAATTAAACCTTGATTAAGCCTAAATTAAGCAGAAGTCTTAAGCATAATATTCCTCTAAACCTTATAAATGTATTTTTAGCGGCTGCTGAACAACAATCATTTAAAATAGCGGCTGATAAGCTTTGTTTAACAACCAGTGCTGTCAGTCAGTCTATAAAAAAGTTAGAGGATAGGATGGGCGTATCATTGTTTACCCGTCGAACTAATGGGGTAGCGTTGACCCCTTTAGGTGTTGAGTTGCTTAAACATGTAAAAGCTGGAATGAGTGAAATTGAAAAGGGCATGGATCAAATTACAAAAAGTAATAACACTATTTCTATTTTTTGCCCACCCGGTATTGCGACTGAGCTAATGGCCCCTTTTGTGTCTAAAGTTATTGCAGAGGGTTACCAAAATATTCGTATGGAGTCTAATGAGCAATCATGCATAGAACATTACGATAAATACGATATAGCGATTATTTTAGATGAGTCTGCAAAGGCTATAGATAATACTTGTTATTTAGGGCCTGATTACTATTTTCCTTTCTGTCATAAAACACTTTATGACCAAATTAATTCCATAGAAGATTTATACAAAACATTACTTTTTTGTAATGATCATGGCAAAGTAAATTGGAAAGAATGGTTTGCCTATAACAACATAGCTTACACACCGCATAAAACATTAACGTTCACAAGAGCCTCTCAGCTTTTGTCTGCTATTGATAATGGGTTAGGCGTTGGGTTGGAGTCTTATCGAGTGCTCTCCAATAAGCTTAAGGCTGGAGAGTATTGCTTGTGTAATTTACCCCATTTAAAACCATTAATAAAAGATATGACATGGCTTTATATTAATCCTAATAAAAAAGATAATAAACAAATCAGTTTTTTTAAAAATCTTGTTTTAACCTTTTGTGCAACGGGGGTAACAGGAAAAATAAACACTGAATAAATAGATTGGTTGGGTTTTTATAAGAAATACATTATTCAGTTTTTTTGTCTTGCCAGATCTGAGCAATAATCATCCCAGCAAACATCAATCCACAACCAACATAACCCCTAGCTGTAAGTGACTCATGTAGAAAAAGAGCACCACAAATAGCAGCGAAAACGGCTTCTAAAGATAATATAATGGCAGCATGTGAGGGTACGGCATCTTGTTGGGCAATTAATTGTAATGTAAAGCTAATGGCTACCGAGATAATGCCTGTGAATAATATAGCGAGCACTGTAGGTGTCGTAAAATGTATATTCAACCCTTCGGTAGGGATGGCAATGAGTATACTGATAGAGGCACAAACCAAGCACTGTATAAATGCTACCGCGATGGGGTCATAGCGTGTCACGAGAAAGCCTGCTAATAAAACGTGAAACGCCCACGCAAAGGCGCTAATTAATGTGATTAGATCACCAAGATTTATGGTTAAATGATTGGTAATGGTTAATAATCCCATGCCAATGGTTGCTAAAATGGCGCCTAACCATGTGCCTTTATTGGTTTTTTGTTTTACAAATAGGCCGATGATTGGGACGAGAATAACGTAAAGGCCTGTAATGAATCCGGAATTTGTAATTGTTGTATACTGTATTCCTATTTGTTGTAGGTTGATACCTAAGGTCAAAATAATACCTAATAATATTCCTCCAATAATGGTTTTTTGAGGGAAGATTTGTGATAAAGTAAGCTTACGCTGTTTAATATACAAAAGTAGAATCAGTAGGAGGACTATACTGCCCAGTAGAAACCGAATACCTGAAAAAATAAATGGGCCCATGTCATTCATGGCGATATTTTGACCGAGGAAAGTGCTTCCCCATATCATTGCCGTAATGAGCATTAAAATATTAGCGCGGGTTGCTGGTTTTTTGAGCATAAAATTAGGTTATAACTGTTGGTGAAATAACTTTGCCTTAAATTAGTGTGTTGTGCTAGTCTTATTTTTATAAAATTAGCGTATTTAATAGATAATAACTAATCGTAACTAAAGCATAGGAATATAGTACGTGAATAAATATGATATCTTGATTGCGGATGATCATCCTCTATTTAGAGGCGCTTTACGACATGCGTTACTATTGGGGCTTGGTCCTGATACTAAATTAGTGGAAGTAGACACTATTTCTAATTTAGAAAAAAGTTTAACTGAAAAGTCTGATTGGGATTTGGTACTACTCGATCTAAACATGCCTGGTGCTTATGGTTTTTCTGGTTTAGTGTTGTTACGTGGACAGTATCCTAAGATCCCCGTTGTGATGATTTCAGCACAAGAAGAACCTTCTATTGTGAGTCGTTCTAGAGAGTTTGGGGCAGTAGGTTTTATTCCAAAATCAAGCCCGCTTGAAACTATCCAACAAGCTATTCAACAAGTGTTAGATGGTGATGTGTGGTGGCCTTACCCTGAAAGTGCAGATGATTTTGTTGATGAAGAAACGAAAGAAACCAGCGCTAAACTTGCCAGCCTTACGCCTCAACAATTTAGAGTATTAACCATGGTGTGTGATGGTTTACTCAACAAACAAATTGCTTATGATTTAGATGTGTCAGAAGCAACCGTGAAAGCTCATATTACAGCTATTTTCCGTAAATTAGGTGTACGTACAAGAACCCAAGCGGCATTATTATTGCAACAAATGGAGTCTTTGGCTCAGTTTAAATAGCCATAGCTTCGTGGTGGAAATCCTTTTCTAGCCAATAGAAAAGGATTGTCCACAACCACAAGTTGTAATGGCATGCGGGTTGTTTTTAACGATAAAACGTGAACCTTGTAGCCCTTCTTCATAATCAATTTCAGCCCCTGATAGATACTGAAAACTCATAGGATCAATAGCTAAAGTAACACCATTTCTTTCAATTAAGGTGTCATCTTCTGCTGTATCTTCATCGAAAGTAAAGCCATATTCAAAACCAGAGCAACCGCCGCCTGTCACGAATACACGAAGCTTTAAGCGTTCATTTCCTTCTTCATCAATTAAGTTTTTTACCTTTCGAGAGGCATTTTCAGTGAATTGAATGGTGTTAGGTGTGAATGTTTCAATGCTCATAATGGGTGTCTCCATGGTATTTAGGAAAAAATAAAATACCAATATATAGATAATAGCCGTGTATTATCTTACTGACTTAAAGTGTACGTCAATTACTAATTCATAACAAAGCATTAATTTATGCTTGTTGAATCCTGTGTTGGTAAGGGTATGGGAGCCCAGTCAAAGTAATAAGTAGCAGGTTTATTTTTACCCGCAAGATGGGCAATAATTTTTATTGTCTTAGGGGTAAAATCATCTGGCAAAATAAGCTCTGCAAATTGATCCTTACTAGGAATCATCTCTAAATATTCAAAAGAGAATGGAATTGATTTGTCATGGTCCTCGGTCACTGACATTTCAGATAAAGGAACAGTTTTAGTTTTTTTGTTAGATATTCCTGTGATATAAATATTTAAATCGCCCTTAAGGATATTCTTTGTGCTGTCGGTACGAGTTAGTATCAGTTTGTATCGAAATACTTTATTAGTCTCTGTGGCTTGAATAATGACGTCTCTTACTACTAAGGGAGAGTCCGATTTATTCTTAGACAGTACAACTTTGTAAGACATGATGTCTTTTTGTTGTTGGTAGATTTGTTGTTCCAGCTGCATAATTGTCTTTCGAGCCTGCTCTATTGACTGAATGTTGATATGGTTTGTATTTTCTGCAACCAGTAGATTATTTTTTGTCTCTTGAAGCGAGTGTTCTAAGTTCTCAATTTTTGTTTTTTGGGCTAATAAGGTTTTATTAGAACCGCTGTTTGTTATTAATTTTCCACTGTAGAAGCTGGCAACAATAACAAACAGGGTAAGTAATATAATCGTGAGAAGCTGTAACTGATTTTTTTTGGGTAAAACGTTTTCTTGTAAATTACTCATAATTAAGGCATTAGTGCAAGATTAGTTAATCCTAGGTTTTCTTCAAAGCCGAATAAGATATTCATATTTTGAATAGCTTGACCAGAGGCGCCTTTAACAAGATTATCGATGACCGATAAAATGACAACTAAATCACCATTTTGAGGGCGATGAATAGCTATACGACAAGTGTTACAACCCTTAACGCTTCGTGTTTGTGGGTGGCTTCCTTGGGGAAGGATATCTACAAAAGGTTCATTGGCAAAGCGGGATTCATACAGTGCTTGTAAGTCTGTAAAGTGGTCTTTTACACGAACATAAAGGCTTGCATGAATACCTCTTATCATGGGTGTTAAATGAGGTACAAAGGTCAGATTTACGGGTTGTTGTGCTATGCATTCTAGGCCTTGTTTTATTTCAGGTAGGTGACGGTGCCCAGCAACACTGTAAGCCATCATATTTTCAGTCGACTCGCAAAATAATGAACCAATTTTAGCTGAGCGCCCCGCACCACTAACACCTGACTTACAATCAGCAATGAGTTGTGACGTATCTGCAATGCCATGTTCAAGCAGTGGTAAGAACCCTAATTGCGTAGCTGTAGGGTAACAGCCCGGAACTGCAATTAAACGTGCTGATTTAATTTGCTCACGATTAACTTCGGGTAATCCATAGACGGCTTCATTAACTAAGTCAGGGGCTCCGTGGGGTTGGTTGTACCATTTTTCCCACTCATCGACATCTTTAATACGAAAATCTGCTGAAAGATCAATTATTTTAGTCCCTGCGGCTAAAAGCTCACCTGCCATCTGGTGGGCAACACCATGAGGGGTAGCAAAGAATACTACGTCGCAACTGGCTAGCTGTTCAGTATTTGGCGAGGTAAATTGAAGGTCTTTATAGTAGTCTCTTAGATTAGGGTACATATCGGCAACATAAACACCTTCTTCTGAGCGTGAGGTGATAATAGCCACTTCAGCTTTGGGGTGTGATGCAAGTAAACGTAATAACTCTACTCCTGTATAGCCTGTTCCGCCGATGATACCGACCTTTATCATGTTTTTACCTTTTTCTAATTAGTCTCTAACAGTTGTTATAATAAAGCTTGATGGATAAACAAACAATAGTATCCGTCTCTTATCTTGATTATACTTATCATATAATTATGTAATTTTGTATGACTTTGTTGATTGAGAAATTTTACAAGGTATTGGGAGAATCTGTTTTGGTATTACGAAAGGATTTATTGGCAGTATTTTTTTTAATTACAGTCGCACCGTTTTGTGCCTTTGTCCACTTGGCACCACTGGGTGACTTTTGGCCGTTTTTTATGGCATGCTCTGCCGTGGTTATTTGTACAACTATTGGCTTAGGTATCGCTAATTTCAAACAAAATAGCCTATTGGTTTCTCCCTTTGTTGGTTTGCTTTCAGGCTTCTTTTTGTTTCTTTGTTTATTAACTGTTATTCAAAATGTCAGTATAAATGATCAAGTCATATTGGTAATTTATAGCGTTATTGTTGTATTAACAGCATTGTTAGCGGTTCAACTAGCTCAAAAAAGTGACGTGCAATATTATGACTATTTAGCCATCATTTTAGTGGTTGGCGGTGTTGTGCAGAGTATTGGAGCTATCGCGATTCAATACCGATTGATGGGTATTGATTACTGGATGGTACCTGTTTTTAATCGTTTAATTGGTTTTATTGCGCAATCAAACCAATTAGCCATTTATATGATGGTTGCCTTTTTGGCATTAAGTTATTTAACGCTTCGTCGATTGATGCCAATTGTTATCGCCATAGTTATTGGTGGATTGTTTGGTTTTATTTTATTTGGCAGTGGTTCGCGCGCGGTCTTGGTTTATCTTATTTTGTCTGTGATTATTACGCTTTTCTGCCTAATCAAATCAAAAGATAAAACGTATGTGAGATTTGTTTTTTTAATTCTTGCGCTTATTTTGGGAGCCATTGTTTATTATTATTTACCTACTATTATAGGTTGGTTCTCTGACGATTCTGCTCAAACCATAGCTTTACAGACTAGTAGTTCTTATGGGCGAACGGCTGCGAGCGACTCTTTTCGTTTGTCAGAAATAAAGAAGGCATTCGCCTTATTTAAGGAGATGCCACTTTTAGGTGTTGGATTTGGTAATTATGCTGCAACAGGTTTTTGGTTTGCAGTACAAGATGGTAGCTACACGTTTTTAGGTGATTTAAGCGTACATAGCCACAACTTATTTGCTCAAATTTTGGCTGAATTTGGTGCTGTAGGTTTCTTAGCACTGCTTGCTATTGTGGGGTATATTGTTGTCCGCTTTTGGCAAACCCCTAAAACATTGCAGTGGTGGTTGGTGTTAAATATTTGTTGTGTTTACTTTGTTAATTCAATGCTTGAGTATGTTTTATGGCGCATGCAGTTTGTACCTTTGCTGGTGCTCGTGATAGTGCCCTTGATATCGCCTGTGATAAAATTACGATTCTCTCGCTGGATTAGCCCTCTAGTCTGGATTGTAGTTGCAGGTATTTTCATTGTTATGGCTAACCAATCATTAAATACGTACGCGAAAAGTTTCTTTTATAATCAAGAGACTGTTTTGATGGATAAGGCAGATTATCAAACCTTCTTATCGGCTACTGATGATTTAATTTGGGGACGTGAAATACAACAACAAGAATTTGTAAATTTGTCGCCTAGTATCATTGATTTTGCAAGACAGCAACAAGTGACCGATACTATGTTAAATTGGCATCCTTATGCGCCTGTTATTGTCAATAAAATACAGTTATTGTTGTTATCAGGACAGGTAGGAGATTTAGAACGCTTTTCTACTGCATTGGTAAGGGCTTACCCTGACATGGTGCCTAGCATCTGTGGTTATTTTAATGGTTTTAATGATTTGCCGAATCCTCAAGGATTACGTGCTGTTAAAAAAGTATTGGATTGTAGATCTGTGTTATCTAAAAAAAAGTAACACGCTGAAATGATATAAAATGGTAGTTGTATAAATGACAAATAAATTATTAACAGAACTCATTACATTATTAAATTTAGAGCATATTGAAGAAGATATTTTTCGTGGTCAAAGCCAAGATTTGGGACTGCGTCAGTTATTTGGTGGGCAAGTTTTAGGACAGGCTTTGTCGGCGGCAAGTCATACAGTACCCGATGATAGGTCAGTGCATTCATTGCATGGTTATTTTTTAAGAAGAGGGGACTCGACAAAGCCTGTTGTTTTTTTTGTTGACCGTGTGCGAGACGGAAGAAGTTTTAGTTCTAGACGAGTCAGCGCCATTCAAAGTGGTAAAACTATATTCTTTTGTAGTGCTTCTTTTCATCGCCCTGAAACAGGTTTTGAGCACCAAGTTGAAATGCCAGATATTCCGGGGCCTGAAGGTTTGGATAATGAGGCAACGCTGATTTTAAAGCAAAGAGATACCTTGCCCAAATCGCTGTATGATAAGGTAAAGGGAGGGCGCCCTATAGAGATTAGGCCTGTTTCTAATTTTAATCCGTATGCTCCTCAAAAAAGACCAGCTATACGCTACGTTTGGTTTAGGGCGGATGGCGAAGTGCCAGATATCGCTTCTTTGCATCGCTATTTATTAGCCTATACCACAGATTTTAATTTATTAACCACCAGTTTATTACCGCATGGCAAAGGCTTTTTGGACGTAGATATGGAGGTGGCTAGTATTGACCATAGTATTTGGTTTCATAGCCAGCCTAATATGAATGAGTGGATGCTTTACTCTATACAAAGCCCTTGGGCTGGTGAAGCAAGAGGATTATCTAGAGCAGAAATTTTTACACAAGATGGACGATTAATCGCTTCAGTTTGTCAGGAAGGACTCATTCGACAAGTTAAAGAGCATTCATAATTACTAAAAGGTGAGCACTAAAATGAATTCAAAAAAAATTAAAGCATGGAGTGTTCATGCCTTTACAGCCAGTGGGGTGGTATTTGGCTTATTGGCTTTGTTAGCGATTTTAGATAATGACCCCAAAATGGCTTTTGTTTGGATGGGAATTACACTATTTATTGATGGTATTGATGGTACTCTGGCACGTCGATATGATGTCAAAAATCAAGTTCCCGAATTTGATGGCACAGTGTTAGATTTAATTATTGATTATCTTACTTATGTGTTCGTACCTGCTATCTTTGTGTATTGTTATGTTCCTTTACCCGAAGGTACTAAAACATTAACAGCTGCTATTATTTTATTGTCTTCATTCTTTTGCTTTTGTAATAAGCATATGAAAAGTGCCGATAATTATTTTGTTGGGTTTCCTGCGACATGGAATATTGTAGCATTATACTATGTGGTTCTTAGCCCACCTGCTTGGGTTATCTTCATTGCAACGGTTATGTTGGCTATTTTGTCGGTGGTTCCTATTAAGTTTTTACACCCTTTTAGGGTTCGTAAGGCCATGCCGCTGAATATTTTCTTTACGGTTATTTGGCTCATTGCTAGCGCATTTTTAATTGCGCAATATGGACATTTTAAAGTGTGGACATTGATGTTGTGGTGGGTGTCTGGTCTTTACTTTATTGGATTTGGTATTTGGCAAACGATTTGTGACAGAAAATAATACGTGGTACGTTTATCTTGTTCGAACGGAGCATGATAAGCTCTATTGTGGTATCAGCAACGATCCTATTGCAAGGTTTTATAAGCATTGTAATGGGACGGGAGCAAAGTTTTTTGCAAGCAGTAAAGCCGTTGCTTTAGTTTATATTGAGCTTTGTGAGTCAAAGTCACATGCATTAAAGCGAGAGTATATGATTAAGCAGTTTTCCAAAAATAAAAAGGAGCAGTTGGTCGCAACTAACTGCTCCTCTCATCAGCTACCTTTTTATAATGACCACATCTCTTAAGTGACTAGTAGAAGTGGGGAGGGGACCTATGGTATGGCAGGAAATTGAACACCACTTAAAGCATTATCAGCCTAACTTACAAAATTTTCCTAATACCCTTAAAGAAGCGGCAGTCTTAATTCCTATTTTAAAGAAAGATAAACCTGAGATTGTTTTAACGCTACGTTCTAACGAACTGTCTACCCACCAAGGGGAAGTCGCTTTTCCAGGTGGCAAACGTGATGCAAGTGATAAGGATTTGCTTCAAACAGCATTACGAGAGTCTTATGAGGAAATTGCGTTAGTACCTGACAATGTAAAGATTGTGGGTTCATTACAGTCGTTAGTCTCTAAGCATCGTTTGATGGTAAAGCCATATGTTGGATTGGTGAATGATCCTTTTACTTATCGTGTAAATGCCGATGAAATAGCTCATGTGTTTACAGTGCCATTAGATTTTTTCAAAACCCCACCTCGTACCTTCACGCATCGAATTGATTGTTTTGGCATGCATTGGTATGTGCCTTGTTATCAATATCAGCAATTTAAAATTTGGGGGTTAACGGCCAGCATTATTGTTGAGCTTGTTAACTTGTTATTTGGTATGCATGTTTCTTTGCATAATAGGCCAGAACATGCAAGTTTGATTAAGCTTTAATAATTTAGTGTGGTATACATTTCAAGAAGCTAAGTTCTCAATTTCTCTAGTGCTACTAATAGAAAAGAGATAGACAATGACTCATATTCTCACGATAATGTTTAGTGTTAGTATTTAGTCAATCTTATCTTACTACATTATTAGGGGAATTAGCATCGTATGGATATTAATCAGCAAATCATATAGAGCCCAAACTTTATAACAAAAATTGAATTATCTCTAACTCCAGAAATAAAGAAAAGTCTTAGTTTTGCAGGAACCATGCAACAAATAGTGGGGGTGTTAACAATCATATCGGGGGCTATGACTTGCTTAGGTATCATTACTATACTCTTTGGTATTCTTGTACTTATTTCAGGCATTAGGCTTTTTAATTCAGGCTCTAACCTTTCAATGGTAGCGACGACGGCGGATGGAAAACAATTAGCTTTGGCCCTTACTAATTTAGCTTCTTATTGGAAATGGATATTAATTAATATAATAATTATTGCTGTGTGTATCTTTGTGTTTTTTGCTTTATTTGCGACTATTCTTTCAATAGCTGTATCATCACATTAATTATTGTTTATACTTTAATATATAATTCATAGCGATGTTAAAGCATATATAAATCTGAAGCATCTTAGTGAAAAGGTACTGACTAGATTTTGTGCTTAACTATTGATTGATAAGCTGATTTCTATCTTTATCTTTTTTTCTTAGTTCTATACGATAAAGCTGAAAAGAGAAAAGTTTCCTGATATATTGCTTCACTATTAATAATAAATAATAAAACTATCTATATATATGGTGTTATTGGTAACCTGTTATTGTTAAAATAGTGGCAAAGCACATGGCTATTTAAAAAATATTAAAGTTTTGAAGTAACAATCTTGTGAGTAGTCTAATTAAATTCAAGCAATTAAATATTAATTATTAGTAAGGAGTTCTTGTAATGAGTGAGTATGCACTCTTTACTTCAGAGTCTGTATCTGAAGGTCATCCAGATAAAATTGCGGATCAAATTTCTGATGCGGTTTTAGATGCAATTATTACCAGTGATAAGCATGCACGTGTTGCGTGTGAAACACTAGTAAAAACAGGGGTGGCAATTATTGCTGGTGAAATTTCTACAAATGCATGGATTGATTTGGAAGAGTTAGTTCGCCGTGTAATCTGTGAGATTGGTTACACTTCATCAGAAGTTGGTTTTGATGGAGCAACTTGTGGTGTATTAAATATTATTGGTAAGCAGTCAGGTGATATTGCAAAAGGCGTTGATAGACAAAAACCAGAAGATCAAGGTGCAGGCGATCAAGGTTTAATGTTTGGTTATGCCAGTAATGAAACAGATGTGTTAATGCCAGCCCCTATTTGTTTTTCTCACCGCTTAGTCGAGCGCCAATCTGAAGCTCGTAAAAGTGGGCTATTACCTTGGTTACGCCCAGATGCGAAGTCACAAGTCACTTGTCGCTATGAAAATGGTAGAGTCATTGGGATTGATGCGATTGTCCTTTCTACACAGCATAATCCGGATATTTCACAAAAAGATATTCAAGAAGCAGTTATGGAGTTGATTATCAAGAATGTAATACCTAAAGAGTTATTGCATAAAGATACTCAGTTCCATATTAATCCAACAGGTCAATTCATTATTGGTGGCCCTGTGGGAGATTGTGGCTTAACAGGCCGTAAGATTATTGTAGATAGTTATGGTGGTATGGCACGTCATGGAGGTGGTGCTTTTTCTGGAAAAGATCCTTCAAAAGTGGATCGCAGTGCTGCTTATGCCGGTCGTTATGTGGCAAAAAATATTGTTGCAGCTGGGCTTGCTGATCGTTGTGAATTACAAGTATCTTATGCGATTGGTGTAGCACAACCTACCTCTATTTCTATTAATACCTTTGGTACGGGTAAAATCAGTGATGACAAAATTATTCAATTAATTCGTCAACATTTTGATCTTCGTCCTTATGCTATTACAAAGATGCTCGATTTGTTGCACCCAATGTACCAAGAAACGGCTGCTTATGGACATTTTGGGCGTACTCCAATACAAAAAACTGTAGGGGATGACACCTTTACGACCTTTACATGGGAGCGTACAGATAAGGCAGAAGCACTCAAGGTAGATGCTGGCTTAAAATAAACTTTTCCATATGAGAAATAAGAAGGCAACATCATGTTGCCTTTTTATTCTTTAAAGGAATAAGTACCTGCATAAAAAGTATTTTTAAGAATAAGAAAAGCCCGATAGAATACCAAAAATAATTACATAACAGGGTATGCTACTATGTCGATATTAAATAAAACAATTGGGAGTATTATAGGGATAATATTATCTCTACCTGTAGTAGCAACAGAGCTACTTAATGTCTCTTATGATCCTACTCGTGAGCTTTATAAATCTTATAATGAAGCATTTACAACGCATTGGCAAGAAACGACGGGCGAGGATATTACAATTAAAAGTTCCCATGGTGGTTCTGGTAAGCAAGCACGCGCCGTGATTGATGGGTTAAGAGCTGATGTGGTTACTTTGGCCTTGGCCGGTGATATTGATGCAATTAATTTAAAGCAACCACTGATTGATAAAGACTGGCAAACCAAGCTACCCAATAATAGTACGCCTTATACTTCAACGATTGTATTTTTAGTGCGTAAAAATAATCCAAAACAGATAAAAGATTGGGATGATTTGGCCAAAGAAGGCATACAAGTCATTACACCTAATCCTAAAACATCAGGAGGAGCCCGTTGGAACTTTTTAGCAGCGTGGGCATATGCCAAACACAAGTACGGTAGCGATGACAAGGCAAGAGAGTTTGTGAAAAAGATATATGCTAACGCTCCTATTTTAGATACGGGTGCGCGTGGTGCAACAACAACCTTTGTACAACGTAAGCAAGGTGATGTTTTGATTGCATGGGAAAATGAAGCACATCTTGCATTACAAGAGGAAGGGGGCGATCAACTAGAAATTATAACCCCTTCTTTATCCATTTTAGCTGAACCTCCTGTTGCTGTTGTTACTAAAAATGCTGAGCGTAAAGGTACGTTGAAACAAGCAACAGCCTATTTAGAATATTTGTACAGTGAGCCCGCTCAGCGTATCATTGCACAGAATTTTTACCGCCCACGTAATGAGAAAATAGCTGCTGAATTTAAAGACCAATTTCCTACCTTGAAACTTGTTACAATTGATGATGAGTTCGGTGGATGGAGTAAAGCCCAGCCTAAGTTTTTTAATGACAAGGGAATATTTGACCAAATTTATGGTGAAATAAATCAATAAACGTATTGGATAGATATAATGTCATTTCGTCAGTCTTCAGTTATACCAGGGTTTGGATTCACATTAGGGTATACCCTAATGTGGCTTTCCTTGATCGTTCTAATTCCCATGGCCGGAATGTTTTTTTATGCTAGCCAAATTACAATGGATCAGTTGGGCGCAATATTAAGCAGTAGGCAGTTACAGTCTGCATTAAAGTTATCACTTTATACTTCCCTTATCTCTGCATTTATTGTTTCTATTATCGGTAGTTTATTAGCATGGGTGTTGGTTCGTTATACCTTTCCTGGGCGTCGTTTTATTGATGCATTGGTAGATTTGCCTTTTGCCTTGCCTACAGCTGTAGCAGGTATTGCCTTAACAACACTGTATGCTCCACAAGGTGCTATTGGTTCTTTATTGCCTTTTAAAGTAGCTTATTCGCCGCTAGGTATTACGGTTGCGCTTGTTTTTGTGACCTTACCATTTGCCGTTCGTACTGTGCAACCCGTTATAAAAGATATACCACGAGAGATTGAAGAAGCTGCACGTAGTTTAGGAGCAAATACATTTCAAACTTTTATCTTTGTGATTTTCCCTATTTTATTCCCTGCATGGATGACAGGCTTCTCTCTCGCATTAGCCCGTGGGATTGGTGAGTATGGCTCCGTTGTATTTATCTCGGCCAATATCCCTTATAAAACAGAAATTCTACCGCTGTTAATTATGTCTAAGCTTGATCAATTTGATTACGTAGGCGCAACAGCTGTTGGTGTATTAATGATTATTATTGCTTTCGCTATGTTATTGATCATTAATTTAATTCAACGGTATTTAAAACCTGTTTATATTTTAAATTTGTTTTTAAAGCTCTTTAATTTTATTAGGGCATAAGGCTAATTATTATGATACGTTCGAATTACACAGGTAAATTCTCTTGGTTAGCACTGGTTCTTATTGTGCTAGTTTGGATAATCTTTGCACTTATTTTTCTTATGCCTCTTTGGGCAGTTGTCTCACAAGGTTTAGCTAATGGACTTAGTGGATTTTGGGACGCAATCAGAACACCTGATGCCATTTCAGCGTTTAAGCTGACACTGATTGCGACAGGTATTTCAGTGCCGTTAAATATCATTTTTGGAGTAACAGCAGCTTGGTGTGTCACAAAATATGAGTTTTGGGGAAAGAGTGTTTTAATTACTTTAATTGATATTCCATTTTCAATTTCTCCGGTGGTTGCAGGGTTAATTTATATTTTATTTTATGGTGCTCAAAGTTATTTTGCTGACTTCTTTAATCAGCATGATATTCAAATTGTTTATGCGGTTCCCGGGATAGTACTAGCCACTATTTTTGTTACCTTTCCTTTTGTAGCTCGCTCATTGATTCCGCTTATGCAGGAGCAGGGAACACAAGAAGAAGAGGCTGCACGGTTATTAGGTGCTAATGGGTTACAAATCTTCTGGTATATCACATTACCCAATATTAAATGGGCTATGCTCTATGGGGTTGTTCTATGTACAGCAAGGGCGATGGGAGAGTTTGGTGCTGTTTCAGTTTTGGCCGGTAATGTTAGTGGTGGCACGAATACCTTACCCTTACACATTGAGATTTTGTATAACGAGTACAATATAGTGGCTGCATTTAGCGTCGCTATTTTATTATTAATAATGGCGTTGGTTGTCTTATTGCTCCGTCAATGGAGCGAGTCACGTTTAAATCGCTCCCGCCAACGTCCAGGAGACACTTCAGCATGAGCATAACGATTCAGAATGTCACTAAGAGTTTTGGTAATTTCAAAGCGTTAAATAATATTAATTTAAAGATTAATAGTGGTGAACTGGTTGCTTTATTAGGTCCGTCGGGCTGTGGTAAAACGAGCTTGTTAAGAATTATTGCAGGTTTAGAAAAACCAGATGAAGGTAATATTATTTTTCATGGTGAGGATGTCAGTGGTCATGATGTGCGTGACCGTAATGTTGGTTTTGTTTTCCAACATTATGCCTTATTTCGTCATATGACAGTATTTGATAATGTAGCATTTGGTTTGCGTATGAAGCCCCGAGCGGTTCGCCCCTCAGAGCAAGTAATTAAAGAAAAAGTACAGTATTTGCTACAAATGGTGCAGTTAGATTGGTTGGGAGATCGTTACCCCGAGCAATTATCAGGTGGACAACGCCAACGTATTGCTCTAGCACGTGCTTTAGCCGTCGAACCCAAAGTATTATTACTCGATGAGCCTTTTGGGGCGTTAGATGCTAAAGTTCGCAAAGAGTTACGTCGTTGGTTGGCAAGGTTACACGATGAAATTCATTTAACTAGTGTTTTTGTAACCCATGACCAGGAAGAGGCCATGGAAGTATCTGATCGTATTGTAGTGATGAATAAAGGTGTTATTGAGCAGGTAGGTTCCCCTGCCGAGTTATATGACCGACCCGCAAATGGTTTTGTTTATCATTTCTTAGGTGATTCTAATCAGTTTAAAGTGGGCGATAAAGAAATCTTATTTAGACCCCATGAGGTTGATCTTGCATTAACCGCACAACCAGATTATTTCGAGGCTGAAACATTGGATATTCGCCCATTAGGTGCGATTACACGTATCAGTATTCGTCCAGAAGGACAGCAAGATATTTTAGAGGTTGAGCTGACTAAAGATACGGGTGTTTTACAAACACTTCAGCGTGGGAAAACCGTTTATTTCAAACCAAAACCACATCAAATTGCTGGCTAAGTAAAAAAGGGTTAATCAAATGATTAACCCTTTTTTGGTTCTACTCTACCGTAACGCTTTTAGCTAAATTACGGGGTTGGTCAACATCAGTCCCTTTTAAAATAGCTACATAATAGGACAATAATTGCAGCGGAATAGTGTAGAGAATAGGCGATAGTACATCGTGAATATGCGGGATATTAACCACATGGATAAATGCTGCTTCTTTGATCTCGACGTCTTCATCAGCAAAAATAAAAAGCTCACCTTCTCGCGCTCTAACTTCTTGTAGATTTGATTTTAATTTTTCGACCAAATCATTGTTAGGTGCTACGGTAATAACAGGCATATTGGCATCAACTAATGCTAAAGGACCATGCTTTAACTCACCCGCAGGATAAGATTCTGCATGAATGTAAGAGATCTCTTTAAGTTTTAAAGCGCCTTCCATTGCAACAGGGTATTGTGCACCACGGCCTAAGAATAATGCATGGTGTTTTTCTATAAAATGCTCTGCTAGTTTCTCAATGGTTTTGTTAGAGGCGAGCACTTCATCTATTCGGCTAGGTAGTCTTCTTAATTCCCTGATTAGAGTGGTTTCTGCTTCAGCTTCTAACGTCTTTTGTGCTTTTCCTAAGGCAATAGTTAATAATAATAATGCGGTTAATTGGGTGGTAAATGCTTTGGTGGATGCAACACCAATCTCAGGTCCTGCTTTGGTGAGTAGAGTAAAGTCTGATTCCCTTACCAACGAGCTAGTTGGGTTATTACAAATAGCCAGACTACCTAAATAATTACCCGAAGGGTAGGTTTCTGAAAAGGCATTACGTAGAGCCGCTAATGTATCAGCTGTTTCGCCAGATTGTGAAATAGAAAGGAAGAGTGTGTCTGGTTGTACTGCTACACGGCGATAACGAAATTCACTAGCTACTTCCACTTGGCAAGGAATGCCAATCAGTGCTTCTAACCAATAGCGAGCAACAAGCCCCGCATGGTAGCTAGTACCACAGGCTACAATTTGAATATTTTTTACTTTTGCAAAAAGCTCTTCAGCATTGGGACCAAAACTCTGTAGATTAATTTTATCGCCAGTGATTCGACCATCAATAGTTGCTTGAATAACAGTAGGTTGCTCATAAATCTCTTTCAACATAAAGTGGCGATATTCGCCTTTATCGGCGGCTTCTGCTGAGATTTGTGCTTTTATTATTTCACGCTTTACTTCTTGGCCGGATTGATCCCACAGCTTTACATTATCACGCGTAATTTCAGCAATATCGCCTTCTTCGAGATAAATAAAGCGGTCTGTTACTTGGCGCAATGCTAATTGGTCTGAAGCAAGAAAGTTCTCGCCAATGCCTAAGCCTATCACAAGAGGGCTACCACTGCGTGCGGCTACAATACGATCAGGTTGTTGTACACACATAGCCGCTAGGCCATAAGCACCTTTTAGTTCTTTCACTGTCGCTTTTAGGGCAGAAGCTAAATCACCTATTTCTGACAGCTTATGGTGAAGTAAATGAACAATAACCTCAGTGTCTGTTTGTGAGGTAAACACATAACCTAAGCTAATGAGATACTCTCTTAGTGTTTCATGATTTTCGATAATACCATTATGAACAAGGGCAACTTGGTCATGTGAGAAGTGTGGATGTGCATTTTCTTCAGTGGGAGCGCCATGCGTAGCCCAACGAGTGTGTGCTATACCAATTTTACCTGTAAATGAAGTATCCTCTTGCAGAGCATTAGCAAGCTGACTGACCTTACCCGTTCGGCGAATACGACGGAGTTTTTGTTTATTATCAATAATGGCGAGTCCTGCGCTATCATATCCTCTGTATTCGAGGCGTCTCAGTCCTTCGACTAATAAAGCTGTTACATTGCGTTCTGCAATGGTACCTACAATTCCGCACATCTTAAATATCCTCTGAGTCTTGCAGTGTCGCGCATAAAAGTGTTACCCCATGTTGGGTAATCTGTTGTTGTATTGTTTGGTTTAAACGGTTGTCAGTGATAAGAATATCAATCTTATCCCAAGGAAGTTCTATATTAGGTATTTTGCGGCCTATTTTATCAGACTCTAACATCACGATAACTTGGTGGGCATTATTAGCCATTACTTGTGATAATGATAAGAGTTCATTAAAGCTCGTGGTTCCTCTCTCAATATCAAGTCCATCTGCACCAATGAATAATTGGTCGAAGTCATAAGCATTAACAGCATTCTCTGCTATTTTACCTTGTAATGAGCCAGAGCAGGGATCCCATGTGCCCCCTGTCATGATTAAATTTGGACCTGCCTCAATAGAAGATAATTGATGAGCAACTTTGATGGAGTTGGTCATGACCACTAAGTTCTTTTTATGTATTAATAAAGGGGCAAGAGCTAAAGTTGTATTTCCACTGTCAACAATAATTCGGCTATTGTCTTTAATTAGCTGGCTAGCTCGTATGGCGATAGCGCGTTTGTATTGTGATATGAGTTGTTCATTGGTATCACTAGGTAAGCGAATAGCTCCACCGTAGCGACGAAGTAATTTGCCTTCATTTTCTAAAAAGGCTAAATCTTTTCGAATCGTAACTTCTGAGGTATTTAATTGATTAGCTAATTGCTCAACTGAGAGTTCTCCTAGTTGATTAATTTGCTCAATAATAAAGTTACGGCGTTGATGGGGATTACGTTGTATCATCTTTTATTTCGAATCGAAAGCTATTTCGTAATTTATACCATAACTATCGATAAAAAATAAAGTATTTATTCATTACTAACTGTAACAGGACACTCTACACGTTGACTTTTTTGGACATCTGTATCCCACGCGAGTTGATAAGTGAAGGCTAGCGTAGTTTTACCTGGTTTTATTGCTTTATATTCCCAAACCGTCTCTTCTCTATGAATTCTACTCTTAGAGTCTTCATCATGTTGTGTATCATTTTTTAATAGCTGTAGAATGTTTTCTTCTTCTTTTTCTAATTTCCATTTATAGCCACTGAACTGACTACTGGGTAGTTTTACTACCAGTGTTTCATCTTTCTTTAAGGATAGGGGAGAGCAAAGTGTTTGGAAGTTATTGTTGGTAACAACGACAGGAGATTTCGTTACACAAGCCGATAATAGCAAGCAAATAAGCAAAGGGGTTAATAAGTTCTTGAGCATAATTAGATCATTCATTAAGTAATTAGCCGATTATATTAACTAACTACCTGTTATATTTGAATTTAAAAAATGGCTAAAGTGTAATTATTTGTTAATTTAAAATGGATTTAAGATGTGGTTACGGTGGGGCTTTGAAGTATTTTGCTACGAGAGCTTTTGATAGTTATTGAGGGGGGCTTTGCCCCTCTGTATTTTTGGTTTGCCTTCTTTTTGATGAGTTACTACAATCATGTTAGTTTCTAGTATATAGGATTTAAATGAAGTGAAAATTATATCGGTTAGGAGTCGGCCAGAGTATGCAGAGCAGGCGATATCTTATTTTCAAGAAAAGTGGGCCAGTGATATGACAAAAATGTTATATCAAGATGCAATAAACCGTTCCATTGATGCATTAAACCCTCTTCCTCAATGGTATATTTTATTAAATAATGATCATATTATTGGTTGTGCAGGGCTTATAACGAATGATTTTATTAGCCGAATGGAGCTTTACCCTTGGCTTTGTGCACTGTACATTGAATCTGATTTTCGTGGCCAAGGTTTGGCCCGTCAATTGATTGAGCATATTGCGTTAGAGGCAAAGTTACTGGGGTTTTCTAAATTGCATTTATGCACTGATTTGGAAGGATTTTACGAGCGTGTCGGGTTTTTATTGGATGGGGTCGGTTATCATCCTTGGGGAGAGTTCTCTTCTGTTTATTCGAGAATACTGGTGTAGTGTTTTGAAGAGCTTTTAAAAAAAATAGCCCTTTGTTTAGGGCTATTTTGTTTAATCGTTAAATAAAATAGTTGCTATATCGCTGTAATGCTTAGCAAAGTTTATAGTTAACCCTTCTTTTAAATAGTTAGGTAACTCTTCATAATGGCCACGATTTGCTTCTGGTAGTATTAGCTCCTTGATTTTTTGACGTCTTGCAGCAATCACTTTTTCTCTTACTCCACCAATGGGCAAAACATGCCCTGTGAGTGTCAGTTCCCCCGTCATTGCTATTCCTTTTTTAGAGGCTTTATTCAAAGCAAGAGAAAGTAATGCACTGGCTATGGTAATGCCTGCACTAGGGCCATCTTTTGGTGTAGAGCCTTCGGGTACATGTATGTGAATATAGGCATTATCAAAAAAATTTGGGTGTTTTTTTGTGTAATTTTTTAGATGTGAAATAATATAGCTATAGGCTATTTCAGCCGATTCTTTCATGACATCGCCAAGATGGCCCGTCAATTTAAGACCCCTGCTAAGATTATGTATACAGCTAGCCTCGATAGGAAGTGTAACACCTCCCATCCCTGACCAAGCGAGACCTGTTACAATTCCAACACCTGTTAATATCTGTTCATTGTGGAAGGCGGGCAAACCAAGCAGTTGATCTAAATTTTGGTGGGTGATTTTTATTTGTAAGTCAGGCTCTTTTAGGAGTTTAACAACATTTTTTCGAATCACTTTGGATAAGCGTTTTTCAAGTTGGCGAACACCTGACTCGCGCGCGTAACCTTCAATAATGGCTTTGATAGCGGCATCGGTAATAGTGATTTTCCCTTTCGGTACACCTGCTTTTTCTAGCTGTTTGGGCCATAGATGTTTTTTAGCAATAGCAAGCTTTTCTTCAGTAATGTAACCTGCAAGGCTAATTACTTCCATTCTATCTAATAAAGGACCTGGAATAGAGTCAATGTCATTGGCTGTACAAACAAAAAGCACTTTAGATAGGTCGACTCGTAAGTCAAGATAGTGATCTAAAAAGTTAATATTTTGTTCGGGGTCTAATGTTTCTAATAAAGCAGAGGCAGGATCTCCCTGATAGCTTTTGCCCATCTTATCAATTTCATCAAGCATGATGACGGGGTTAAATACTTGAACTTCTCTGAGCGCTTGTATTAGTTTGCCGGGTTGAGCACCGATATAGGTACGGCGATGGCCTTTAATTTCAGCCTCATCACGCATACCCCCTAAACTGAATCGATAAAATGGACGGTCTAAAGATTCGGCGATAGATTTGCCAATACTTGTTTTACCAACGCCTGGTGGGCCAATTAATAGAATAATGGATCCATTAATTTCGCCTTTAAAGGTACCAATAGCTAGGAACTCTAAAATACGGTTTTTAACATCTTCGAGTCCTGCATGGTGTTTATTTAGTACTCTTTGAGCATGTTGTAAGTTAAGTTTGTCTTTTCCCTCTATCCCCCAAGGCAATGCAGTTGCCCAATCGAGGTAGTTGCGCGTGACGGCGTATTCAGGTGAGCCTATCTCTAACAGTGAAAGTTTACGAAGCTCGTCGTCTATGCGTTTGTGTACAGGAACAGATAATTGCTTTCCTTCTAATCGTGCTTTAAATGCATCAATATCAGCGCTTTTATCATCTTTACTGATGCCCAGTTCACGCTGAATAATTTTTAGCTGTTCTTTTAAAAAGAAATCACGCTGGTTTTTATTGATCTTCTCATTCACTTCAGAAGATAACTTACTTTGTAATTTTGCAACCTCTACTTCCTTGCGCAATAAAGGTAATACTTTCTTCATGCGCTTTAAAATGGGAATGGTGTCTAGAATTTTTTGTAACTCAGGCCCCGGTGCTGTCGTTAAAGCTGCTGCAAAATCAGTTAAAGGTGAAGGATCATTGGGGCTAAAACGATTTAGGTAGTTTTTTAGTTCTTCATTGTAGAGAGGATTTAAAGGAAGTAGCTCTTTAATGGCATTGATAACTGCCATGCCATAAGCACGAACTTCATTACGAGGATCTTCTGGGCTTTTTGGGTATTCAACCTCTACCGAGTAAGGGGGCTTATGGCTCAAGAATTTTTTAACACTTACTCTTGTGATACCTTGTGCAACAAATTGTAATTTGTCATTTTCTTGGCTAACTTGGTGGATTTTAGCGAGGGTGCCGTATTTGGGAATACTTTCAATATCAAAGTTTTCATCAAAGGGTTGCTCTGTATAGAAGATAGCTACGCAATGATGATCTTTTTTTGCGACTCGGCGTAATGTTTTTTCCCAAGGATCTTGATTGACAAGAATAGGTAAAACTTGAGCAGGAAAAAAGGGCCTATTATGAATAGGGATAATATATAGTTTTTCTGGATGAGCGGGCTCAACAATTGCTAATTCATTATTGGTTTGTTTATTGGTAACCTCTACTGCATTTTCCTTACTATTCATGTCAGTCATAACGTATCCAAATTTAAATGGTTATATTTATAGAGGGGTATTTTATTGAAAATGATTAAATTATTTTCAATATTTGAATTTACCGTTAATAACGCCAAAAACTAGGGGTTAGTAAAACTAAAACTGTAATAATCTCTAACCGGCCTAATAACATACCAAAGGAAAGCACCCATTTTGCACTATCAGGCAGCGGCGAATAATTACCTGAAGGGCCAATAATATCACCTAATGCAACCCCAACATTACAAACCATGGCTGTTGCTCCTGTTAATGCGGTTATCATATCATAGCCTAAATAAGCCAAATATAAAGCAATTATGGCAATAATAAAAAATAAGAAAAAAGTAAATGCTAAGATGGAGCGGACAATCTCATCATCTAAATTATGCCCATTATATTTTTGTGGGATAACTGCTCTTGGATGTATGAGTTGTTTTAAGTTGGCAATCAGTAAACGCCAGCTGATTTGAAGGCGAAATATTTTTAATCCCCCTGTCGTTGACCCCGAGCAGCCTCCAAGGAAAGTGAGGTAGAAAAAGATCATCATAGCGAAACCGCCCCATTTCCCATAGTCATCGACTGCGAACCCCGTTGTCGAAACAACAGAAATCACACTGACTGAAGCAATCCGTAAGGAGTCTATAAAGGAGTTATTACTGTGTTGCCAAAGCCAAATGCTTAGAAGGAGGCAGAAAACAAATATAATAATCAAGAAGCCTCTGACTTGTTCATCTTTGAACAATGCGGTGTAGTTTCCTCGAACCGTTGTGACGTATAGCGTAAAAGGTAGGCTGCCTAGTAGCATTAAAATAATGGCAATCCAATGTGTACTGGGTACAAATTTACCCAAAGAAGTATCAGAAGTAGAAAAACCACCTGTTGAGATTGCACTCATTGCATGGTTAATTGAATCAAAAAAAGGCATACCGCTAAGATAAAAAGCTAAGATTCCCATTGCAGTAAAAAAGACGTAAATGCTTAGAATATATTTAGCAATAATGTGTGAGCGGGGTAAAACTTTTTCTGACCAGTCAGAGGATTCTGTTTGGAATAGCTTCATTCCTCCAACGCGGAGCATTGGTAAAATGGCAACAGCCATCACAATAAACCCTATACCACCGATCCAATGTAACATGGAGCGCCAAATGAGCAGTGCTGGTGCTGTATTATCGAGATCAGAAAGTACGGTAGCGCCCGTTGTGGTAATGCCTGACATGGCTTCGAAAAAAGCATCTGTATAGCTTATATGGCGTATCATTGTCATGGGTAAGGCGGCAAAGATACAAACGACAAGCCATGTACAAACAGTCAAAAAATACATGTCTCGTGGACGTAAATGTATTTGAAGGGAGCCTTTTTGCTTGATCATTAAAAAACCAGTCAAGAAGGTAATAAGCCCAGACCAAAAGAAAGCCATCATGTCATTCGTTGAATGTAAGAATGTGAGTGAGGCTGTCATTGGCACTAACATAGCAATAGATAGCGCTAATAGAAAAAAACCGGTTATGTAAAAAATACTGCGTAGAGTTTGGCGAGTCATCTTGAGACGCAATCAAATAAATTATTAAAGGTTCAACATTATAGAGGGTTGATTTAGAAATAGTAATGGAATTTATCAGTTTTATTGTTTGGGGCTAATAAAAAGGCCACATCATCAGTGGCCTTTTTATTAGTGGAGGAATTTTTTACACCCAGCCACGTGCTTTAATGGCTCTGGCAAGTCGATCGATCGATACCATATAAGCGGCCATACGTAACGTAGCTGCTTTGTTATGGTTTTGGTACATATTCCATACATTATCAAATGCACGAATCATTGATTCCTCTAGTCGTTCATTAACTTCTCTTTCTGACCAATATAAACCATAGCGGTTTTGTACCCATTCAAAATAAGAAACAGTAACGCCGCCAGCATTAGTTAGAATGTCAGGCGTTACAATAATACCTCTTTCTAATAATATATCATCGGCCTCTGTGCTGACAGGGCCATTTGCAGCTTCTGCAATAACTTTAGCTTTTATTTTATGGGCATTGTCTTTAGTAATTTGGTTTTCTAAAGCCGCAGGAACGAGAACATCACATTCTAACTCAAGTAAGTCTTCGTTAGATATTGGTTTAACACCTGCAATTGACTGAATACCTTTGTTGTTTTCGAGCGCACGCTCTGCTTCTATAGGATCAATACCCTGTGGGTTATAAACACCACCAGAGCTATTGCTAATCGCAATGATTTTAGCGCCAAGTTCATGAAGAAAACGTGCTGCAAATGAGCCTGCATTACCATAACCCTGTATTACAACCTGGGCATTTTTAATATTTATACCTAGTTTTTGTAGTAGTTCTTTGACAATAATGGCTGTACCTTTTCCTGTTGCAGCAACTCTGCCCTCTGAACCGCCAAGAATAAGCGGCTTACCTGTTAATACACCAAACTGATTACCATTTAGCTTGATGTATTCGTCAACCATCCAGCCCATAATCGTTGGGTTTGTGTTTACATCAGGTGCAGGAACGTCTTCTTGCTCGCCAATAACAGGTGATATTGCTCGGATATAAGCACGAGTTAATCTTTCCAGTTCGGCTTTTGACAGTTGTTTAGGGTCAACAACAATACCGCCTTTACCGCCACCATAAGGTAGATTAAGAACTCCACACTTAAATGTCATCCAAATAGACAGTGCCTTAATTTCATCCATTGTGACATCTGGATGGTAGCGTATTCCCCCCTTTCCAGGGCCAATAGCATTACAGTGCATGGAGCGATAACCTTTAAATATTTTTATTGTGCCGTCATCCATTTTTATCGGAATTGAAACTTCTAGGCAACGTTGAGGCTCTCTTAGGATGGCGTGAATAGCAGGATCTAGTTTAAGAAAAGACGCTATTTTATCGAGTTGTTGATGGGCGTTTTCTAAGGCAGCTGTTGCGTGTTTACTCATAGTAAATCCTTATATGATATGTTGTTTGTTTATTATTGATGATCCGGCTATGTAAATAGCGTAGATAGTATATAAAATTATTTTTACTTAATGCAAAATATGTATATATTATGCTTATTTTGCATAATGATGCTGGTTTAAGGTAAATAAATCAGATTTTATAAAGAAGTAATATGTGTCAACTGCCTAGTTAACAGTCAAAACACTCAGTAAGCTATTTTATGCACTTGCTGAATGAGGTTAATTTAAAGTTAAATAAAAAAAGATAATGCTTTCAGCAAATGCTAATTACCTACTATAATAAGAGTTTTACAATTTTGCTTTACTGGACGAGTTCATGTTTGATAATTTAACCGAGCGCCTTTCCAAGACACTTCGCCATATCACTGGTCAGGCAAAGCTCACGGAAGACAATATTCAAGAGACATTGCGTGAAGTGCGTATGGCTCTATTAGAGGCCGATGTAGCGCTGCCTGTTGTAAAAGAGTTTATAGAGAAAGTCAAAGAAAAGGCCGTCGGGACAGAGGTCATCAAAAATCTTTCGCCAGGTCAGGCCTTTGTTAAAATTGTTCAGACAGAGTTAGAGCAATTGATGGGGGCTGCTAATGAAGATTTAGCCCTCAATGCTACACCACCTGCTGTTGTCATAATGGCCGGTTTGCAAGGTGCTGGTAAGACTACCACCGTTGCTAAGTTAGCGCGCTTTTTAAAAGAGCGTAAGAAAAAATCAGTACTAGTCGTATCTGCGGATGTGTATCGTCCCGCTGCGATTAAACAGTTAGAAACATTAGCTGACGAAGTGGGTGTTACATTCTTCCCGTCAACAACTGAACAAAAACCTGTTGATATTGCTAAATCAGCTATTGCAGAAGCAAAGCTGAAGTTTGTTGATGTTGTATTAGTGGATACTGCAGGGCGCTTGCATATTGACTCTGAAATGATGGATGAGATCAAAGTGCTTCACTCAGCAGTTAATCCTGTTGAGACATTATTTGTTGTGGACGCCATGACGGGGCAGGATGCTGCTAATACGGCTAAAGCTTTTAATGATGCCTTGCCTCTAACAGGGGTTATTCTGACTAAGGTAGATGGTGATGCACGTGGCGGTGCGGCATTATCAGTGCGCGCAATTACAGGTAAACCCATTAAGTTTTTAGGAATGGGCGAGAAAACAGAAGCTTTAGAACCTTTCCACCCAGAGCGTGTAGCTACCCGTATTTTAGGTATGGGGGATATGCTCAGCTTAATTGAGCAAGCCGAACAGAAGTTAGATAAAGAAAAAGCTGAAAAATTAACGAAAAAAATCAAAAAAGGTAAAGGGTTTGATTTGGAAGATTTTCGTGACCAATTACGCCAAATGAAAAGTATGGGCGGTTTGGGTAGCTTAATGGATAAATTACCCATGATGGGTGGTGTTAATCTTGCGGCGATGGCGGGCCAGCAGGATCAAGCAGATAAACAATTTGTGCAAATGGAGGCTATTATTAGCTCAATGACAATGGCTGAACGCCGTGATCCAGATATTATTAATGGTTCGCGTAAGCGTCGTATTGCTCAAGGCTCAGGAACACAAATACAAGATGTTGGTCGGTTGATTAAACAACATAAGCAAATGCAAAAGATGATGAAAAAAGTCATGGGTAACGGTGGCTTAACTAAAATGGTCCGCGGACTAGGTAGTGTTTTACCAAAAGGTAAAGCAGGTCGTCGTTTTTAATTTGCGCTTAAAACGGGCTGTTTTTTATTTTTAAACGTAAGTTTTTTTGTATAGCTTTAAAAAGGCATTTGCAAAAAAAAATACTTCCTATAAAATATGCAGCCTTTTATATATTTTACATATTAACTAATTTAGGAATAATATCTTCATGGTAACTATTCGTTTAGCACGTGGCGGTTCTAAAAAGCGTCCATTTTATTACATTACAGTATCTGATAGCCGCAATGCACGTGACGGTCGTTTTATTGAGCGCGTAGGCTTTTTTAACCCAGTTGCAACGGGTGGTGAAGTCAGACTAAATGTAGACCAAGAGCGTGTTGCTTATTGGAAAGGCCAAGGTGCACAAGTTTCTGAGCGTGTCACTAGCTTATTAAAGGAAGCGGCTAAAGCAGTTGCTTAATTAATAGCACCTATGCTTGATAAAGAATTAATTGTTTTAGGTAAAATTGTTTCTGTACATGGTTTACAGGGTGCGGTTAAGGTGTATTCGTTTACTGACCCCATCGAGAATATCCTTACTTATAAAGAATGGATATTACGAAAAGCTGATGAAAAGTTTACAGTTAAATTAGAGCGGGGGCGTTTACAAGGTAAAGTTCTTGTTGCTCAGTTGAAAAATTTAACCGATAGAGAAGAAGCCAGAAAATTGGCGGATTACGAAATATGTATCCCTTTTGATCGGCTGCCTGTGCTAGAAAGCAGTGAGTATTATTGGCATCAATTAGTAGGCCTTAAGGTTATTAATCTTCAAGAACAGTTGTTAGGAAACATTGATCACCTGTTAGAAACAGGGGCAAATGATGTTTTAGTGGTTAAGCCTACGGCTGAGAGTATTGATGATAAGGAACGTTTACTTCCCTATACTGATCAATGTGTTCTTTCAATTGATCTAAATGTTAGAGAAGTAAAAGTTGATTGGGATGCAGAGTTTTAACCAATAGGCGACAGCCATGCAATTTGAGCTCATCACCCTTTTCCCTGAAATGCTGACAGCAATTACTGATTATGGTGTTACAGGCCGAGCAGTTAAACAAGGATTAGTAACAATACATTGTTATAATCCGCGAAGTTATACTGATGATCGACATCATACTGTTGATGATCGGCCATTTGGTGGTGGACCAGGAATGGTAATGAAAGTTGCCCCCCTTGAATCTGCATTGTTAGATGCAAAAAAACAAGCATCACCATCGGCAAAAGTGGTTTATTTGTCCCCGCAGGGGAAAAAACTAACTCAAGCCGCTGTACAAGAGTTATCGCAAGAAAAAACGTTAATTCTAATAGCTGGTCGCTATGAAGGCATTGATGAACGTTTTATAGAATCCTTTGTGGATGAAGAATGGTCGATAGGCGACTATGTACTGTCGGGTGGTGAGTTACCAGCGATGGTTTTAATAGACGCGATTACACGCCAATTACCTGGTGTTTTAGGGTGTAATGAATCGGCAGAGCAAGATTCTTTTATGAATGGCTTGCTAGATTACCCCCATTATACAAGACCTGAACAGTATAATGGGCAATGTGTTCCTGAGGTGCTACTAAGTGGTAACCATGAACATATCCGGCGTTGGCGATTGCAACAAGCCCTTGGGCGAACGTGGCAACGCCGAGCCGATCTTCTGGAAAGCCGCTCGCTTTCTGGAGAAGAAAAACAGCTGTTGCAAGACTATGTTGCGCAACAGGACGATAGATAACGTATCGATGGTTAACGAGTGGTTAGCCTTTGGAGCATTTAAATGACAAACAAAATTATTGCACAGCTTGAAGCTGAACAAATGAGTAAAGAAATCCCTGAGTTTACATCAGGCGATACAGTTGTTGTACAAGTTCGTGTGGTTGAAGGTGAGCGTACACGTTTACAGGCTTTTGAAGGTGTTGTAATTGGTAAACGTAATCGTGGCTTAAACAGTGCTTTCACTGTACGTAAGATTTCTAGTGGTGTTGGAGTTGAGCGTACATTCCAAACATATAGCCCGATTGTTGACAGTATTACTGTTAAACGTCGTGGTGATGTACGTAAAGCTAAACTTTACTACTTACGTGAGCTATCTGGTAAGGCTGCTCGTATTAAAGAAAAATTAGCTAAACAAACACAAGCTGATTAGTTCTTTTATAGAAAAAAACCCGCTAGATGCGGGTTTTTTTATTGGTAAAATCATAAGATAGTTATTTCCGATTTATAACAGGGTTATTCCAGTCCCCTTTAACGCTGTAGCTAACAGCAGCAATTTTCATCAGTTCATTCCCTAAGAAATAGTCAGCAACAAGCATTGCTCCACCTATGGGGGGGGTAACGGCTAGTGTTGCAATAGAAATACTTGATGCTAGAGGAATACCGACTTTTACTGTTGCATCCACTTGTTGAGTTTGCATATTTACATTGCCAGACATTGAGATCATCATCGAGGGACCTTCAAGGAGTATAGGTTTGGTGATAGTCAATAAGCCATTGTCCCCTTTGAGTTCTCCTTTGATGCTATTAAATGCTAATCCAGGCTTATAGAAGTCACTAAAATCTAAGCGTAGTTGTCTCGTAACGGCTTCTAGATTGAGTATCCCGAAGATACGTAGGATGTTAGCTGTTGATTCGTCAAAGCTCAGTATTCGACCTGATTTTAATTCAGGAGAGAGTGTTCCAGTAAAATGTTCTGGTGAAAACTCCGTTGGTGAACCTTTCCATGTCCCGTTGATTACAACACTAAATTTATCAGCAGTAATGCTAGGTTTTACACTCCAATTAGCCAGTACTTTATCAAGGTTTTTTCCGAAAAGCTTTCCTGTAAAAGTCGTTTGCTTACCTATTTTCCAATCTAAATCCCCATGTATATGAACCCCTCTGAGATTTAGAGCGATATTGGAGACCTTTAGACCTTCTTCGTGTTTTGCATTATCAAATCGAATACTTCCAATTGATTCATCACCTAGAAATAATTGCTGAATGGATAGACTAATGCTTGGGATTTTACTGAGATCAAGGGTATTGTCTGATTTGCTTTTCTTTAAAATACTAGTTAATGTTTCTGGTATTCTTAAATAGTTAAGATGAATGTAATAGGGTAAATCTTTTGTTTGGGGGGCTGTCAGTCTTCCAAATAAAGAAGGGCTACTGAGGTTTAATTGCCACCCTGTATTTCCTGCAGGTTGAATATAAATGGCAGCTTGTTGTGGAGGAATATTAAACCCAACAACTTTTCCTATTAATAAATTGATATTATTAATTTCTTTAGAGTTGAACGGAGATTTTGATTCTGGGAGATCTGCTAAGTACTTATTATAGAGATTATACCATTCCTCTATATTAACTTGACCAAAATTACCACGAACTTGTAATCCTTGTTTATCAGATAGAGAGGCCTTGCCTTGGTTAAGTAAGAGTTCACCGCGCCAGTTTTGACTATTTTTATCCATTGCGATGACTGAGTTTATTAAAGTACCGTAATCGAGTTTTAATGCGATCGGTTGTTCTTTACCAAAATCCATTTGGAAAGAGATATTTTTGGTTTGTTTTGCAGTCTTATTAAAAGGGGCTGGTAAATCAAACTCTATGCCCTTGAGTGTAGAGGATATAGTGAGTTGATTTTTTTTGGCGATTAGAAGATCTAGGTTATAAGGAGTAGTTCCATGTATCGGCCATCCCTCTTTGGTTGGGAAGTACCAATTGATTAATTTAGCAATATTGATAATCCCTTTAAGTTTTAGGTGAGATATCGGGGTATTTTTACCTTCAGCCTCGATAGTTCCTTGTACAGGGTTACCAAGAACGGTTGCTGTAATAGCTTTGCTACTTAGCCCTTGCTGACTATTGTAATTAAAATCGCCCGAAATATTGATTAAGGGAGGAATAGGGTATTGTAGATTTAATGATGCATTGTATGCCTTGAAATCTGTAATAACGAGAGGTTCTTGTTGCTTTTCTAAGGGAATATCAAGTTGTAATTGTCCCTGAATTACCCCTTGACCTTGCCAAGTAGCAAAAACTTCAGATATGTTACGTGGAGAGTTTTTTAATACATGTAATATGTCATTAACGGTACTTTTTAACTCTGCTTTGGCATAGAGATGAGGTATTGTTTGTTTTTTATTTAGGGGAATATTGACTTTGATTTTCTCTAATGTTGTATTGCTGATAGTGCCATGTTCAGCTAATATCTTGACGCCTGACGGTTGTATAAAAACTTCACCAGCAATATCGCGAATAGGTAGCCAAGGCTGTTCATAGTTAACCTCTGTTTTATTGACCTTCATATAGAGTAATAAGGCATGAGCAGTTGACGGCGTCTTTTTATTTAAAGAACCTTGGAATTGGAAGTAGCCATTTTCAATATCGCCGCCAATAATCGCTGTATTAAGCCAATGAACGAGTTCTTTGCTCATTTTTGCTTTGCTGGGGATGTATTTTGGGGTATAGCTAGCATCACCATTTGTGATATTAACTCGTAAATCCATGTAGTCTTGAATTGGATTGTAAGGGTATAGACGAATCATCATATCGCCTGTTAAATCCCCTTCATCGGCTTTTAATTGCATAAGATGAGAGAAAATACTAACTTTTTCTCCATCAAATGACCAATTGAGAAGGCTATCTGCCTGTTTGTAGTGCCATGGCTTATTAAAGAGAGCGGCAATAAATAGTGAAAAATCTTTTGCTTTTAATGCAAGGGTCCCTTCGTTGATTCCACCTTGAATTTTACCTGTTATATTGCCTGAACCAACAGTCTCTTTGTAGGGATTGAATGATACATTTTCAACCTCTGCCGAAAATTTTAGGCGTTCAATAAGCGGTTTATCTGGTAGCCATGTTATGTGCAGATTATTAATGTTACCTTTAGGGTTTATGTCATGAATGATTTGCTGGGTTTCTTGAGATATGGGCGCTAACGCTAATACTGGCGTAAGGGTATTTTCAATATTAAGTGTGCTTGATTGAAGATCCCATTGTCGATGCTTGTCTGTATTATGTTGCACAAAGCGTAAATTATCATTTTGAAAATGGGTTTGATTAGCATTAAAAGATAGGTTTTTGATTTGTACGTCAGTATAGTTAGACGTATGGTGATTAAACCACGCTTGCATAGTAATATCTTTAAATGAAACAGTGTTGTTTTTTTGATAATTAACTGCAACCTGGCTATTTTTTGTATCAATTGTTAGTGATTGAAGTTCACCTTTTCTCACTGATCCCCAGACTTGTCCTCCGAGCGTTAGATCATCAATCTTCCATGGAATATCTATATTTTCAGGTAACCAAGTTCGCCAATTAATATAAGGGACATTAGCATAAAACTTGCCTTTTAGTTTATACCAGTGCTTTGGATTGATAGATGCATCGATGGAGAGCGTTAGTGGCTTATCATCGTTAATGTAAAGAATGCCATCAAGCTTCATGTCTTCATCTGAAAAATGGGTGAGGGTTGCGTTAATATGGGTAAAAACACGGCTGGCTTTCTGATAGGGATGAATACTGATTGTGCTATTACTAATCGAGAGTTTTTTAAATCGTTGTAGTTGGGATAGGACGATTTCAGGTGTAATAGGGTCTTTTTGTTTGGGGATACCGCCAATAGACCAATCATTCGGATTATTTTCACGAATTTGTAAGGTCAGGTTTTCTCCATGTATTTTATCGATGCGTAGTTGCCAGTTTAAAATACTGCTAGGTACATCTAGCTCAAGCGTTAGTTGGTCAACCTCAAGCATTTGTTTTTGGGTACCGATATGTATATTTTGTAGGGTGATCGTGGGGGAAAAAATATCCCAAGAGCCTTTGATATCACCAATGGTGACAGGGGTATCATGGAGTGTCTTAGAGAGTTTCTCTTGCAATTCAATTCTATAATCAGAGACCCAAATAACAGTTTGTCTTGCAATAACCACATAGAGTGTGATTAATACCACGGCTAACAAAAACAGGCTGATAATAAGTCGGTAAAGTTTAGTTATTTTTCTAGGGGGCGACTGGGTCATTAACTCTTTGCCTTATTGTGGTACGACGTCATACTGATCTTGAGTGTAAAGTGTATCTGATTGAAAATTAATGGCTTTGCCAATCAAAACTTCTAAATCTGCAACATTATCAGATTCTTCTTCCATCAGACGATTAACAATTTTAGGGTTGGCTAATACAAGATAACGATTCGTTGGGTAAGCTTTCGCGATACGCATGATCTCTCTAAAAATTTCGTAGCAAATGGTTTCTGATGTTTTTAAAATGCCTTTCCCATGGCATTGAAAGCAAGGTTCACATAAGATTTGTTCTAAATTTTCACGAGTTCGTTTGCGCGTCATCTGAACAAGCCCAAGTTCTGTAAAACCCAAAACGTTAGTTTTTGAGTGGTCTTTTTCTAATTCTTTTTGCAATGTTTGTAATACTTGTTCTCGATGTTCTTCTAACTCCATATCAATGAAGTCAATAATGATAATACCACCTAAGTTTCTTAATCTTAATTGTCTGGCGATAGTTGTTGCTGCTTCTAGATTGGTTTTAAAGATTGTTTCTTCAAGGTTTTTATGGCCTACAAACCCGCCTGTATTTACGTCAATGGTTGTCATTGCTTCGGTATTATCAACAACAATGTAGCCACCTGATTTTAAACTAACTTTTTTGTCGAGAGCATGTTGTATTTCTTGTTCAATGCCATGGATATCAAATAAAGGAGGATCACTGTTATAGAGCTTTAAACGATCTCCCAATTCGGGAAGAAATTCTTCTAGGAAGAGTTTGGCTTTATTATAAATGTCTTCTGAATCAATATAGACTTTGTTGATCTCTGGATTCATAAAGTCACGAATAATCCGTAAGCTTAACGGAAACTCTTCATAAATCAGAGAGCTGATGGATGATTTATTAATCGACTCTTTAACCTGTAGCCATAACTTTTGTAAATAGTGAATGTCTTTTGCAAGTTCTGCTTTAGAGATACCTTCGGCTGCTGTGCGTATTATAAAACCACCTTCATCAAGCTGTGTTTCTGTAATACACTCAGTAACCAATAGTCTTAAGCGCTCGCGCTCTTCTTCCTCTTCAATGCGTAACGAGATACCAATGTGATGTGTTTGTGGAATATAGACAAGGTAATGAGAGGGGAGGGATAGCTGTGTTGTTAATCGAGCACCTTTAGTTGCAATAGGGTCTTTAGTTACTTGGACAATGATACTTTGCCCCTCTCTGATGAGCTTGGTAATGTCTTCAGGAGGTTGTTCACTGTCTCGATTTACTAACTCAGCAACGTGAATAAAGGCTGCTTTTTCAAGGCCTATATCAATAAATGCAGCTTGCATCCCCGGTAGTACTCGAATGACTTGGCCTTTATAAATATTACCAACGATACCACGTTTTAGTGTTCTTTCCATGTAAACCTCTTGTAGAATACCATTCTCTACAAAGGCAACCCTTGTTTCCATGGGTGTTACATTTATAAAAATCTCAGTGCTCATAGCCAATTCTGATACCTATTACTTGTTAATGAGTAAATACCAGCCTGTTTTAGTAGTTTAGATGTTGCAAATATAGGGAGGCCAACAATCGCATAGTAATCTCCATTTATTTGTTCAATAAATGTTGCGGCTATTCCTTGAATAGCATAACCTCCGGCTTTTCCTTTTGGTTCTCCTGTATGCCAATAAGTAACTGCTTCCTCTATTGAAATAGGCCGCATTGTTACCTCTGTCACAACAACATTAGATATTAATTTATCTAAGTAGTATAACGCAATAGCGGTAAAAACTTTATGTGTTTTACCTGATAAAGACTGTAGCATTGTTACAGCTTGTTGTTGAGAAGTTGGTTTCCCCATGATGTTATTTTCTAAACTAACAATCGTGTCAGCACCTAGTACATACGCTGTTTTTTGTTGCGCTATTGATAACTGATTAAAACCCGCTTTAGCTTTAGTGATGGCCAGTCGAGAGACATAATTTTCTGGTAATTCATTATCGATGGGTGTTTCATCAATGTTGGGTTCAATGATGGAAAAGGGAGTATTCAGTTGTTTTAAGAGAAGTTGGCGCCTTGGCGAGCTTGAGGCCAGATACAAACTGTGCATTAGTTGATGCCTACACGGATTTGTAGTGAGCGAAGTGCAGCAGAAAGCCAAGGCCATAAAATTGCTGTTGTGATAATGGGGAAGATATAGTCAAATATGCTAAATTTATTGGGATAAATACCTGTTAATGTATAGATCCAAATTTGAATGATTTGTCCCAAGGTTAAAATAATAGTGACCATAAACGTTTGTCGAATGATGGGTTGGGGTCTGATTTTGTGTTGAAAGAGTAGTGTTATATAGACGGTTAATACTAGTACTAATGCATTTTGTCCCAATAGGCTATTTACCATGACATCGATAATGAGACCAAAAATAAAGGCCGCAAATAGGCTTGATCGATGGGGTAAGAATAATGACCAATAGATAAATACGGCGCTAATCCATAGGGGGCGAAAAGCCATTAAGCCTTGTGGAAGTGGAGCAATACTAAGCAGGAGTGCAATAAATAAGCTAAGCCAAATAGCCCAGCCTCCTGTGAGTTGATAAGAAGCCATTATTTATTTGCCTCCTTGTTATTTTCCTCTTCTGATGTTTTTGTTTCATCTTGTGGTGCTGTTTGTTCATCAGGGAGTGAGGATTTTTTATGAGTAAAGATAAGCAGTACATATCTACTTCTATTTAATGCCGCTGTGGGTTTGGCGTAGATAGTCGCAAAGGGGCTTCCCGTATCATTTTTAATATCTGAAACCGTCGCAACAGGGTAGCCAGAAGGAAAGTTACCCCCTAGTCCAGAGCTGACGAGTAAATCATTGACTTTGATATCTTCATTGTTAGGTACATAACGGATCTCTAATAGGTCCTCACCTGTTCCTGATGCGATGGCGCGTAATCCATTACGATTGACCATTACGGGGATACTGTGTGTTGTATCGGTGATAAGAATCACCCATGCACTGTAAGAGGTAACATCAACAACTTGTCCCATGACACCTGTTGCGTCGAGCACCGATTGGCCAACAAAAACACCATCGTTGCTCCCTTTATCAATAAGATAACGGAAGGTCGTTGGGTTCGGATCAATGCCAATCAGTTCGCTAACAACTGCCTTTTCATCGACTAAACTTGCAGAGTTAAGTAACTCACGTAATCGCGCATTTTGTTGGGTGATGGAAGCAAGTTTTTGTAGCCGTTGCTCTAGAAGGAGTGATTGTGCTTTTAGACGTTCGTTTTCAGACAGTAATTCGCTGTGGCTAGAAAATTGTTCTACAGCGGTATCCCATAGTTTTGAGGGAATATTAGTAATCGAGTAGACTTGTGTTGTAATAATAGCTATTTTATGGCGAACAGGCACTAACACTTCAAAGCGCGCATCAACAATCATAACAATGATTGCTAAGATTGATAGCGTAATCGCTTTAAATCTTTTAGAAAGCCCTCTAGGGAATAAAGATTTAATAATAATCCCCCTCTATAAAATGAATAGAGAGTATAGCTCTACTTGTGCCCATAACAATAGTAGATACATGGATGATGTACCTACTTATTTATACTATGGATTGGTGGATAGAAGATCCATTGCATGGCGATCAATCATTTCTAATAATTTACCACCTCCTCGTGCTACACAAGTGAGTGGGTCTTCTGCAACAATAACAGGAAGTCCTGTCTCTTGTGAGATTAGTTTGTCTAAGTCCCTCAATAATGCTCCACCACCTGTTAATACGAGACCACGCTCTGCAATATCAGAAGCTAGTTCTGGAGGTGATTGTTCCAAGGCGCTTTTCACAGCTTGGACGATCGTTGCTAATGATTCTTGAAGTGCTTCAAGTACTTCTGTAGAAGTTAAAGTGAAAGAGCGTGGTATCCCTTCTGCAAGGTTACGACCTCTCACTTCAATTTCACGAATTTCGCCATTAGGATCAGGGAAGGCTGAACCGATTTGTTGTTTAATGTGTTCAGCGGTTGACTCACCAATTAAACTACCATAGTTACGGCGAACATAAGTAACAATAGCTTCGTCAAAGCGGTCACCACCCAGTCTAACGGATTCTGCATAAACTACGCCGTTGAGTGAGATAAGAGCAATTTCTGTTGTACCCCCACCGATATCAATCACCATTGAACCACGGGCTTCTTCTACTGGTAATCCTGCACCGATGGCCGCTGCCATGGGCTCTTCGATTAAGTAAGCTTCACGAGCTCCTGCATGCAGCGCTGCGTCACGAATGGTTCTACGCTCAACTTGGGTGGACTTACAAGGTACACAAATTAAAATACGGGGGCTAGGTGGAAGTAAACTTTTCTCATGTACTTTATTGATAAAGTATTCAAGCATGCTTTCGCAAACTTCAAAGTCAGCAATGACACCGTCTTTCATAGGGCGGATAGCTGAGATATTACCGGGGGTACGTCCAAGCATTTGTTTTGCTTCTGTACCTACCGCGACAATAGTTTTTTGACTACCTTGATGACGAATGGCAACAACGGAAGGTTCATTTAAAACAATTCCACGGTCGCGAATATAGACCAATGTGTTGGCTGTTCCTAAATCAATAGATAGATCACTAGAAAAAAAGCCGCGTAACTTCTTAAAGACATTAAACATACAGGAAGAACTCTAGTTTTTAATTAAAAGAATAAAAATGTACAATAATCGACAATGATAAAACAAAAATTATTCCTATATAATAAGGAATAGAAATCAATATTGTGATAAATTGTAAAAAAATTTGCATAATTTATATATTGGGAAATTGTATCCCATTTTTAAAAAATTATATATAGCTGGAGAGATTAATGGCACTTGAGCAAACAGATGTTGAAAAAATTGCCCAGTTAGCGGCGCTAAAGCTAAATGAAAGCGATTTAGCCGAAAGCACGGTGATGTTAAATAACATTTTGCAGTTAGTTGACCGTATGCAAGCGGTGGATACAAACGGTATCGAGCCGTTAGCTCATCCTTTGGAAGCTACTCAAAGACTACGTCCTGATATGGTTACTGAAGAAAATCATCGCGATGAGTATCAAAAGATTGCTCCATCTGTAAGTGATGGCTTGTACCTTGTCCCTAAAGTAATTGATTAATTTAAGGTAAACAAATAATGCATCAATTGACCTTGTCAGAAATTTCTAAAGCGTTAATAGCAAAAGAATTTAGCTCTGTAGAAATTACTCAGTATTTATTAGAAAGAATTAAGCAACTTGATCCACAACTCAACAGCTTTATTACCATCACCGAATCATTAGCTATGGAACAAGCCAAAGCTGCCGATGAAAGACGGGCACAAGGAAAGTACCATGAGTTATTGGGTGTCCCCATTGCTCATAAAGATTTATTTTGTACGCAAGGTGTTCGTACTAGCTGTGGCTCTAAGATGTTGGATAATTTTATTGCCCCCTATAATGCGACTGTTGTTCAAAAGTTAATCAATGCAGGCTGTGTAACATTGGGTAAAACCAACTTAGATGAGTTCGCTATGGGCTCTTCGAATGAGTCAAGTTATTATGGGCCTGTTAAAAATCCATGGGATCAAACACGTGTTCCAGGTGGTTCGAGTGGTGGTGCGGCGGCCGCGGTAGCTGCTCGTTTGACGCCTGCATCTACAGGCACAGATACTGGTGGCTCAATTCGTCAACCTGCTGCTTTTAATGGTGTTACAGGTATTAAACCTACCTATGGGCGTGTTTCTCGTTGGGGTATGATTGCTTATGCGTCTAGCTTGGATCAAGGTGGTCCTATTGCGAGGACGGCAGAAGACTGTGCGCTGTTATTATTAGCCATTGCAGGGTTTGACCAAAAAGACTCAACGTGTGTTAATGAACCTGTACCTGATTATTACACTTTCTTGGATAAGAAGCTGACAGGCTTAAAAGTAGGGTTACCTAAAGAATTCTTTAGTCAGGGGCTCGATTCACGCATTGCTAGTTTAATAGATAATGCAGTGAAAGAATTACAAAAATTAGGCGCAGAGGTTAAAGAAATAAGCCTTACGAACATGGAACAAGCAATTCCAGCCTATTATGTTATTGCACCTGCTGAAGCCTCTTCAAATTTATCTCGTTTTGATGGTGCGCGTTTTGGCTATCGTTGTGATAATCCTAAAGATCTACAAGATATGTATACTCGTTCACGAACAGAAGGATTTGGTGCTGAAGTCAGACGGCGTATTTTAGTCGGTACTTATGCTTTATCTGCGGGTTATTATGATGCTTATTATTTACAGGCTCAAAAAATTCGTCGCTTAATCAAAAATGATTTTGTCCGGGCATTTAATGAGGTGGATGTGATTTTCTGTCCAACTACACCTAATCCTGCTTGGAAACTCGGTGAGAAAGTAGGTGATCCTGTTGCGCAGTATTTAGAAGATGTTTATACCATTACAGCTAATTTGGCAGGCTTGCCTGCTCTGTCTATGCCTATTGGTTTTGCCGATGGTTTACCGGTAGGCGGGCAGTTATTAGCTCCTTATTTTGAAGAGGGGCGTTTGCTTAATGTTGCTCATCAATATCAACAAGTGACTGACTGGCATCGTCAAGTCCCTACTGGATTTTAAGGAGTTAAGCAGATGCAATGGGAAATAGTGATTGGTTTAGAAATTCATGCACAGCTTTCAACCGTGTCAAAAATCTTTTCAGGTAGTAGTACAACCTTTGGTGCTGAGCCAAATACACAAGCTAGCTTAATTGATTTAGGTATGCCGGGCGTTTTGCCAGTATTAAATGGTCAGGCGGTACGCCGTGCGATTAAATTCGGTTTAGCCATTAATGCAGAAATTGGCAAGAAAAGTGTTTTTGCTCGTAAAAATTATTTTTATCCTGACCTGCCTAAAGGTTATCAAATTAGCCAGTTTGAATTGCCGATCATTGGTAAAGGGCATTTAGATATTGCGCTAGAAGATGGAACTATTAAAACAGTAGGTATTACGCGTGCCCATTTAGAAGAAGATGCAGGTAAGAGCTTGCATGAAGATTTTCAAGGCATGACGGGGATTGATTTAAACCGTGCGGGTACTCCGTTATTGGAGATCGTTTCTGAGCCCGATATGCGCAGTGCGAAAGAGGCAGTAGCCTATGCCAAGGCAATACATGCAATGGTGCGTTATTTAGATATTTGCGATGGTAACATGGCCGAAGGATCTTTGCGTTGCGATTGTAATGTTTCGGTTAGGCCGCTAGGAGCTAAAGAGTTTGGTACACGTTGTGAAATTAAAAACGTTAACTCATTTCGCAATGTTGAAAAGGCAATTACATATGAAGCTAATCGTCAAATTGAAATCTTAGAGGATGGTGGTAGTATTACCCAAGAAACACGCTTGTATGATCCAGCAAAAGATGAGACGCGTTCTATGCGGAGCAAAGAAGAGGCGAATGATTACCGTTATTTCCCAGACCCTGATTTGTTACCTGTTGTATTAGACGATGAGCTCATTGAAGAGGTTAGGGCATTACTACCAGAATTACCGACTGAAAAGCGTGAACGGTTACAACAGCAATTTGGTTTATCTGCCTACGATGCTAGTGTACTAACCGCCAGTAGAGAATTAGCTGACTACTTTGAGCAAGCACAAGCTATTTGTGGTGATGCAAAGCTAACTGCTAACTGGGTAATGGGTGAATTATCTAGTCTGTTAAATAAAGATAATCTAGATGTTACGGCTTCTCCTATTTCAGCAGAGTTGCTTGGTGGTTTATTAGTACGGATTAAAGACAATACTATTTCTGGAAAAATTGCAAAAACAGTTTTTGAAGCGATGGCAGCAGCTGAAGGAACAGCCGATGATATCATTAGCGCTAAAGGGCTAAAGCAAGTCACAGATTCAGGTGCGATTGAGTCTATTTTAGATGAAATGCTCTCAGGGTTGGCTAAAGATGTTGAAGAGTATCGTCTAGCGGATGATAATAAACGTAAGAAAATGTTTGGCTTTTTTGTTGGCCAAGCAATGAAAGCCTCTAAGGGGAAAGCAAATCCGCAACAGGTCAATGAGTTGCTCAAAAGCAAGCTTGAAAGTTAATTATTTATTTTATCGGAAGTAACCTGTTTCCTATTAACAAATAAAGAGTAAATATTTGGGTAGTAAAGAAGTATTTACTCTATTTGATCCATTAATAGAGTTAGTTTTAATAAAGTATCAGTCGTATTTGGAATTTAATATATGAGCAGTTCAGATCAAAATTCCCATGTGGTATTTGATTTTTATAAGCGTAAAGAAAAAACAAAAGATGAAATGGAAATTGAGTTGAATGTAGGGAAAAATGACTTAGATAAGGTGTATGCCAGTAAAAAAATACAGATAGTCATTTTAGACTTAGATACGAAAGCGATGGGTACATTAAGCTCGCTTTTAAAACCTCGCTATGAGGTTCATTGCTGTACCTCACCAAGTAGTGCCTTAAGATTATTGAGTACCAAAAAGATTGCGTTGATTATTAGTGAGCAAGCGTTCCCTAATTTAAGCATTTTAGGCGTTGATTTTTTAAAGCAGGCAAAAAAAATAGCCCCTTTTACAACAAGAATTTTATTAGCTGGGCAATTAGATTTTGGAAAAGCAAAATATTCTTTAGAAAAAGGTGATGTTTTTAAGTTAGTTAAAAGGCCTTTTGATAATAATCGTATACTTGGATTGATTGATGATGCGGTTGAATCTTACTTGGAAAAATCTGGTGGATTAGCAGCTGCTGCTGCGAAGATGCAGCAACTTTCTCCCAATATCACTAAGCAAATTGAGCTGACAAAAACAGTTTCTCCCTCTTCTAATCCTGTTGTTATTCAATGTGAGGATAATGCTTTTTTTGATGAAGTGAAAGAAAATTATACTGATAAGGCATTGTTTATTCATGCAAAGAGTAAAGAAGAAACAATTAAAACTCTAGAAACAACCGTCGTTAAAACGCTGGTTTATTGTTTTAATGACTCTAGTCTTCGGGAAGAGAAAGAAATACTTTTTTTAGAGCAAATTAAAAATGAGTTGCCTCATTTAACTATCATTACGATTATGAGTAAAGATAGAATGAATTATCAGCAAATTATGAATTTGTTAACAAATAAGATTATTTTCAATTACTTACCCTTTAATACTAAGCTTGAAAAACTTTATCAGCAATTATCAGCAGCGATTGAAATGTCTAATAGGCTTTATACTGGTCCTGTCTATTTAGTTTGGCCCCCACTTGAGCGTGTTGAGCCTAAGGCAGAGGAAGAAACGATATCTGAAGCCTTAAAAGATGTTAGTTTAAAAGTGAAAGAGGGTGTTTTGTCGGGTCTTGAAACAGTTAGAGGATTCTTTAAGAAAAAAAACTAAAGGAATCAAAACTATTTTTGTAAGTGTAATATATTAATTGTTGGTGGAGTAAATAATCGTAAAGGTAAATTATCTTCACCAATGCCTGGAGTAATAAAAACAGGGACTGTTTTATCGGTTGCTTCATGATATCCGCAAGTAAATTTATGCTGAGTTCTTATGACAAGTCTGTTTGTAATAAAAGGTAAATAGACTTGTCCGCAATGAGTATGTCCAGCCAGTAAGAGCGGAACATTAAAAGGAAGAAGACGATCACTGCTATCAGGATTGTGGGCAAGCACTAGTATGGGTTTTGTTTTATTTGCTTTATTTAAAAAGCTGGTATCATCGTGAGACTCAAGGCGATCACTTAACCCTGCCAGTTGGTAAGTACCGAAGTTGATAATGTGATTTTCAATAATATTGACACGGTATTGCTTTAGTACATTGAGTAATTCTTTGTCGGAGGTTCGATAGTCATGATTCCCTCTTACGGCATAAATAGGCTTGTTGATATGTGCCAATGGCTTAAAGTATTTTTTGTAGTCTTTGACATTAGCTTTATAGGTAAAGTCGCCTGCAATGACTACATAATCGGCAGAAATATTATTTATTTTATTAACGACACGTTGTAAGTAATCTTCGTTTTTGTATAATCCTAAGTGAATATCTGATATCAAAATAACGTCTGCATTAAAGCCAAGCCCTTTAATGGTTTTGTCTTGAGTAAGGATAATGTTGGGTTCAATATAGTGAGCCCATAAAAAAAGAAAACTTAACATAAGAACAAAATAGCTTGTTTTTCTATAATATTTCTTTTTTATAAAGTATGAACATAAAATAATAGAAACAAAACAAAACCAGCCTAGATAAACGGCTAAAAAACTCAGTAATGTAATAGTCAAAGAAATCATGTGAGCTGCGTAATAAAAAAGGCAGCGAATGCTGCCTTTGTATGATATGGCGTCCCCTAGGGGACTCGAACCCCTGTTACCGCCGTGAAAGGGCGATGTCCTAACCACTAGACGAAGGGGACAAAACCTTCTATGTTATAACTCTATAACGGGTATATGTATTATCAGTGTTAACTGATTAGCTAATACACCTAGCTGAAAGGCCGATTATAATAATATGGCTTTACAACTTTTACAAGCTTTTTTTATAGGTTTAGTGTGTCGTAATAATTATTTATTGCTAGAATAGTGTGTTGTAGCGGTTGAGCAGATTAATAAATAAATAAACTAGTAGGGCGGTGCTAAATAAGATAGGTAATATGGTTGATAATCAATATCATAAAGTATGGTATCTTTAGAGTCCTAAATGATAGGTTTTTATTTACGCTCACCTGGGGAGTGGGAACTTTTTAAAGACCTGTTTAAGGTCAATGATTAGTTCTTTTTAATAAAACTGTTTTGCATTATTAATAGTAATCATTATCATATATTTTATCTATGATTCATATATCGGGAGTATGGGCTTATGTCCTCTCATGTTAATGTACAAATCCCTTTGCCTTTAGCTCCTAGGAATCAAAAGCTACAAGTGGTTAATGTGACAGGGAGAACAGAGACTGTAAAAAAACTGTCGAGTATGGGCATTATGCCCAATACGATGGTTGAAATTCTTCAGTCGGCCGACGGAAATTTGATTATTGGTGTAGGAAATTCTCGCATTGCTATTGCATCGAGTCTAGCGCAAAAAATTATTGTTCAGCCTAATTAAAGCATAAGAGATACTAATTATGGGTTCTATAACAGATTTAAAAGTTGGCTGTAAAGCAAAGATAGTCAGTTTTGCTAAAGGGAATAAAGTATATCGTCAAAAACTGTTAACAATGGGTTTAACCCCAGGGACTGAGTTCACGTTAACCCGTTTAGCCCCTATGGGAGATCCTGTAGAAATTAATGTGAGAGGCTTTGCCCTTTCTTTGCGTAAAGATGAAGCCGCAATGTTAATTATTGAAGAGTAAAAGGATAAGCATAGGTAGAATATGGGAAAGCGAAAACTAGAAGTCGGCCTTGTCGGCAATCCGAATTGTGGAAAAACAACATTATTTAATGCGTTAACAGGTGCTCGTCAACAGGTAGGGAACTGGCCAGGGGTAACCGTTGAAAAGAAAATAGGTTTTTTCAGTTTTAATCAAACCGATATTGAGTTAGTTGATTTACCTGGTACGTATTCGCTAGATTATTTTGCGGATAGCACATCGCTAGACGAGCAAGTAGCGCAAAAGTATATTCTTTCTCGTTCTGCTGATCTTATTATCAATATTATCGATGCTTCTAATTTAGAACGTAACTTATATTTAACAACACAGTTATTAGAGATGCAAGTCCCTATGATTGTGGTTTTGAATATGATGGATGCGGCGAAATCTAAAGGCATAGAAATAGATATTGAGCAACTCTCAACGTTGTTAGACTGTTCAGTTATTCCGGTTATAGCATCTAAAAATCAAGGTGTTGGTAAGCTTAAAGAGTTTCTTGATAGTACAGAGCAATTCTCTATTCCCCATACACTTCCAGAGTATCCCCCATTATTAACATCAGCTGTTGAAGCAATGCAACAGAAATTATCATCCTTAGATGTTCATCAATTAAATTCACATTGGTTGGCGTTAAAACTGATTGAAGGTGATGCTAGTGCAATGCAGCTAGTCGATGCTGAACAAGTTAACGTGGCAAGTTCAGTTAAGGAAGATTTAGAGGCGGAGCTAGATGAAGAGTTAGATATTATAACCGCAGATGCGCGTTATAGCTTTATTGGTCGCATTACTAAGGCAACGATTAAACGTAAAGATCAATTGTCACGCACGACATCAGATAAAATTGATAGCATAGTTTTAAATAGAGTGCTTGGTATTCCTATTTTTCTTGTTGTCATGTATTTGATGTTCATGTTTGCTATTAATTTGGGGACTGCATTTACAGACTTCTTTGATGGATTCTTCGGTGCTATTTTTGTGGATGGGTTTAATCATGTGTTGTCTGGCATAGGTGCACCTGATTGGGTAAAAGTAATTTTTGCTGATGGGCTTGGCGGTGGCATTCAAACGGTTTCTACCTTCATTCCTGTTATTACATTCTTATTCTTATTTTTATCTATTTTAGAAGATTCCGGCTATATGGCACGTGCCGCTTTTGTGATGGATAAGTTTATGCGTTTTATTGGCTTACCAGGTAAGTCATTTGTTCCCCTTATTGTTGGGTTCGGTTGTAATGTTCCTGCTGTGATGGCAACAAGAACATTAGAAACAGAGCGCGATCGTTTAATGACGATGGCAATGGCTCCCTTTATGTCATGTGGTGCTCGTTTACCTGTTTATGCATTATTTGCCGCTGCATTTTTCCCTGTGGGAGGGCAAAATATTGTCTTTTTACTTTATCTGATCGGTATTGGTGCGGCAATTTTAACTGGTTTAGCATTAAAGAAGACATTGTTACCCGGCGAGAGCACTCCTTTTATTATGGAGTTACCTACATATCACTTACCGAGTGTTAAGGGTGTGGCCATTAGTATCTGGGGGCGTTTAAAAAGTTTTATTTTCCGGGCAGGGTCGGTGATTGTCCCCATGGTGATGGTATTAAATCTTCTAAATTCTATTGGGGTTGATGGTAGTTTTGGCCATCAAGATACGAAAGAGTCTGTTCTTTCATCGATTGGTAAAAACATCGCACCTGTATTTTCTCCTATGGGAATGACACAAGATAACTGGCCTGCAGCCGTGGGTATTTTTACCGGTGTTCTTGCAAAAGAGGCGGTTGTTGGAACGCTCAATGCACTGTATGAGGAAGCTGCCTCCTCATCAAAAGAAGCGACAGATAAGGAAGATACGTTTGATTTCTGGGGTGAAATACGTGCTTCATTCCAGACTATTCCTGATAATATTAAGGCATTATCACATAAGCTTATCGATCCTTTAGGGCTAAGTATTGCTGAGAATGGGGAGACTGAAAATGTATCACAAACAGTATTTGGGTCTATGAAAGAGTTATTCCCTAATACCGCAGCAGCATTTGCGTATTTATTACTTATTTTGCTTTATTTCCCTTGTGTTGCTGTAATAGGGGCAGTCACCCGCGAAGCGAATTTACGTTGGGCCGTGTTTATTGGTTTGTGGTGTACAGGATTAGGCTATAGTGTTTCAGTTATTTTTTATCAGCTAGCTATATTTACAGTATCACCAATCCATTCGATCAGTTGGATTGTTGGCTTAGTTATTTTTATAGTTGCAGGATTATTAATAATGAAACGTTATGCTGCGAAAAAGCTACAAAAACTTACCGTTAAAGTTTTGGCTCAGGAGTAGTCAACATGACACCAAGTTTATTAAAGCAATATTTACAAGAACATGAACAAGCTAGTTTAAGAGACCTTGCTCTACATTTTGATGTCAGTAGTGAAGTCATAAAAGATGCTATGAGCCTTTGGTTACGTAAAGGAAAGGTTGAGCAAAGCACAGTTTCTGGTTGTGATAAAGGTTGTTGCCAATGTGATAGTGAGTTGACAACAATTTATTATTGGAAAAGTTAATACTAGGTTATTGATCTCAAGCTAAATTTTTATGTTTTTTAGCTAAAAGTCTGTACATGACGTGATGATAATGGTACGATTTGGATACCGTTATTACTTACGGATTTGATTTAAAAAATTATAGTATTTGTAAAAAAGGAAAAAGTATGCTTAAGTCTATTAAATTTGCTGCATTAGCTTCTGCTGTAGTAGTAGCTGCTGGTTGCCATAGCTTCAATACAAACAGAACTGCTGCAACCTTGTCTTCTCAAGGTATCGTAACTAACGAAATTCGTGCTGATATCAAAGTTGGTGAAAGAGTTTCTGGTGAGTCTAACCTAAATGTATTATTTGGTTTCATCTCTTTTGGTGGTGATAGCAACTTCGTTGATGGTGTTGGCTTCAATGGTGTTTCTTCTGGCGGTTTATTACCATCAAATCCTTTAGACAAAACTCCACAAGTTCAAGCAGCTGCAGCATATAATGCTTTAACTCCAGTGAACGGCGATGTATTAATTTCTCCACGTTACGAAATCACTGTTGATGATTATTTTGTTTTCAAGAAAATTCACGTAAAAGTAACTGGTTACAAAGGTACTGTTAATAGCATTTCTGCTACTAACAAGTACAGCGATGGTTGCTGTTTAGTAAAATAATTTAGTTAATAAACTAAATTAGACAAAAAACCAGCATTTTTGCTGGTTTTTTGTGGGTGATATTTTTATAAATAAAAGGAAGATTGCTCTTCCTTTATATTTTTGGGGTATTTTTACTTTTTGTTGATGGCTTGGATTGCTGTTAATGCAATAGTGAATACAATATCTTCCACCAGTGCGCCACGAGATAAATCATTCACAGGTTTTCTTAGTCCTTGTAGCATAGGACCGACACTAATCACTTGAGCACTACGTTGAACGGCTTTATAAGTTGTATTACCCGTATTTAGGTCTGGGAAAACAAAAACAGTGGCTTTGCCTGCCACTTGACTATTAGGGGCTTTTTGTTTGGCGATACTATCAACCGTTGCTGCATCGTATTGAAGTGGGCCATCAACCATTAGATCAGGTCGTTTTTGCTTAACAAGGTCTGTCGCCTGTTTTACCTTCTCAACGTCAGCACCAGTACCTGATGAGCCAGTCGAGTAACTTATCATTGCAATACGAGGGGTAATGCCAAAAGCAGTAGCTGACTCAGCACTTTGAATGGCTATGTCTGCTAATTGTTCAGCGGTAGGATTAGGGTTTATTGCACAATCACCGTAGACCAATACTTGTTCAGGTAAAAGCATAAAAAAGACGGAGGAAACAAGATTGTATTCGGGGGCCGTTTTAATAAGCTGTAATGCAGGTCGAACTGTATTGGCTGTTGTATGGACAGCACCTGAAACTAAACCATCCACATCGCCTGTGGCAAGCATGGTAGTTCCTAACATCACCGTATCTTGGAGCGCTTCAGTTGCTAATGCTTCTGTCATTCCCTTAGATTTACGTAGCTCTACTAAAGGAGCAACATACTGTTGGCGAATGGTATCTGGATCTATAATTTCAAGGTCACGAGGGATTTGTAATGTCAACTCATTAGCAATACGTTTTACTTCATCAGGTTTGGCTAATAATACACAGCGAGCAATTTTGCGCTCTTGGCAGATAATAGCTGCCTGAATGGTTCTGGGTTCATTTCCTTCTGGAAGAATAATACGCTTATTGGCTTCTACTGCACGTTTTACTAATTGATAGCGGAAGATAGGCGGTGTGATACGCAACTCTTGTTTTAAATGACTACGCTGAGTTAAATAATCTGTATCTAGTGTTTGAGAAATTTGAGCAGCAAGTTTTTGTGTATCAGTATTTAAATCGGGGGCTGCATAATTAGCAATAATTTTGAATTGGCTATTAAATAACTCGTGAGCTATTTGTTCTAAGTGTGCTTTAGAAAGGTTAGTTCCAGTTTGTGCATGGGTGTTTAGGATAGTACCAATAAATCTAGAATTTTTTATTCCCCCAAAGGTTTGAATCTGGATTTTGATATTTTCAATAAACTCCTCGGCAGTGGTATTTCGTTCACTGGGTTGTGCAGCAATAATAATATCTGCATTCAGGCTTTTAACTAATGCGGTGTTAATCAATGTGGCATAGCTAGCCTCTGGTGACGGGATAACGCCTTCAACAATGACAATGTCATTTCCCTGGGCTGCCTCTTGAACTAGATGAGCGCAGTCCTCTAAAGCTAGATCTAATAGACCCTGACTTAAATATTGTTCAACTTGTTTTCTAGAGAGTGGGTGAGGGGATTTTATATTTAAGGTTTTCTCAATCAGTTGGGTAGCGTAGTCAGGTGTATGTTCTGTTATTTGCTGTGATATCGGCTTACAGAAACCAACTTTCATCCCTTTGTTTTGTAAAGCCTGAATAAGCCCAGCGCTAATAGAAGTTAAGTTAATTTCAAAATCTGTGGACGTAACGAAAAATGCATGCATGATTTTCAATCCTATCTTTATTCTTTATTTATAAACTCATTTAAACAATATTTATACTGAATACGTTGACTACTGTTTTGTTGTGACTCCTGACTGATAAAGCACCTGTAGCGGGTTCTTATAGTATTTAAGCCCTAACAAATCTAAAGGATTGATTAGGGCTTATTTAGGCTAGCTAATAGCGTTATCTACTTACTTTACAAATAGTAATGTATCTAATGCAATTTGACGCTCTTCGTTTGTAGGCATTACAACAATACGAGGTGTATTAGGCTTATTAATTAGGCCCGCAGTCCCGCGTGCTAATTTTGTATTAGCTTGTGTGTCGATTTCAAGACCTAAGAGCTTTAACCATGAAACAGTTAGTTCTCTAATTAAAGAAGAGTTTTCACCAATACCACCTGTAAAGATTAATCCATCTAAACGAGGTAGTGCACAAGCCATGCTTGCTAATGATTTAGCGAGGCGGTAGCAAAATACTTCAATAGCCAATGTTGCCCCTTTATGGCCTTCTTCTCTAGATTGCTCTAATGTACGCATATCATTAGATAAACCAGATAGACCTAAAAGACCACTTTGTTTGGTGAGTAGATTCTCGATCTCATTGATGGACATTCCCAAAACACGAGATAAATGACCAAATAAACCAGGGTCTACATCTCCACTGCGTGTTCCCATGCATACGCCTTCTTGTGGTGTCAACCCCATGCTGGTATCTACGCTTTTTCCATTAGATACCGCACAAGTAGAACTACCATTTCCTAGATGGGCGGTCAACCAATGGCTGTTGTCTACGGGCAGATTGCAAAATTCTGCGGTTTGATGACTAACATAGCGGTGGCTAGTACCATGGAAACCGTAGCGACGGATATTATGCTTTGAATAATAGTCTTCAGGAATACAATAACGAAATGCTTGTTCTGGCATAGTTTGATGGAAAGCCGTATCAAAAATAGCAACCTGCAATAGATCAGGATAAACGTCTAGTGCTGCACGCATACCTTGTAATGCTGCTGGGTTGTGTAAAGGTGCCAGAGGAGAGATACGTTCTATTTCAGAAAGAACTTGTGGTGTTATCTTTGTTGGTGCAGTAAATATGTGTCCACCGTGTACCACTCGGTGTCCGATACCATCCAGTTTCCCATGACAAATTTCTTGAACTAGAGGCATAATCTTAGATAAAGCGTCCTTATGGTCTCCGCTTGGGATAGATAAAGTGTTTTTATCTTCTCCTATTTTCCAAGAAACAACCGCTTGGGGAGTGTTTAGGCATTCAGCTAAGCCAGAAATGGCAAACTGACTTTGTTCAGGGTTAACTAAAGCAAACTTTAGTGATGAGCTACCACAGTTGATAACTAAAATATTACGAGAGACCATAAAAAATACCTTCAAGTTATATACGTATCTACGAAAAACATTGGATAGTATAATTTATATAAAAAGCTAAGTAACTTTAATTAGCAATATTATTGTCTGTTAATTGACCGACATAAAAATACATTGAAATATTTGTAAAAGTTATTATTTTTTTGTTTCAAGTTGTTTTTATACGACTCTAATAAATTACAGTAATGGCAATATTATGCAAGACTAATTATACAAATTTTAATAAGTTTTTAGTCGATATATTCTTCTTAGCATTGTAATATGCACATCTCAATTCAAATTATTTATAAAAAAGGCCAATAGCATGCAAATTGAACCTAAAAAAGCAGTATATATTGATTATACATTAACCAATGAAGCAGGTGATGTATTAGACAGTTCTGAGGGGCATTCTCCTCTGGCTTATTTACATGGATTTAATAATATTATTCCTGGTTTAGAAGGTGCATTGTTAGGAAAAAAAGTAGGTGATGAGCTTGAAGTTACTGTTGAGCCTAAAGATGCTTATGGTGATTATTCCGTTGAGCTAGTAGCAGAAGTTCCTCGCAGTGCTTTTCAAGGTGTTGATAAATTAGAACCTGGTATGCAATTTCATGCTTCAGCGCCTGATGGCGGTGTGCAAGTTGTAGTTATACGTGATATTGATGGTGATAATGTTACTGTTGATGGTAATCATCCTTTAGCGGGTCAACGCCTAAACTTTAAAGTAAAAGTAATGGATGTTCGCGATGCAACTGAAGAAGAGTTAGCTCATGGACACATTCATGGCGAAGGCGGTCATCAGCATTAATATTTAATCATGAGATGGGTGATTAATCTTATCCATCTCATATTCATTAATTATTATTCGCTGTTTGCTTTTGTAATCCCGCCCAAATAACTGCCACGATAATAATCAAACCACCCACGACTGTTCTTATGCTGGGTATTTCATGAAATAAAATCCAAGCGCCAATAATGGCATAGACAGGTTCTAGCGCAATAATAATAGAGGCTGTTTTAGCGTTAATTGCTGTTAAACTACTAATAAAAAGATAATAAGAAAGCCCTGTACATAAAAGACCTAAGCAGGCGATCCATAACCAATCCATTTTAGGTACGGTATTTAGTTGGTTAAAGCTAAATGGAAATAGAATAATAAGGACAATAAAACATTGCCACCAGCAAATTTGTACACCTGTTGTTAGTTTTAGACTGTAACGATTAATCACTACGCTAGCACCATAAATAGTACCTGAAATAACCCCCCAAATTAAACCTACTGTTCCTTCGTTGTTAAGGTCAAAAGAGGGCGTGACCATAATAAGGCCAGCGGAGACACAAATCAGTAAGCTATATTCCGCCGCAGTGATTTTCTCTTTAAAAAAAATCATCTCAAATAAAGCGACACAAGCAGGAAAGCAAGCAAAGCCGAGAGTTGCCACGGCAATATTACCTACTTTAATGGCATGGAAGAAAGAGACCCAGTGGGCAGCCAATAAGATTCCCGTCAGTGTCAGTGTATAAAATGCTTTTAATGGGATGTGCCACGGTATTATACGAAAATGAAGGCTCAAGATTGTCATTGCAAGAATAGCAAAAATAGATCGGCCAAAACTGAGAATTGATGCATCGCTTATAATGAGATTACCAAAGATACCAGAAATACCAAATAAAACAGCGGCAATATGCATTTGAATTAATGCTATTTTTTTTGTCATGATGACTCCACGTTTATTGAGCGTTAAATGCTTGTCCATTTACTTTGTTACTGTCAGGACCAAGTAAATAAAAATAAATAGGAAGAATTTGCTCAGGTAATGGATTGTTTGTCACCACTTCATCAGGGTAAATCTGTGCTCGCATCTCTGTTCTTGTTGCACCTGGATTGACACTATTGACGCGTACGTTTGTGTGTTGCAACTCGTCTGCAAGGCATTGCATAAGTCCTTCTGTTGCAAATTTAGATGTTGCATAAGCTGACCAGTTAGCACGGCCCATACGGCCGACAGAACTTGAGGTGAATATAATAGAGCTTTCAGGGGCTTTGTCTAATAAAGGAAAGAGTGTTTTAGTTAAAGCAAAGCTAGCATTAACATTGATATGCATAACACGATTAAACTCATTATTAGAAAGCTGAGTAAAAGGTTTTAGATCAGCGGCAACGGAAGCATTATTGACTAAACCATCTAAGTGAGTGATTTGCTCAGACAGTATGGTGTAGAGTGTCTGGTAGTCATCCTCGGAGGCATGTTCTAAATCAAAAGGGATTATTATAGGCTTGGGTAAGCCTTGGTCTACTACTAGCTCACTAACATATTGCAGTTTTTTAACTGAGCGTCCTAGTATGATAACTCTTGCACCCAGAGTTGCACAACCAATAGCAAGTGCTTTACCAATGCCTTGCCCCGCACCAGTAATAAAAATGGTACGGTCAGCAAGTAAACAAGGAGGGGGAGTATAAGTATACATGTAAAAATTAAGCAATATCTATAGGGTTAAAGTGAGTTATTCTTTTTCTTTTTTGTCCATCTCATCCCATTTTACGTTACGTTCACGAATAACTTTTTTCTCTGCTTCTGTTAAGTTGAGCTTTTTATTTGATTTTAATAAAGAAAATAAAGGACTAATAATAATACAAATTGCTATAAATAAGATTGTCCAACCATACCATGGCATATTAGATCACTCCTTTTATGAATGAGTTATGTGATTAGTATAGTTTACTTTATGCTTAATAGGATACAATATTTTAATCATAACATTAGGATTGCATGTGGAACTATTGTGGCAGGAATAACGAATAGAAAGAAGTTTGTTATTGGCTTTTGGGTCATTTTTGCGTTGCTATTTATTGTGTGCCATAAATTTTTAGCCAGTATTATTCTTGATTACCAGCGTCGCCCAGCGGTTGAAACTGAAGAAGCTTATCAATTGATGAGGCAATATCAGCAGTCTGTGCTTATTTTTTACAAGCAATATCACCGTTGTCCCGTAATGACTGATAAATCGTTGATAATACATAAAGTAGAGGCTTATCATTATGTTAAAACAATACGCTTTTTAGAAGATCCCGCTACAAAAATGTGTTTTATTAATGCTGTGATGAGAAAGGATACGCCAAGTAAGGTTGTTAAAGGGCGTTTACTTATCATTGCTTACGACACAAACAAACCGAATGATAACTGGCATTGTTATACGAATATTGAAAGTAAATATACGGTGTCTCCTTGTCGCGATAGACCATTACCCCAGAGTTTTTTGCATATTGTTCAGCAATATGAGTTATCTATAAAAGATGACTAAGTAGAGAGTAAAGGAGCTTTTTGAGGTCGATTAATCTAATTCTATGCCATCGTTGATTATAAATTGAGGGCAATTTCTGTTATAGTATAGGCTTGATTTTTTTATTTTTATTATGAGTTATTACTTTACATGCCCCATCTTTTTTCTGTTAAGCCTTTTAGTCGTCAAGTTATTAAGGAGAGTCATGATGATTATCAGGTGGTACAAGATTTTTATCAGACAGGGGAAAAGCGTACATCTCCTTTTCTCTTACATAAAAACAATTCGACTCCAGTTAGCTTTGAATATGATCATCTGCTAATTGATGGCGTATTAACGTTATATTATAGAACCGGTGCAGTAGAGCAACAGATTACTTATAATGAAGGAAAACGTTGTGGGCTTTGGCAATCTTGGTATTTAAGTGGGCAGAAGGCGGGTGTTGGGCGCTTTTTACAAAATAATAAGGAAGATTGTTGGCGTAAATACTGGCCTGATGATCAAAGCTCCTATATTGAGTCTTATTATAAAAAAGGTTGGTTACATGGAGAACATAAAGCCTTTGATGAAGGGCGTTTAATCCTTGAAGGACATTTAGAAGAGGGCATGCGTACAGGAATATGGGTAACCTATTACGATAACCATCAGAAATCCATGGAGAAAAACTATTACCAAGGCTTAGAAGAAGGTTCCTTTATCTCTTATTATGAGCAAGGAAATAAGTATGTTGATGGTTATTTTCATCATAGTGAACGAGAAGGATGGTGGGTTACTTATTATGAAAATGGCCAGAAAGAACAACAACAATGTTATGTCAATGGGAAAGCACAAGGCTTATATCAAGCTTGGTATGAATCAGGAGAAAAACAGACAGAAGGCTATTACCAAAATGGTGAGCGTCATGGTATATGGCGAACATGGTATGCAAACGGACACCTTAAAACAGAGGACAGTTATGACGAGGGAATACGCCATGGCTTTTGTCGATCTTGTCACCCAGAAACGGATGAGCAAGTAGCTATTTATTTTGAAGATGGCTCACCTGTTGAAGATATTGTTTGGCTTGAATGGCATGACAATGGACAACTAGCCCTAGAAGCACCTTATGTCAATGGATTAGAGGAGGGGCTGTGGCGACTATGGTATGAAAATGGTCAGCAAGATCAGCTGATTCCTTATCATGAAGGCTCTTTTCAGGGGGAAGGTGGGTGTTGGTATGAAAATGGCCAGAAAGAACGAGAAGGATGTTATGAAAAAGATTTCTTACAAGGTCTCACAAAATATTGGCATGACAATGGGCAATTAAAAACACAAGTGGCCTATGAGAAAGGATTAGAAGAGGGGCCATGTATTGACTGGTATGCCTCTGGCAGTAAAGAAAAAGAATGTTTTTATAAACAAGGGAAGTTAGTGGGCGCTTATGTTTTTTGGCATGAAAACGGAAATAAATCTGTTGAAGGTGTTTATAGAGACGGTTTACAAGTTGGATTCTGGCGATATTATTTAGAAAATGGTACGTTATTTAATGAAGTGTTGTTTGAGAATGGATTGGCCATCACGGGGATAGATCGAATTTTCGAGTATCCCTGAGATAGAAATGACAAGGTCTCAGATAAGAACACCTTGTTAACCACTGGTAGCTAACTATTGAGACTACGCATAACTTCGATGATGTTAGGAAGTTGTGAAATACGCCCCAGTAAACGCCCAAGTGCATCTAAGCTGGTGATTTCAATAGTTATTTTCATTGTTGCGGTATTGTTTTCTTTATTTGAGAGAGTATTCATGGCGAGTGTGTTCACTTTCTCATTGAGTAAAACTTGTGAAATATCGCGCAGTAAACCTGATCGATCATAAGCTTTAATGTGGATATCCACAGGGTATGTGTGTGCAGGTGCTATACCCCAATCAACTTGTATCATCCTTTCAGGTTCTTTACTCGCCAGTTGTAGCGCATTAGGACAATCTTGGCGGTGAATAGTTACCCCGCGGCCTATTGTGATATAACCAATAACAGGATCTCCCGGAACAGGATGGCAACAATTAGCCATCTGCGTCATAAGATTTCCTACACCCTGAATTTGAATTTCTCCTGCGTTATTTCCCATCCTACTTGGGCGGCGTTGTATGAGCTCAAGTTGTTCAATGGTATTATCACTGGGTTCATTAAGTTGAGTAGCAAGGTTAACAATGTGGTTAAGCCTCAAATCACCCGCACCCAAACCTGCAAAAAGATCATCAGCAGATTTGACATTTGCTTTTTCGATTAAGGCATTAAGATTAGGTAAGCGTAAAGCAAGACGTGAAAGCTCACGTTCTAACATTGCTTTACCTGCCACAATATTTTGATCTCGATCTTGTAGTTTGAACCAGTGAATGATCTTAGCGCGCGCTTTTGATGTATTAATATAGCCAAGGTTAGAGTTTAGCCAGTCGCGACTAGGGCTTCCCTCTTTAGTTGTAATAATCTCAACTTGTTCCCCTGTCTTTAAAATATAGTTTAAAGGAACAATGCGACCATTGATTTTTGCACCGCGGCAGCGATGGCCTACTTCAGTATGCACTCGATAGGCAAAGTCTAAAGGAGTGGCGCCTTTGGGTAAGTCGATAGCATGTCCATCGGGTGTGAAAACATAAACTCGGTCAGGTTCTGTGTCTAATCTGATTTGATCCGCAATTCCCATGACATCACCGAGTTCTTCTTGCCATTCGAGAACTTGGCGCAGCCACGCAATTTTTTCTTCGTAGTGATCAGATTTATTTTTTAGATCGGTTCCTTTGTAGCGCCAGTGTGCACAAACACCCAACTCTGCTTCTTCATGCATGCTATGCGTACGTATTTGTACTTCTAACACTTTCCCTTCTGGTCCAATCACGGCAGTATGCAATGAGCGGTAACCGTTTTCTTTAGGGTTGGCAATATAATCGTCAAACTCTTTAGGAATGTGTCGCCATAAGGTATGAACAATACCTAATGTTGTATAGCAATCGGCTAATGTAGGAACGAGTACACGAACAGCACGAACATCGTAAATTTGGCTAAATTTAAGCCCTTTCTTTTGCATTTTACGCCAGATGGAGTAAATATGTTTAGCGCGGCCACTGATATCGGGTTCAATATGTGCTTCTTCAAGCTTTTCGCGTAGTTGTTGCATAACATCTGCAATGTATTGTTCGCGATCAAGGCGACGCTCATGGAGTAATGTGGCGATCTGTTTGTATTGTTCGGGTTCTAAATAACGAAAAGAGAGGTCTTCCAGCTCCCATTTTATATGACCAATACCTAAACGATGAGCAAGAGGTGCATAAATATCAGCTACTTCGTGGGCAACCTTTATTTTTCTTTCAGGTGATGCGTTTTTAACAGCACGAATGGCGCAAGTACGTTCGGCTAGCTTAATAAGTGCTACACGAACGTCATCAATCATGGCCACTAACATTTTGCGCAGGTTTTCTACCTGTGCTTGTGGTGTTAGCATATCAGATTGAACAGGGTTATTGGCAAGGGTGATAGCCGCCATACGTAAAACCCCTTCGATCAGTTTAGCAACGACATCACCAAATTTTGCTTGTACATCTTCTAAAGGAATATAGTTTTCGCGCACGGCACGATAGAGAACGGCAGCGATTAATGTTTCTTGGTCTAGGTTTAAGTCAGCAAGAATTTCGGCAATATCAAGCCCGTCATGAAAGCAAGACGTATCGTCATTCCAGCTTTTGTGAGATGGAGTTCCTGTATTAGCTGCATGATTGACATATTCACATGCTTCCCTTAAAGCATCTATATCTAAGTCAGAAACCATGGAGTTAATATGCTCTAACCATGTGTCTAGGTTAATACTACCATCTTCATTAATAGATTGATGTGCTTTGACCTGTACCATGAAACTACCTTAATAAAAAATGATTTTTTATTGTACCGATATTGCTCTTATCTCTCAAATAATACCATCGTTTCTATATGCGATGTTTGTGGAAACATATCTATTATACCTGCTTTTATTATTTGGTATCCTTGTTTTGTCAATAACTCAGCATCTCTTGCTAATGTTGCAGGATTACAGGAAATATAAAGTATACGATTTGTATCAAGCTCACCCATTTGCTTTATTACTTGTATTGCACCATCTCTGGGGGGGTCTAAGACAATAGCAGAGAGTTTTTCTCTAGTCCATGTTTTGCCAGTAATGGGCTGAGAAAGATCAGCTTGGTGAAATACGGTATTGTTAAGGTTATTGTTGAGAGCATTGTTTTTTGCGCTTTCGACCATGGTTTCTACAACTTCAACACCGATCACTTTTTTGGCTTGGGTTGCCATAGGAAGTGTGAAATTACCTAGCCCACAGAATAAATCCAAAATCGTATCATTAGGTTGTATAGTTAACCAGTCAAGAGCCTGTAATACCATCTGTTGGTTGATAGAGGCATTGACTTGTATAAAGTCACCCATTTGATAATTTAGGTGAAGCGGTTTCGTTTCAAAGCTCAATGAATATTGCAATGCTTGTGTTTCATCAAAAGGCGTAGGCTTGTCTTTACCTTGTAACCAAAGTTGACAGTGGTTCTCTTTGCAAAAGAGTTGAAATTGTTGAATATCGCTATCAGTTAGCGGTTTTATATGGCGAACCAATAGTGCGGTATGGTCGCCATCAAATAGTTCAATGTGACCAAGGTTATGGGGCGCGTTTAATGCATTTAAGCAAGTGGGTAGTTTTTGTAATAGTTGCTGTAATGGAGCTGTTAGAACGAGACAATCTTTAATCGGAACGATTTGTTGGCTAAATGCTGCCCTAAAACCAACATGAAGTGTTTTTGTCTTTTCATCAAAGCGTACCGCAATGCGTGCGCGACGGCGATAGCCAAAAGGCTCTCCGACTAATGGAGGTTGCCAGTGGGTTATTTTTATAGAAGAAAAACGCTGAAGTTGGTCAATAACACTGCTTTGTTTAAGCTGGACTTGCTCATCGTAAGGGATGTGTTGTAACTCACAGCCACCACAAATCCCCGCATACTGACAAAGGGGGGCTTGTCGAAGCGGGGAGGGGGTTATTATACGTTCGCATTTAGCATTAACCCATTGGCTTTGAGAGGACATAACTCTAGCTTCTATCTCCTCTTGAGGGAGTGCCCCTGCAACGAACCATGTTTTATCTTGTAGCTTGACGATTCCTCGGCCATCATGAGAAAGGCGCTCAATGGTCAAGCACTGCTTTTTCCCTACAGGAATTGTTTTTGTTATACTTTGCTTGTGGTTATGTTGGAAACGTAGGTTAGTATTTTTCTTTTTCATGCGTGTGGATCGTTATAAATACCAGTTGATAAATAGCGATCGCCGCGATCACAGATGATGGCTACAATGGTTGCATTATTGACTTCTTTGGATAGCCTAAGTGCCCCTGCAACTGCTCCGCCCGAAGATACCCCACAGAAAATACCTTCTTCTCGCGCTAAGCGGCGCATTGTATCTTCTGCCTCTTGTTGCTCCATATCGATAATACGGTCAACACGTTGAGCTTCAAAAATTTTTGGTAAATAGGCAGGATTCCAACGTCTGATCCCCGGAATAGATGAACCCTCTTTAGGTTGTAGACCAACAATTTCAATAGCATTGTTTTGCTCTTTAAGATAACGAGAAACACCCATGATGGTGCCTGTTGTTCCCATAGCACTGACAAAATGAGTCACAGAGCCTTGTGTTTGTTGCCATATTTCAGGGCCTGTACTGGTGTAATGTGCTTCTGGGTTATCGAAATTGGCAAATTGATTCAGTACCAACCCCTGTCCATTCTTCTGCATTTCAAGGGCAAGGTCACGAGCACCTTCCATTCCTGTTTCTTTTGATACAGTAATAAGCTTTGCACCATAAGCAGACATGGCCGCTTTACGCTCAGCACTCATATTATCGGGCATAATGAGTGTCAGTTTATAGCCTTTAATAGCCGCAGCCATGGCCAAGGCTATACCTGTATTACCGGATGTGGCCTCAATCAGTGTATCTCCTGCTTTGATAGCACCACGCTGTTCTGCCAGTGAAATCATTGATAAAGCAGGTCTGTCTTTGACAGACCCCGCAGGATTATTTCCTTCAAGTTTGACCAAAATAGTGTTGGTAGTTTTACCAGATAGTCTTTGTAGTTTTACCAGAGGCGTGTTGCCTATAGTTTCAGCAATAGAGGGATAATTTATGCCCATAGCCTTTAGTATTCTCTTAAGCTAGTTGAATTAATTATTTATCATACACTATACACATAAAAAGGATGAAACTGGATTTTTTAAGTCTTTTTATTAAGTATTTTTATTCATAAGGATAGAGAAAAAATTTATAAGTTTTATTTCAGTTTTGAGAGATGTATCACAATTACCTATTAAATAAAATGACGATAAATTATGTTAACGTATACTACCTTAGTATTAATAAACAATATTTTTATTCTAAATATAAGACGCTTAGCAGCGTTAAGTAAGGTTTTATGAGTAGCGGGAGATTACTTATATGGATAGGCGAGTTGGGCATATTCTTAAATGGCAGACATTTTTACTGTTGAGTTGTGCCTCCTCTATCGCATTAGCCGATAGAGCTAGTTGTTCAGTTTCTGCTGATGGATTAACAAATAACTGCAGTGGTGTCTATTCTTTGTATGATTCGAGTAATTTTAACTATCAAAATGTCGTGGTTAATAATACGGGCATTTCGACAGGTTATAGTCCTGATGTGCAAGGCTTCGGAGTTTATGTTTCTCAACATTCAACAGTCCAGAATTTAACAGTGAATATGAAAGGTGGTATTTGGGGTGGATTTTTACCGACCGATGGTTTTGGGACTGATGCGATTAGAACGCAAGGTAGCGGTTCACTAACCGTTACAGGAAAATTGATTGTTAATGCAATAGGGAGTTCTGCCGATGGTATTAATGCTTCTATAACTAGTAATGCTACTGTTAATACAGGTAATAATACGGAAATTAATGCAAAAAGTGGTGTTGCAGTCCGGTCTAATTTAACGCAATACAGTACTGGTGAAAATACGATAAATATTGGCGATAATGCAACGATTAATACATTGGGTTATGGCAGTAATACAAGCGATTCTCTAGGCTATGCGTTATATGCTGGCAGTAGAGACTCAGGTGATAATGTTCTTTCTCGAGAAGGGTCGGCAGTTGTCACTGTTGGAAAAGACAGTACTATCACTACCACCGGAAATAATGCTTATGCAGTGTATGCTAATAAAACAGGCTATATACAATTAGGCGATAATGCCACTATTACTACGTCTGGGGCAGCTGCACATGGTATCGTTGCGCAAGATGGTACGATTACTGCTAATGGAACTACTCAAAGTTATTCAGGAGGTGTTGTTGATCTTTTGGGCAACACAACAATCACTGTAGACCCGACGAAAAATAGTAATGCAATCTACTCCAGTGGCAATGGGTCTGTTGTATCATCTTCTAATACAGACAGAGCCACAACGGTCGCAGCACAGACATCAGGTAAGTTCAATGTTGTAGGTAATATGCTGGTTGATAATGGTGGCAAAATAGATCTACGCATGACCGATGGTTCTTCCTTTATAGGAAATACAGCGATTACTAATAATAATGGTACATTAAATTTAGATATTACAGGCGCTAATAGCCGTTGGCAAATGAACGATAGTTCACAATTGACTAATTTAGATTTAAAAAATAATGCAGCGGTTGTATTGGGGGATCAAACAACAGCAGTAGATAATACTAATCAAGTTGTGCTAACAACAGAAAATCTAACAGGAAGTGGTAATTTCTTCATGCGCACTAATATTGTTGGTTCTGGATTAGGTGCTAATAATATAGGTGATCTTTTACAAGTGACGGGTTCTTCACAAGGCAATCATGTGGTCACTGTCTCTGATTCTTATAATGGTTCTGCAGCAGTCGACGGAACAGAACGGTTGAAAATTATTGAAACGGCTGACGGAAATGCTAACTTTGCATTAACGGGTACAGGTACTGTTGATGTGGGCGCTTATCAATATACCCTCAATAAAGGAGATTCGAAGTTTTCTGAAAATGCTAATAATTGGTATTTAAGCGCTAAAGCAGGTGGTGGTCAGTTAACCAATGCGGCAGACCACTCAGTCAATATTTTAAATATTAACTATCTTTTAAATTATGCAGAAACTCAGACTTTGCTTCATCGCATGGGTGAGTTGCGTCAACCCCGTGATAAAGATTGGGACTTTTGGATACGCGGCTTTGCTGGAAAAATGAACTCATTCAGTGGCAAGTTATCTGGATTTGATATGGATTACCATGGATTTCAAGCTGGTTTAGATAGACGTTTTATTGTGGATGGTAATGACCTTTATACAGGTATTATGGTCGGAACCAGTAAAGCAAAAGCCGATTATGATGTTGGTAATGGTGATACTACAAGTTACCATGTAGGACTTTATACAACCTATAAAACACAAAATGATTTTTATGTTGATGCTATTGCCAAATACACAGTCATGAAAAATGATTTTAATACAACGACTGGCGGTGGTTATCAAGTCAATGGCGATGGTAAAACCAGAGGCTATACTTTAGGATTGGAAACAGGAAAACGTTTTTATTTTGATCATATGGCTAAAGCAGGCTGGTATGTTGAACCACAAGCTCAGTTAACCTATTCTTATCAAGACAGTGCAAAAATTCACTCAAGCAATGGACTAAAAACTAAATTAGACAGTTATGAATCCATTCTTGGACGAGCCAGTGGTGTTGTTGGATATAACATAAATCAAGGAAAAACCCCTGTTGATGTGTATTTTAAAACAGGCTATGTGAAGGAGTTTGATGGTAGAACAAGTTACTCATTTAATGGTAACTCTGCAACGCGTAATAAATATGCATTTGACGGCAGCTGGTGGGACAATGGCATTGGGATCAATGCTAAAGTGAATAAACAACATAATATCTATGCGGAAGCTGATTTTTCGAAGGGTAGTCGCTTTAATAATAAAAGTATTAAAGTAGGTTATCGTTTAGAGTTTTAATCGCATAGAGTAATACATTAAAACCTAGCAATTACTTTTTGTTTATTAGTAGTTACTAGGTTTTGTAGTTCATAAAATAAAGATTAATATTTTTCTGGTACTAATCTGTAAGGATAGTTAGGTTCTTTATAATCCCCTTTTTTCTGGCGTTCAGGAAGTGTTACTTTTTTAAGCGGTACTTTTTTATAGGGAATCAAACTAAGGATATGGCTAATAATATTAAGATGTGCTCGTCTTTTATTATTTGAGTCGACAATATACCAAGGTGCCCAAGAGGTATCTGTAGACATAATCATATCATCTCGTGCTTTTGAGTAGCCATACCAACAACTATAAGACTTAATGTCCATAGGTGATAATTTCCAAGTTTTTCTGGGATCAGTCATACGGCTTTTCATGCGTTTTTCTTGTTCTTCCATATTGACCTCAAGCCAATACTTTATCAATATCACCCCAGAATTAATGATGGCTTTTTCCATAAAAGGGATTACTTCTAAGAACTCTCTACTTTCTTTCTCTGTACAAAATCCCATAACACGCTCAACACCTGCTCGGTTATACCAGCTTCTATCAAAGATGACCACTTCGCCAGCAGCTGGTAGGTGTGGGATATAACGCTGCATATACATTTGACTTTTCTGACGCTCAGTAGGAGCTGGTAAAGCGACGACTTGAAATGTTCTTGGGCTCACTCGTTCAGTTAGTGCCTTAATAGCACCACCTTTTCCTGCTCCATCCCTTCCCTCAAAAATGATACAAATTTTTTGGCCAGTTTGCTTTACCCATTCTTGTAGAGCTACTATTTCACCTTGTAACTTTTCTAACTCTTTGTAGTATTCTTTTTTTGATAGCTTTATTTTTTTCTGTGTCAGTTGGTTAGATAAATCTATGCTTGTTGGTTTATCCTTAATTGTTGTCTTTGGTGTAGAACTTTTTTTAGATTTTTCCTTTTGTGGCTTATTCATGATAAATTCCTCTTTATAGCCATTAAAAAATGATATTTTTTTATTATTTCTGATGCTAGATTAATGCTTAATAATCGTTGTTACTAGTTTTTTAATTATGTAATTGTAAGAAAGATTAATATATGACGGCGTTTTGTTTTAATTTTTTTTCTATTGCGATGTGCGAGAAACGCTATAAGACATATTATGAATAAAATAGAATTTAAGTTTTTAATAATGAATATACAAATAAGGCCTACAGTATGGGGTTAAGATACTTTTTAGCTTATGTTACAACATTATGCTGTTTAAGTATTTCTTGTTATGGGGAGTTGCTGCCTGAAGTAAAAGAAAAGTTACTTGTCAAATTACCTGATAATTTGAGTCAGAATGCCTTTGTCGGATTGCTTGCGATAGAGTCTCCAGTAGATAGGAATCCTATGGAGATTGGCAAACAATTTATTATAAAAAGAGTGAATGCTCAGCATTTGGCCATGGAAAAACGAGATATCAATATTCTTAAAAGTACGGAGAAGCTTTTCAGTGGTTTTAGTGAGGAGAGAATATTAGGTTTTGATGACTATCAGTCTTATTTTTTTCCCTGTAAGAGTTTTATCGAGAAAAATTGCATAAGCAATATTATGGCAGAAAAAATAAAAACGAAGGCTTTTATAAGGCATAATCTCTTATTGGTACGCTATAAGGTTTACTTAAAACTACCTATTTATGAGTCAGTTGATGATGATACTGTTGGTTTGATAGGATCAAACTATATCAGATTGTTGCATTTACATTTAAAAGACATTACATATACCATCGCAGACAATCGTGTAGATGAAGGGTTAGAAAATTTACAACTAGAGCTAGATTTTGCAAAAAAAGCATTAACCCAAAATAAAAATATCACATTAGGTGACTATGTGATTTTTTCACAAGGTTTAAGAAAAATATATTATTTAATTAGTGAGCTATTGGATATACCGCTATTAGCTTCACAATTAGATAATCCAAAACTAGTTAAGTTGCTGGAGTCTTTCACAGAACTGGAGCAACAATCATTAGTTAGGGCTTTTGACGGGTATCGAGATCAAGAATTGCGAATGCTCTATTTATATCCTGAAAGGTGGAAAGATAATGTACTTAATAAAGTAACAATATTTGAAGGGCTAAGCATAATAGCAAAGCAAGATAGTGCATTCGATACCGATGAAACAATGAATTTATTTTATAACGAGATGAATACGTTTAGCGAAGAGAGTAAACAGCTATTGATTAATGCCTCTACAAATGATCAACAAGTGTTGTCGCCTGTTTTTAAAGACACTACTTTAAGTCTAAAAGCGTTGTCGGATGTCTATGGTATGGAGAATATCGGTGGTAGATATTATGTACAAGCTAAAATGAACCAGATGCATGACTGGAGATTGAGTCAATATGATTTGGTTGGTTATTTAAGTTTAGTGCAGCTTAAGTTAAAAATTAAACAAGCCCATATTAATAAAGAAGAAGTTTCCAATTTTTTAAAACAACTAAATAGCAAGGCTTCTCATCCTTATAGTAAACAACCTGCTGTGTGGGATGAGAAGACACAAACATTGTCTTATAAATGGTTAGATCAGTATTTTAGTAAGGATAATCCTACTATGCGAGTTTACTTACGTTTTTAATGGATTATTTAAGGATGATTTTTTATTGGTCAACCGTTAGTAAAAATGGGTAGAATAACAGTAATCTCTAATAATTGACTATAACAGCAGATGAAATAATAAAGTCTGTGAGGAGCTTGGTGTGGAACGTGAGTCTATGGAGTTTGATGTTGTTATCGTCGGTGCGGGACCTGCGGGGCTGTCTGCAGCGTGTCGGCTAAAACAAGAAGCATTAAAAACAAGTCAGGAAATTAATGTTTGCGTAGTGGATAAGGGTGTTGAAGTAGGTGCTCATATTTTGGCCGGTACTGTTTTTGAAACAAAAGCATTGCAGGAGTTATTTCCGGATTGGCAAGAAAAAGGCGCGCCTGTTACAACCAAAGTTCTTCGTGATGATATTTATTTATTGACCGGTGAGAAAAGTGCACAGAAGATTCCTAATCTTTTTGTTCCTAAAAGTATGCATAATGAAGGTAATTACATTATTTCCTTAGGCATGCTTTGCCGTTGGTTAGCAGAACAAGCAGAAGCTCTTGGTGTTGAAGTTTATCCTGGGTTTGCTGCTCAAGAGTTATTAATTGATGAGCAGAATAGGGTGTATGGTGTATTAACGGGTGACATGGGCGTTGATAAAGAAGGTAAGCCAAAAGACGGGTTGTATACGCCAGGCATGGAGTTACGTGCTAAATACACTCTGTTTGCCGAGGGATGTCGTGGCCATTTAGGTAAGCAACTTATTGAGCGCTACCGTTTAGATGCAGAGTCTGATGCACAGCATTATGGTATTGGTATTAAAGAGCTGTGGGAGATTGACCCTGCTAAGCATGAGGAAGGGCTTGTTGTGCATACCACAGGTTGGCCATTAACAAAGTCTAGCCCCGGTGGTTCCTTTTTATATCATGCAGAAAATAATCAAGTATTGGTTGGGCTTATTGTTGATTTATCTTATGACAACCCGTACTTATCTCCTTTTGAAGAATTCCAACGGCATAAATTACACCCCGTTATCCGCCAGTATTTAGATGGTGGTAAGCGTATTTGTTATGGTGCGCGTGCAATTACTAAAGGTGGTTTTAATTCGTTGCCTAAAATGGTTTTCCCCGGTGGTGCGCTCATTGGCTGTGAACTTGGAACACTCAATTTTTCAAAAATCAAGGGCTGCCATACCGCGATGAAAACGGGAATGTTAGCGGCAGAGTCTATTGTTGATGCTTTATCAGTGGGGCGCTCCGGTGATGAGCTAGCGACTTTCTCTTCATCGTTTAAAGAAAGTTGGGTTTATGATGAGCTGTATGCTTCGCGTAATTTTGGCCCAGCGATGCATAAATTTGGTACGTTTATGGGGGGGATGTTTAATTACATTGACCAGAGTATTTTTGCGGGTAAACTACCGTTCACGCTGCATGATAATCACCCTGATTACACGACATTAAAGAGGGCGAGTGAGTCTCAAAAAATAAGTTATCCTAAGCCTGATGGCGTGATAACATTTGACCGCTTATCTTCTGTCTTCTTGTCCAATACCACTCATGAAGAGAATCAGCCTTGTCACTTACAATTGCTTGATGCGGATATTCCTATTAAGAAAAATCTTCCTGAGTATGGTGAACCATCACAATATTATTGCCCCGCAGGTGTTTATGAGGTAGTAGATGGCGATGATGGAGCTAAACATTTCCAAATTAATGCCTCTAACTGCGTACATTGTAAAACGTGTGATATAAAAGACCCTGCTCAAAATATTAATTGGGTACCACCTGAGGGTGGTGGTGGGCCTGTTTATCCTAATATGTAGAGGTTTTAAAAGGTGGCATATAATAGCCACCTTTTTTATTTAATAATTTTGTACAGTACTATAAACGCCCTGAATAACTTTAGCCATGCGGTTATAGTCTAAATCTTCCCAACTATCGCCATTAGCCTCATGGTAGTGAACGTTACGATAAAATGAGGTATCTGTGATCATAACCGCTGGAATGTCATGTTTCCAATAGTTACGGTGGTCTGAAAAATCAACTCCAGTGATAAATGAGGGCGCGTTGAGTGAGTAAACAGGTAAATCTGTTGCGCCAAGCATATAGCTTTTAATGGTTGCTGTGGCTTTTCTATTGTCCATATTACTGATAATAGCAATAAAATTACCTTTATCACTGTAGAGTTTTTGCATAAGTTTAAAAGGAAACTGCTGTGAGTTAGGTTTATCGCTAAAATAACCTATCATCTCAAGAGATATCATGAGCTTAATTGGCTGACCTGCAACCGATTGCGCATGAATTGCACTGCCCATATCCTTTGTTCTGAAAAAGGGTGGTTCTTCTAGACTATAAGCGATTAACTCAATGGGTGTATTGGGTGGGTTTTCCTTCAAGAGCCTAGCAAGCTCCAATAGTCCGGCTATACCACTGGCATTATCATCAGCACCTTGTGTTTGACAGCAACTATCATAGTGAGCACCAATAATGATACGCGCTCCTTTTTTAGGGCCAAAGTGGCTAATAATATTACGGTATTTTATATTGTCTATTGTAAAGATTTGTTCTGACACATCATGGGAGTAAGATTGCATGTGTTGTTTTATATAATCTGCTGTTGCATTCAGGTTATCCAAATGTAAATAGTTTCTGGGGTGATTTGTGACAGAAAGCTGTTTAACATGTTGGATAAGATTTTGTGTAGAAATATTAGGGATGACCAGAGCTGTTTTTTTAGGCTTAACAGAAGATTGTGTTAATAGTGAGCAGGCAGAAATAGTCAACAAGCTGATAAAGAGAATTATGCCGGCTATAGAAATAGTTATTTTCGTATAAATAGACATGTTATTTCCTTAATATCTATTTGTATGCAGTAGCGGCTAAATAAAATTAGCCGCTTAGATTAGTCGAGTTCTTCCACAGGTTGAGGGGGTGTTTGTAGCCAATAACGGCGAGAGATCAAGTAAAAAATAACCAATGCGATTAAAACAAAAATAGCACCTACATAGCCAATATAAGAAATATCCATTTTAGCTAGTACAATACTGCCCACTAAAGCGCCACCACCGATACCAATATTAAAAATACCAGAGAACATAGAAATAGCAACATCAGAGGCATCAGGAGCCGCATCGAGGACTTTTGTTTGTAGTGCCAATGCAATGACTGTCATCGCACCACCCCAGATGAGGCAAAGTATCATTACACTAACGTGAGTATTAGCACTGATGGTTAATAAAATTAAACTGGCTAATAAGCAACTAATGGAGATGATCGGTAATGCAATGGGATGTTGAGCTGATTTTTTTGTAAAAATAATACTACCAATGATGCCTGCTCCTCCTATTATTAAGAGAAGGAATACAACGAAGTTTTCACTAAAGCCAGCCATAGTTGTCATAAATGGTGCAATATAGGTGTAGGCAGTGAAGTGTCCTGTAACAATAATCGCGGTGAGAAGATAAACGTACATTAAGGTAGGGCGTTTAAAGAGCGAAGGTAAACTCTTTAAAGAACCTGCATTATTGCTAGGCAGTCTGGGTAGTAACCAAATGAGAATAAACATCACAATAAATGCAGTGATAGCAATACAGAGAAAAGCAATACGCCAGCCTAAGTGTTGGCCGATGATGGTACCAATAGGAACACCCAAAACAGTCGCGAGTGATGACCCTGTGACAATAAAACTTAAAGCTTTTGCACGCTTATGAAAAGGGGCGATGCGTGCAGCAAGCGGTGTAGTAATTGCCCAGAAGACAGCATGTGCACAAGCTATTCCCACGCGTGCAGTCATTAAAGAGGCAAAACTCCATGCAAGCCAAGCAAGAACATGGCTACCAATGAAGAGAATAAAGAGGATAACGAGCAGTAAACGTCTTTCAATTTTTGCTGTTAAAATGGTCAATGGTAATGACATGATGGTCACAACCCATGCATAACCTGTAATTAAAAGGCCTGTATGTGATACATCCATATTAAAGCTTTTGGCAATGCTAGGGAGCAAGCCAACAGGGAGAAATTCTGTCGTATTGAAAATAAAAGCTGCAAAAGAAAGCGCTATAACAGGTAGCCAAGCTCGCCAGAATTTTGTATTTTGATCAGTGGATGTGTTATTCATAGGTGGAAGCATGCGTTAGTAGAAAAGGCTACTGTAGCAGTTTGTGATGAATATTTCATGTGTAGTTAAGAAAAATTATGCGTTGTTTTTATGTTAAATAATTTATTAATAGGTTAAATCAGCATGGTGAATATTCTATGTACTTGATTTAACCTATTTTTACTAAGGCCATAATCTATATGTTATAAGCGTTACTCATAGGCCATTATGTACATTGCTGTTCCAATGACAGACCCAGCGGTGGTATTGCCTGTTGAGTAATATTGGGCTACTAATGGAATAGAGGCAGTTCCTGATGAACTGATGGTCGCTTGTGATGTTGCATGCGTCATAAAAACTTGTTGTTGAGTAACACCATCAAGAAGACGTATTTCAACATTAGAGGCAGTCCCCCCTGTATTTAGTACATTGCCATTGCTCCCATTGAGTGCAGTATAGATCCACGCCTTGGCTTTAGAGGCTTGTGTACAATCTTTGATTTCAATAGAGAATCCTGTGTTTCCTGCTGTTTGGCCTGCAGTTGTTAACACAGAAGATGATACTGTTGGCATCAGCACGACAGGGCTTGTCGTTTCACCATTGATACTGACATTACATGTTTGAGAGGTAACTTCACCTCTAAAATTAATGGTATTAGCCTGCTCTGCAAAAGCTAAGGTAGGTAAAGTGCTGGCGGTAAGTAAAATACTAGAAATAAATTTTTTCATCGTTTCTCCTAAAACTACATATTTCAAGATATAAGATCTTCTATTAAATACCTTGTTATTTACACTATTCCTTTAATGACAAAAATTTAGATAATAATCAGACGCTAATAGTTTTAGTACAATATTTAAATATTAAGCATCTATTCTAATAATACTTTTGGCTAATACTCTTAAGTGCGGCGTAATTATAATAGAAAAATTTAAAGATACAATGCCCTTTGAAATAAAAATTAATAACAGAATTTTTTTAATTAATATTGAATTTTTTTAATTTATTGATCATCCCTATATTAAAACCGCGGTACAGTAAAAAACGCCCTTGCTTTGCTTTTTCTTTGAGGTCTTTAGGCGAGTTACCAAATTTTCGCTCCCATACCATTTGTAGTTGTTCTTGCCAGTCATACCCAGACTCATCAAGTGCTTGGGTTATTTCTGTTTTATTAATACCACGTTCGAGGAGTTCTTGTTGTATTCGTAAAGGTCCATAACCATTATTGGCTCGGCTTCGAATATAAGATTCTAAATAGCGACTTTCATTAAGGAGTTTATCTTGAGTGAGCTGATCAAGAACATTATCGATAAGCTCAGGCAGTGCTCCCTTGCGTAATAGCTTTCGTTTTAGCTCAAGACGGCCATGCTCGCGCATGGCTAATAAGTCCATAGCTACCTTGCGGATAGCCATGGGGGTCTCTAAAACAGCCATGTGTTAGTCATCTGATGAAGTTGTATCATCATCGGCTGTAAATGAAGCAGGTTGGTTCAGTAGCTGCTCACGAATAGCTGTTTCTAATGCTTTGGTAATGTCTGGATTCTCTTCCAAGAATTTAGAAGCATTCGCTTTCCCTTGGCCAATTTTTTTACCATCATGACTATACCAAGCACCTGCTTTTTCGATAAGTCCTAATTGTACGCCTAAATCTATAATTTCACCTGTGCGGTAGATACCTTTTCCGTACAGAATTTGGAACTCTGCTTGACGGAAAGGCGGCGCCACTTTGTTTTTAACCACTTTAACACGTGTTTCACTACCAGTAACTTCATCGCCTTCTTTAACAGAGCCGGTGCGACGGATATCTAAACGGACTGACGCATAGAATTTAAGTGCATTACCACCTGTTGTTGTTTCAGGGTTGCCAAACATGACACCAATTTTCATACGAATTTGGTTAATAAAGATAACTAAACAGTTGGCAGTTTTGATGTTTCCTGTGATTTTACGTAAGGCTTGTGACATTAAACGAGCTTGTAAGCCCATGTGTGAGTCACCCATTTCTCCTTCGATTTCCGCTTTCGGTACAAGCGCTGCTACTGAGTCAACAATGATGACATCCACAGCGTTAGAGCGCACAAGCATGTCAGTAATTTCAAGGGCTTGTTCACCAGTATCTGGTTGTGCTACATAAAGGTCATCAACATTAACCCCTAATTTGCCTGCATATTGAGGGTCAAGTGCGTGTTCTGCGTCAACGAAAGCGCAAACACAACCTTGTTTTTGCGCTTCAGCAATAACAGAAAGGGTAAGCGTTGTTTTACCAGAAGATTCTGGACCATAAATTTCAACAATACGGCCTTTGGGGAGACCGCCAATACCAAGAGCAATATCAAGACCTAGTGAGCCTGTTGAAATGGCAGGAATGGTTTGACGCTCATGATCGCCCATGCGCATGACAGCACCTTTACCAAATTGCCTTTCAATTTGCGTGAGAGCAGCGGCAAGGGCGCGTTTTTTATTCTCTTCCATTATCAATCCTCATTCGTGTAAAAAGAAACATCTATAGCATTATTTTTGCTAAAATTTGGTGACTATTATTTCATAGTGGTTGCTAATAACCAAAGCACTTTTTAGTTTTCAGTGGGTATTTTTTGTTGTGTTAAGCGGATGAGCCCATGAAGTGCTAATTGAATCGTTTCCTCTCTAATACTTTCGCGATCTCCCTGAAATTGTGCACAGTGACTATAGTATTGATTATTGCCATACCACCCAAACCATACCATTCCTACAGGATGTTTATCTGTTCCTCCTGTAGGGCCTGCCACCCCGCTAACCGCAACACCAAACTGTGCATTACTTTGAGTGATTGCACCTTTTATCATGGCATTCACCACTTCTTCACTCACAGCGCCTACACTACTAAACAATTGTTCAGGTACATTAAGTAATGCTGTTTTTTGCCGATTGGAGTAAGTAATATAGCCAACTTCAAACCAACCAGAGCTACCAGAGATGCGCGTAATAGCCTCGGCAATACCACCACCTGTGCAGGATTCGGCAGTGGTAACTTGCGCCTGTAATTTTTTTAGTTGCTTTCCTAAGTGTTGTGCTAAGTGGTTAATCGTCGTTTTCATGTTGAGCCTATTTATTGGCGTAAACCTTTGCCAGTTTTCAGTAAATAAAGACTTGCGACATAAAGCAGGATGGTTGCCGCAACTAAGAAACTAATTGCAATGTAAATATTGATGTCCGAAACACCCAAAATACCATAACGAAAAGCGTTGACCATATGGAGAATAGGGTTGATCAATGAGACATCTTGCCAAAACTTGGGCAGTAGATCGATGGAGTAAAATACTCCACCCAAATAGGTGAGGGGAGTTAGGACAAAGGTTGGAACAATGGATATATCATCAAAATTACGGGCATAAACTGCATTAATAAAGCCAGCCAAAGAAAAAACAGCGGCTGTAAGAATAACAACTAATAAGGTAATACCAATATGGTGTATATCCAGTTTAGTAAAGAAGAGAGATAAAATAGACACAATAAAACCAACCGCAAGCCCTCTTAAAATCCCACCCGTTATAAAACCAAAGAGTATGGTATGGGGTGAAACAGGCGAAATAAGAAGTTCTTCAATCGAACGATGGAATTTTGCACCAAAAAAACTAGAGACAACATTGCTATAAGAATTGGTGATAACCGACATCATAATCAGGCCGGGAACGATGTATTGGATATAATCAAATCCTCCCATGTCACCGATACGGCTTCCAATGAGCTTACCAAAGATAATAAAATATAATGCCATTGTGATGGCAGGTGGTAGCAGTGTTTGTGGCCATATTCGCATAAAGCGATTTATTTCGCGAAATACAATGGTACGTAGGGCGATTAGGTTTGTTGTTAATTCAATATTCATGATGTTTGTTCTGTCTCGTTGTTTTCAACTAAATCTAAGAAAAGCTCTTCGAGTCGGTTATTTTTATTTCTCATACTAGAAACAGTGATAGCGTGCTGGTTTAATTGATTAAATAATTCATTAATACCTTCCTCGTGCTTAACAACAACCTCTAGTGTTTGATTATCAATGAGTTTACAATGATAATCCTGTAGTTTTGGAGGAGCATTTAAAGGCGTTACGAGGTCTAAAATAATCGTTTCTTCATTGAGGGTATTTAATAAACTACGCATGCTGCTATTTTTAATGATTTGCCCATGATTAATGATCGCAATATGACGGCATAACTGTTCTGCTTCTTCAAGATAGTGAGTGGTCAGAATAATGGTCATGCCTTGTTCATTAAGCTTGGTTAAAAAGTTCCACATCGAGCGGCGTAACTCAATGTCTACCCCCGCAGTGGGTTCATCTAAGATGAGTAGTTTTGGTTCATGAATAAGAGCGCGAACAATCATGAGGCGACGTTTCATCCCCCCTGATAGCATTCTAACGGTAACGTCTTTTTTATCCCATAAACCAAGCTCTTTAAAATAATATTCAGCACGTTCTTTTGCTATTTTGGGCGGAACACCATAGTAACCAGCCTGTGTGATAATTACATCAAAACACTTTTCAAACTGATTAAAATTGAATTCTTGAGGAACAACGCCTAAATGGCGTTTTAAGTTAAAAAGGTCTGTATCATAGTCATGACCAAATACTTGGATAGTACCACTGGTTTTATTCACTAGGGATGAAAGGATACCAATGGTGGTTGATTTACCCGCACCATTAGGGCCTAGTAAAGCAAAAAAGTCCCCTTGATCTACTTCTAAATCAATCCCTTTTAACGCTTCAAAGCCATTGTTATAGGTTTTTGTTAACTGTTTTATAGACAGAGCAGGTGTCATAATACTCTCATTTTTGAACATAAGTTTTTATCTTAACACTTTGATTAAGATATTTGCAGTCGTTATATTATATATGGACTATAGGCGTAAATAGCAAATCAGATTATAATAATCGATTAAAGTTTAGCCAGTAAGGTTAAGCGTTTTATTAATTTATAGGTGTATCAGTAAAAGGTTATAAAGATCAATATGGGGCAATTTCAAAGGATTCGTCCTTACCATGATGATGAAGTACCGAGCGTAATCGCTAGACTGTCAAAAGACAATGAATTTATCAATATCGTATTAAAGTACCGTTTTCCTCATCTAAGCAGTGCTTTTGGGTGGATGTTGCGTCCGTTTATTGCTTATAAATTAAAGAAGTATTTATCACAAATTAATACAGTCACCGATTTACAATTAAAGATTACCGACTATGTTCGGCATTCTATTTCTTCATCCATTGCGCATTTTAATTACTCTACTTCTAAACCACTCGATACAACAAAAGCTCATTTGTTTATAGCAAATCATCGCGATATTGTGATGGATCCGACATTAACCAATTATGCACTGCATTTATTAGGGTTAGATACTCCACGTATTGCCATTGGCGATAATCTACTGCAAAAACAATTTGTTGCCGACTTAATGCGCTTGAATAAAAGTTTTATTGTGCAGCGCTCTGTCACTGGGCGTAAAGAAAAGTTAGTGGCTTACCAAGAGTTATCAGCCTATATTAATCATTCACTTATCAACGATCATGTCTCTATTTGGATTGCTCAAGCAGAGGGGAGAGCTAAAGATGGTAATGATGAAACTGACCCAGCATTATTAAAAATGCTGCATATTAGTCGTAAAGAAGAAGTGTTTGCTGATGTAATTGCCAGTTTAAATTTATTGCCAGTGTCTATTAGTTATGAATATGACCCTTGTGATCTCATGAAAGCCCGCGAGCTCTATATTAAAGCAACCGAAGGTAAATACACGAAAGCGGTAGGTGAGGATGGTCAGAGCATTGCGCTAGGAATTACAGGGTATAAAGGTGATGTTCATGTGCACTTTGGGCATATAATTACAACAGGATTTGAAGACGCTAAAGAGTTGGCTGATCTGGTTGACCGACAAATACTTAAAAACAGTTATTTGTTTCCTGTTAATTACTTAGCTTATGAGCAATGGGATAAAGCGGATAAGAGTTTGATAGTTCCTCCGATGGAGTCACTATTTACGGATGAAAAAATAGCACAGTCAAAAATTGAATGGCAAAAAAGATTAGAGACATGCCCTGATGAGCATAAACCTTATTTAATTATGCAGTATGCTTACCCTGTTTATAATAAGTACCGATTAAAGTAGATAGTAGCTAGCCCTTTATTAAGGGGCTAGCTGATTTTGGTTATTGATTTACTTTAGATTTTAGACGGCCGGCATAATCTTTGGCAAATTGTGCTGCAATACGTCCTGAACGTGAGCCACGGTAAGTAGCCCACCGAATAGATTCTTTAGCTATGTCTTCATCATCACCCATTTCAATACCATAAGTATTTAGCCATTGGCTTACAGCAGCTAAGTATTGTTCTTGAGTAAACCCATAAACCGAAATCCATAAACCAAAGCGTTCAGAAAGAGAAACCTTTTCTTCAATGACTTCACCTGGATGAATCTCACCTTGTTGGTCAGTACGATAACTTAGGTTATCATCAATACGCTCAGGCATTAGATGTTTACGGTTTGAGGTGGCATAAATGAGAGTATTATCTGATTTGCCTGCAATAGAACCATCTAACACGGTTTTTAGGCCTTTATATCCTGTTTCGCCTTCTTCAAATGAAATATCATCACAAAAAATAATAAAGCGCTCAGGACGTCCTCTGGTTAAACTGACAATTTGAGGTAGATCCATCAAGTGTTCTTTATCAACTTCGATGAGTCGTAACCCTTGCTTGTGAAATGCATTTAAGCACGCCTTAATTAAAGAGCTTTTTCCTGTACCTCTTGCACCTGTTAATAAAACATTGTTGGCGGGTAATCCCTCAACAAATTGTCGTGTATTTTGTTCAATTAGCCCCTTTTGGCGATCAATATTTTTTAAATCATCGAAGCTAATTAAATTAGGTTCTTCAACAGGAATGAGTACGGGTTGTTCTACCCCATTAAAGAAACGATGCTCCCATAAGTAGGCGATAGTATCGCCATGTATGGTATTGTTGATGGGCGCTGGGAACGCTTGCTCTAAACTGTTTGCAATACGTGTCAATTGCGCAAGGATTTGTTGTAAAGGTAAATCATTCATAAGTATTCTGATAGATATCTTTTGGTTGAAAATGATTGTAAATGCTTAGGTTATATTAAGCATTCTACGCCGATATGTACTATATCTTATATTGTTTTACCTTTTGGGTAATCTAAAATTAAGATTAATTTTTTAAAGCACTGGTAAGGGTATTGACCAGTGCTTATCTATTAGATAGCTGTTTTAATAATGGACTCTTAAATTAGATAAAAGTTGCGGTAGATAGGTATTAATTCAAAAACTAATACCTATCTTTTAAGTTGAAGTTGATGGGGATTGTTATTGTTCTTGCATTTTTTCCATTAAGGACATCAGCCGGTGGTTTCGGTAAAGGTTGTGCCCTATCTAATAAGTTAAGAACTTCTTGGTCTAATAAGGGATAGCCGGAACTTTTAACAATTCTTTTGGCCGAGAGATTTCCTTGGGTATCGATAGTGAAGTTTACAGAAACTGTGCCTTGTTGTCGTTTCTTACGGGCCATCATGGGGTAGCGTTTATATTTTGCAATATGAGCAAATAAACGAGATTGCCAAGTGATTTGTGCTTTGGATGGACTGGTGGACGCTGTTGTTTCAGGTGCTGCGACACGGTCAGATATTTTATCACTGGCAGCAGAAGCAGTGGATGATATTTCTGCTTTAGGCAATGTATCTTCAGTTATTTCTTTAGGTTTTTCAACTGGTTTTTCAACAGGTTTTTTTACCTGCTTTTTAATAGGCTTGGGTTTAGGTTGCTTATTAATAACCACTTTAGGTTCTGGTTTTTCTATAATGGGCTCTGGTAAAGGATCAGGCTCATCGATAGGGTCAGGTTCCTCAGGTGTTGGATCAGATATCTGTTGTGTAATCGGGGCGGGGTCTTTTTGTGGTGTATTGTTAGGTGCCTCAATGGATGGAGCTAGTTCTACCATGATTGCAGCAGGTGCAGTAAGCGGTGGAGGGGGAGCCGCATGCCAACTAAACATTAAAGCAACAGCTAAACCAATGTGTAAGCCTATTACAATAATAAGCGATATAACCCAAAGAATAATCGATGAAAGTTGCTTATTTTGCATCGTTCTGAGTAGCCTCTAAACCCACCAAGCCAATTTTCAAATAGCCTGCACTTCTAAGATCATTCATAACAGTAATGAGGTCTTCGTAATTTACGGTTTTATCAGCTTGGAAGAAGATAGTTGTTTCTTTATTACCATTTGTTTGCTTATCTAGTTGTTCAGCCAACTGGTCATTATTGTTGACTAAATTATTGCCTAAATAAAGCTCATTTCCTTCCTTTAGCGTCAATATAACAGGTTTATCAGGCTTGGGTTGTGGTTTAGCTGTAGAGGTCGGAAGGTCTACTTTGATATCTACTGTCGCTAGCGGTGCGGCTACCATAAAAATAATAAGTAATACCAGCATCACATCAATAAATGGTGTGACGTTAATTTCACTCATTACTGCACTATCATCGCTTCCTTCTTTTAGATTAATTGCCATGAATGCTAACCTATTTTGACTCAGCCGTGTGGTGACTGCTTGTTCTAGATGTGTAGTTTTCTCTATCTAAGTCTCGGCTTAATAACAGTAGTGCTTTGGCCGAGATATCGCTTACAAGAACTCGATAGCTATTGATCGCTCGCACAAAAATGTTATAGATAATAACTGCTGGGATGGCGGCAACTAACCCCATTGCCGTGGCTAATAATGCTTCCGCAATACCTGGAGCAACAACCGCTAAGTTAGTGGTTTGTGTTTCTGCGATACCAATGAAGCTGTTCATAATTCCCCATACGGTACCAAATAGGCCAATAAAAGGAGAAACAGAACCGATGGTTGCCAATACACTGGTGCCAGTATTCATTTGTCGCCCACTTGCAGCGACTAGGCGGTCTTGACGAAAGGCAGCACGTTCTTTGATACCCTCTTGACTGGTTGTGTTAGCTGAGAGATCAAGTTCTTCTTGTATATCATTGATTAAGATATTGGTTAGACTATTTTTAGCAAATTGATCTGAAACATTACATGCTTGCTTAAGTGTTTTTGCTCCATTTAGTGAAGCCATTTCTTTGCGTAGTCGCTTTTTAGCAAGAGTGAGCTCAGTGAGTTTGGCAATAAAGATCGTCCATGTAGCTAGTGAGGCAAGAAGTAGACCAATCATTACAATTTTTACAATGATATCTGCGTTTTTATACATTCCCCACGGAGTAAGATCATGCGTTAGTGCTACGTCAGAAGCTACTGTATCGTCATTTATTGTGAGGTTTGGTGTTGGGGGTAATGTTTTTCCTTCACTGCCAGCTTCAGAAGTTGTTGCTACACTGTGCTCCATTGGGTTTTGAGGCGTAGCTGTTTCTGATTGTTGCGCAAAGCTTACAGAACTAAAACAGAGCGCTGTTACTAAAAGCATTTTTATGACAATCGATGTGTAATGACCTGATACTTTTAACATAGCTATCCAAAATTTTAATGGTTAAAAATAATAAGAATTATTCTCATTATCTCAGAATATGTTATTTAACAAAAGTCATTTTATATTTTTTTTGAGTTTTGTGCTGAATGTTTAATGCAGTTGTTAGCAAATAAACTGTTGTATACTGTTTGATATCAGTGGAGAAAGGTATTATTTATGCAGGTAACTGTTGTTGAGGGAGATTTACTAGACCAGCCTGTAGATGTGATTGTTAATGCATGGAATCGTAATATTATTCCATGGTGGCTTTTAATTCCCCAAGGGGTATCTGGTGCTATAAAAAAGCGAGCAGGTTATGCCCCTTTTTGTGAGTTGGCTAAAAAAGGGCCTATAGCTCTAGGGGGTGCAGTGATGACAGGTGCAGGAAAGTTACCTTATAGGGCTATTATACACGTTGCAGGTATTAATCTGTGTTGGTTTGCTACACGCTACTCGATAGAGCAATCTGTATTATCTGCAATGAAGATCGTTAATGAGCAGCAGTTTAAGCGTATAGCGTTCCCTATCATTGGCGCAGGGTCGGGGAGTTTTAGCCAAGAAAAATCATTAAAACTGATGCAAGATACATTCAGCCAAATAGAATCAAGTGCCCAAGTGATCATTGTAAAATTTAAACGCTAACTTAATAGGCTAACGATTTTATTTAACACCTGCTTTTTTTTGGCATTCTGCGTACAGCACATTTAACTCTTGATTGGTTGGCATTGTGCCTGCTTTTATTCCCTCTAGTTCAGGAATAATACAATGACAATAAGTATCAATTTGTTTGCTTGTCATTTTTTTATCAGCGTTCACTTGTGACTGTTTTTGAGCTAGCATATCAATACACATTTTTATGGTATCGTCATTGGCTAATACATTGCTTGAAGCAGCAAAGGCAATTGTTAGTAATAATATGAGCTTCATAATCTTTACCACATGAGGTGGGGTTATAAACATTATTTATACAAACTGGTTAATCAATTTATTATATAATGCATGTTCATTAAAAAGTGGAATAGCCTTATCTTTTACCTAACCATTCAATATTCGTTCAGTGAAAACAAAAAAATCCATATTTAAAAGGCTACAGCATAACCCCATTGTTTGTGTCATTATTTTATTGTTAACCGTTGCTCTTTATTATCAATTACCTGTTACAGACGATAAGTTCACTGTACGTGTTATCTCTGTCATTGATGGTGATACAGTGGATGTTTTGTCTGATAATCAGCGTCAGCGTATTCGCTTGGCTTATATTGATGCACCAGAAATAGGCCAGCCTTATGGTCAGAGATCTAAACAAACACTTATCGCATTAGTAAAAAATAAAATGGTAAATATTAGGCCTCTTAACCAAGATAATTACCAACGAACTGTGGCTATTATTGAGGTTGATAGTATGAATATTAATCGAGAAATGGTTCGATTAGGCATGGCATGGGTGTATACCCATTACAATGATGATTTACTACTTTTGTCTTTAGAAGCTAAAGCAAAAGTGAATAAAACAGGTCTATGGCAGCAGAAAAATCCTATTGCCCCTTGGATTTATCGGCAGAGTAAAAAGTAGAAATAGGTCGTTAAAGCCTTGTAAGTGTTATTACAAGGCGTAGGGTTTTATAAAGATTGTACGTCAGCATTTTGACTACGGTTTCTTAGAAAGTGGTCCATTAAAACAATCGCCATCATCGCTTCTGCAATAGGTGTTGCTCTGATGCCTACGCAAGGGTCATGTCGGCCTTTGGTGATGACGTCTATTTCATTGCCTTGGGTATCTATTGAACGCCCAGGCGTAGTTATGCTAGGAGTAGGTTTCAAAGCAAGGTTGGCTACAATAGGTTGACCTGATGAGATACCTCCCAAGATACCCCCAGCATTGTTTGATAAAAAGCCTTCTTTCGTTAGTTCATCTCGGTGCTCTGTACCCCGTTGGCTTACACTCGCGAAACCGGCACCTATTTCTACACCTTTAACGGCATTAATGCTCATTAGTGCATAGGCAAGTTCTGCATCTAAACGATCGAAAATAGGTTCTCCAAGCCCTACAGGAACCCCATCGGCAATGACTGTAATCTTAGCGCCAACAGAGTCTTGATCTCGGCGTAGCTGCTCCATGTATTTTTCGAGTTCTGGTAATAGATCCAAATTAGGTGCGAAAAAGTGATTACCTGCAGCGTTTAATGCTTCCCAACTATCAAAAGGTATTTCAATAGGGCCAAGCTGGCTCATATAACCACGTACCTTAATGCCTTGTGTCGCTAGATATTTTTTGGCAATGGCACCAGCCGCTACGCGCATTGCTGTTTCACGTGCAGATGATCGGCCACCACCGCGATAATCCCTAATACCGTATTTATGGTAGTAAGTGAAATCTGCGTGGGCAGGGCGAAAAATATCTTTAATCGCTGTATAGTCTTTAGATTTTTGATCGGTGTTACGAATTAATAAGCCGATAGGACACCCTGTTGTTACACCCCCAAAAACGCCAGATACAATTTCAACTTGATCTGCTTCTTGGCGCTGTGTGGTGAATTTACTGCTACCAGGGCGGCGTCTATCAAGGTCGTGTTGTAAGTCTGCTTCTGTTAAGTTAAGCCCCGGTGGGCAGCCATCAATAATAGCCATTAGTGCAGGGCCATGGCTTTCTCCTGCGGTTGTAACGGTGAATAGTTTACCAATGGTATTACCCGACATAATGGCATGTTCCTTTTTAGATCGATAAAAAACGAGGCAATGCCGATATTGCCTCGCTTGGTTTTATTATTGTAGTTTCACACCTTGTAAACCGACAGATGCTCCTATTTCTTGTGCTGCACTCGCACCTATTTTTTTGGCAAAGCGGTCGAAAGGGGTATCTTCTACTGTGTAGTTTTTTAAGTTTTCTACACCTATGACATCGCGTGCAACGGAGCTTGTACTACCAAAGCCATCGATTAAACCTAGTTGTTTGGCTTGTTCACCTGACCAGATTAGACCAGAGAAAAGTTCAGGATGATCTTGATATTTTAAACGATCACCTCTGCCTGCTTTAACTTGGTCAATAAATTGTTGGTGAACAATATCAAGGGTTTTTTCCCAAAAATCGACTTCATCAGGTTTCATTGGTTGGAATGGGTCTAAGAATGCTTTGTGTGCACCTGAGGTATAAGCACGGCGCTCAATACCAAGTTTATGAATTGCATCCACAAATCCAAAGCCTGCCGCTGTCACACCAATTGACCCTACAAGGCTTGATTTATCAGCATAAATTTCGTCTGCCGCACTGGCAATATAGTAAGCACCTGATGCGCCGAGATCAGTAATTACTGCATACACTTTTGTTTGTGGGTAAATTTTGCGTAAACGTTTAATTTCGTCATAAACATAGCCAGCCTGGACGGGAGTACCGCCTGGACTATTGATGCGCATGATAACGGCTTTTGTATTAGGGTCTTTAAATGCTGTTCGTAAGGCTTTAATTATATTGTCTGCACTGGCATCTTGCTGATCTGCAATCATCCCTCTAACGTCAATAACTGCTGTATGTGCGCTATTTGTTGAGATATCTCCTTTAAAACTACCCATGGCTATCGCCAATAAGACAAAAAGATAAATAAATGTAAGTAGTTTAAAAAAAATGCCCCAGCGTCTTGAACGACGTTGCTCAATGATGCTTGTTTGCAATGTTTTTTCTAATAGCTTCCAACTTTTCTCATCACTGAGTGAAACCTGAGGTTTTTGATCTTCAGACATGCTTTAATCCTAAATAGTGTATCTGTAATAATAATGCGTATTTTAAAGCTAAATCATAGCATAATTTCATTCTAAATTTATTTTCTTTCTTTTAGAATTAAGTCAATAATTAGGGGGAAAGACAATGGCCTTTTCAAAAGCAGAAAAAGAGAAACTACTCACAATCAACGGCATTGGTAATACAGTAATTCAACGTTTCGAACAAATTGGAATAGATTCTTTGTTAGCATTATCAAAAACAAATACAGAGGATGTTATTTATCAGATAGCATCTATGTTAAAAGTAAGCTGTTGGAAAAATAGCCCTCAGGCTAGAGCTGCTGTTAATGATGCAATTCAGTTTGCGAAGATCTATTGTAATGATAAGTCAGCAAATTTAAACTGATAAAGTACTATATTGGCATTCATGATCAAGTAGCCATTGTTTTCGATTCAGACCTCCCGCATAACCTGTGAGTTGATTATTTTTTCCAATAACTCGATGGCAGGGTACAACAATAGCAATGGGGTTGCGGTTATTGGCCATCCCCACGGCTCGGCAAGCCTGAGGGCTACCAATTTGTTTGGCTAGTTCACCATAGCTGGTTGTAGAACCTGCTGGAATGGCTCTAAGTGCTTGCCATACTTTTTTCTGAAACTCAGTTCCGCACGCGGAAACAACTAGGGTATCAATTGCCTGAATATTTCCTGCGAAATACTCTTTGATTGTATCAATCACCATGTGAGATTGTGCCGTTTTCTGTAAAGTTATCGTAGGGACTTGATAAAAGCGACAGAGTTGTTTCATCGTCTCTTGTCTAAATTCTTGCCAGCCGATAAATTGAAGTATGGACTTTTGATCTAACCAAATGACAAGTTCGCCGATAGGGGTGCAAATAATATGCTCATTCCATGTCAAAGTGGGTGTAGCTTTCATTGTGTTTACCTAGCTGTGGTAAAATAATAGACTATATAAAAGTATATCAATAATATTATTAGCTTGTAAGGTCACTATCGTTAAATGAGTAATAATCTCGCTACTGCCTCTGTTTGTATTGAACCCTTAGACTTGCAATGGCAGCAAAAGGCTTTAGATTTAGCTAAAGTACTAAATTTGCCACTAGGGGGCGACGCTGATTTTTCATTGCAGGTGGGGGCGTTAGGCATTCAACTACAAAGCCAACAAGAAAAAAATGTTGGGGCTTTAAGGGTTGATTTTGTTGATGGGGCTGCTGCTCATCGCCGTAAGTTTGGCGGGGGTAAGGGGCAGATGATTGCTAAGGCTATTGGTATTCAATCAGGGATTAGCCCTATAGTACTAGATGCAACAGCTGGCTTGGGTAGGGATGCTTTTGTTTTGGCAACGTTAGGTTGTCAAGTAACATTGATCGAACGACAACCCATTATTGCAACGCTTCTAGAGGATGGCCTCGTGCGCGCTAGGTTTGACGTTGAGGTAGGAGATATTCTCCAACGCATGGTGTTATTGAAAGGAAGTGCCATTGACCTGATGAGTAATTGGTTAGGTGTTGTGCCCCAGGTGATTTATCTTGACCCTATGTTTCCCCACCGTGATAAATCTGCATTGGTAAAAAAAGAAATGCGGTTGTTTCGCCCTTTGGTCGGGGATGATTTAGATTCACCTGACTTATTAGAAAAGGCGTTGGTGTTGGCCAGTCACCGTGTAGTGGTTAAGCGACCACGTAAAGCTCCTATAATTGAGGGAGCTTCACCCAGTTATAGTTTAGAGGGGAAAAGTAGTCGCTATGATATTTATACAAAACGTTCATTAAAAGAATAGAAAAATACATTATTCAACAGTAAATTGATCGCCTATTTGGAAGAAGGTGCCACCTGCTTGGTAATGAATAGAGCGTTTTTGATCGCTTGTAATATGCCATCTTCCATGACTAAAGACTTCGGGGTCAGCCCATGCAGCAGTCACTTCACCAATATAAAGATCATATTTGTCTTGATTGTACGGCTCTGGAATAAGCTTGCATTCTAATGCAGCTAAACTACCTTGGATCAGCGGTGCTTTAATAGTTTGACTCGGTAATGTTGTTAAACCAAATGTCTTAAATTTATCAATCTCACGACCAGTTGATGTTCCAACTTGTAGTACTTGTTTGGCTTGCGCTTTACTCGGAATAATGACAGCAAATTCGCCAGAGGCTTGAATTAATTCTTTAGAGTAATTATTTTTATCGATGATAACGACTAATTTGGGAGGGTCGAAATCTAGAGCCGTTGACCATGCGGCACTCATGATATTCTGCTTATCTTCTAATGCTGAACTGATCATGATAGTAGGACCATGATTGAGAAGTAAATAAGCTTTATCTAGGGGAACAGGTTGATAGTTCATTGTCTATGACTCCTTGTGTCCTGCACAGGGGATTTACCCAATAAAAAAGGCAGATTCAACTGCCCTTTTTTTATTTTGTACTGGCTTTGATTTCTTTAGGAATTTCTTCTAACGCATCTTGGTAGCGTTTTTCTAAATCTTCATTAGCACGAGTTTGTCCCGGTGGTAAAGGGTCGTTGTTACTACCTACCCAACGAACGATGGTACGTGAAAACCAATCACGGTCGGCTAGCTCTTTTACCATAGGTTTATAAGTACCACTCGCAATTGCAGGGTATTTTGGATAGTTTAATTTTAATACTTCTAAGCTACTGTTGGCTAAATCTGTCATACCCATTCGTTGGTAAGCTTCCACCATGATGGCTAAACCATTGGCTGTTGATGGGGTGCCATCAAAGTGCTCTACAATATAGGTTCCACGTCTTGCCGCCGCAATGTAGGCTTGACGTTCCAAGTAGTAAACACCCACATGTGCTTCGTATGCGGCTAGTAAATTACGTAGGTAAACCATACGTATCTTAGCATCAGGCGCATAAGCACTGTTAGGATAGAAACGTGTTAGTTGTGCAAAGTCGTTATAAGAGACTCTTGCTGCACCGGGGTCACGGGTGGTCATGTCCAGTGGGATGAAGCGTGCTAAGAAGCTTTGATCTTGGTCGAATGCCGCAAGACCGCGCATATAATAGGCATAGTCCACATTGGGTTGATCAGGATTTAAGCGAATAAAACGATTAGCTGTATCACGTACCGCCTCGGTATCAGATATCTTATAATAAGCGTAAATAAGCTCAAGTTGTGCTTGTTCAGTATAACGACCAAAAGGGTAACGTGAGTCTAGCGCTTTTAGTTTAGCGATCGCTGCACTATAATTTTTACCATTAAGATCTTTCTGAGCTTGTTGGTATAGTTCTACCTCGCTTAAATTTTCATCCACCTTGGTCGAGTTGGAGCAAGCGGAGATTAAGATCAATAATGAAATAACTAGTAAATGTTTCACACGCATGGTGATAGTGTTCTCATTTCAAAAAAACTGTTGCTATTAAGATAGTCTTGCTATGATGACTATTATAACGATTAGGATAAATTTTTCCTATTTAACCATAAGCTGAGCTTTAAACCCAAGTCAATAATGAAAAATTTATGAATTCTACAGATATAGTATTAACAGCAAAAGTTCCCTCTGAGCTAGGGGGGCAGCGTTTAGATCAGATTGCTGCGCAATTGTTTACCGATTATTCTCGTTCTCGTTTAACCCTGTGGATTAAAGAGGGTAAATTAACAGTTGATGGAAAGGTATCAAGACCTAAAGATACCATTTTTAGCGGTGCTGTGCTTGATTTACACGCCAAGCAAGAGTCTCAGGGTGATTGGGTTGCACAAAATATTCAGCTAAATGTCGTATATGAAGATGAAGCATTATTAGTTATAAATAAGCCCGCTGGTTTAGTTGTTCACCCCGCGGCAGGACATTATGAAGGGACGTTATTAAATGCGTTACTTTATCATGCCCCTGAATTACAGAATGTGCCACGCGCGGGAATTGTCCATCGCTTAGATAAAGATACCACGGGCTTGATGGTGGTTGCAAAAACATTAGAGGCTCAAACGAAGTTAGTGGAACAGTTACAAGCGCGAACAGTTAGCCGTATTTATGAAGCCATTGTAAATGGTGTTGTAACCTCCGGCGGTACTGTTGATGCGCCAATTAGTCGGCATGGCGTGCAGCGTCAAAAAATGGCAGTAGTTTCAGATGGTAAAAAAGCAGTGACTCATTATCGCGTACTAGAGCGTTTTCGTGCTTACACACATGTGCGCGTGCAATTAGAAACGGGGCGCACGCATCAGATTAGAGTACATATGGGGCATATCAATTTCCCGTTGTTGGGTGATCCCGTGTATGGTGGGCGTTTCCGCATTCCTCCTGCAACAAACCCTACTTTAGTTCAGAGTTTAAAAGACTTCCCCCGGCAAGCATTACATGCACGTTTTTTAGAGTTAGAGCACCCAGTGACGGGTAAGAAAATCCGTTGGGAGTCTGAGTTGCCCGAAGACATGGTGTGGATGCTTAGTTTATTACGACAAGACAGTGAGTCATTTGAGGAAAAATAATGGATAACTTATTACAAGAAACCATTATTAAGCCCAATTGGCCTGCTCCTGCTAATGTTTGTAGTTATGCGACTACTCGCTTAGGTGGGGTAAGCAAAAATGATTATGATTCATTTAATCTAGGTTTGCATGTAGGGGATGACGAGCAATTAGTTTTAGAAAATCGGCAACGTTTACAAACAACCCTAGGTTACAAATCAATTGCTTGGTTAGAGCAAGTACATAGCGCAATAGCAACCAAAGCCGATATCGATCAAGTTTTGCAGGCTGATGCGAGCTGGACAGATCAGTCAGAACTTGCTTGTGTTGTAATGACGGCTGATTGTTTACCCGTGCTATTTTGTGACATGTCGGGTCAATATGTTGCAGCAGCGCATGCGGGTTGGCGCGGTTTAGTGAACGGTATTTTAGAGGAAACAGTTAATCAATTACCTGTTGAACCTAATCAGTTAATGGCATGGCTTGGCCCTGCTATTGGTCCCAACAAATTTGAAGTAGGTGCGGAAGTAAAGCAAGCATTTTTAGATAAAGACAGTGAGGCAGCGTTAGCCTTTAGGGCGAGCTCGACTCACAATAAGTATTTAGCAGATATTTACCAATTAGCAAGGCTAAGGTTAAGAAAAGCGGGTGTGACAGCCGTTTATGGGGGAGATTTTTGCACAGTGAGTGATAAGGAAATATTTTTTTCTTACCGCCGCCAAGCAATGACAGGAAGGATGGCTTCGCTAATTTGGTTGTTACCTTAGTAAATCATTAGAGAACATTATGCGTAAAAGACAAAGTAAAAAGAAATTACCTCCTCGTGAAACCGCTGAAGAGGCGTTAATACAAATTGTAGAGGGTTTTAAAAAGTTTCGCGAAGTAGTTTTCCCCGAACAACAGGAACTATTTAAGCGTTTAGCCTCATCACAACAACCTCGTGCGATGTTTATCACCTGTGCCGATGCTCGAGTGGTGCCAGAGCTTATTACACAAAGCTCTCCTGGCGATTTATTTATTACACGTAATGTGGGTAATGTTGTCCCGCCTTATGGTCAAAATAATGGGGGCGTATCCACAGCCATTGAATATGCAGTCATGGCCTTAAATGTCCAACATATAGTTGTTTGTGGGCATTCTAATTGTGGGGCTATGCGTGCTGTTATAGATCAGAATACGTTAGAAACCATGCCAACAGTTAAAGCATGGCTAAGGCATTGTGAAGTTGCAAGAACTGTTGTTGCGGAAAATTGTGGTTGTTTAAATGAAGAAACATTAGATGTTTTGATTGAGGAAAATGTTATTGCTCAGTTAGATCATTTAAGAACACATCCTTCGGTTGCTTCACGTTTAGCCAGCGGTCATTTATTTATTCATGGCTGGGTTTATGATATCGAAACGGGAGCGATTAAAGCATTTGACGATGAGATAGGAAATTTCTTACCTCTCGATGGAGATATTACCCCTACCGCAACGCCTCGCTCACGTTTTATTGATAGAGACTAACAAAAAGCGCTTCATTTGAAGCGCTTTTTTATTAAATAACTAAAGCATTAGATTTTTCAAAAATAATTTGATAAACAACACCTGGTGCAAGTATTGTAAGAGGTAATGTCCAGATTAAGCCAATGCCAAGAGGAATGACAGAGATAATCAGAATAATCGTTAGAATGAAATATAAGCCAAAAAATTTAAACCAGTGTTTTGTGACAATTTTGCGAGATATCTCTAATGCTTGCCATGGGCTAACTTCAGGGTGATCAATGATAATCCACTGCATAAGACAATAACCAATAGATAAATAAATACCTGGAATAATAAATAAGAGGAAGCCAAAGACTACTAAAATGGTTGCTACAACCGTAGCGATAACCAGTGTAATATAAATATTAGACAACGAGTAAAAACATTTAAGAGCATCAATTAATTTTTCACCACGTAAATGTTTTAAAGCAATGATTGTAAAGTTTGTGGAAAGGCCGCAAGCAGCAATACTTAAGGCAATGTTAAAGACTATAGCGGCTTGCTCAGGAATGATTTCAAGGAACACATTAATGATGGTGTTAATGACCATGATAATCAAAAGGGCAACAAACAAAGGTAGTTTTACACCATTAACTTTTTCCCATGCACGGGCTATGACATCGCCAATAGAAAAATCATAGTCATAGGCTAATGCTTCTTCAATAGTACGTTTTTCTGGGTATGGATCAGCACCATTTATGTTATTAGGGAGTTGTTCTTGCACCTGGTTAATTCCTTTATAGGCTTAATAATTAAAAGCCAATTGTAACTAAATATTTAATTAAGTAAAGAGTAAGCTATTAAAGTCTGTGGGTGTTTGTTTATTCTTTGAGTTTTAAATGTAAAAGAGGGTATGGCTTTCCTTGACCATCTAAGGGGGAGCGACCAATAATTTTAAATCCATGATGTAAATAAAACGCAGTTGCTTGGGGGTTTTGCTCGTTAACATCAACATAGTTGATATTAAATTGAGTTATTGCATGGTTTAGCAATGCTTTCCCAATACCTTGGCCTCTGAGGGTGGGATCAATGAAGAGCATTTCTAATTTATCTCCTTGTACACCCGCAAAGCCGGTAATTTTTTGTTTGTCATTCAGACTACAAAAAAGATTCACCATAGGGAAATAGTCCTGCAAGACACAGGGTTTTAATTCGGCAATAACCTCTTGGGTTAAAAAGTGGTGGGTCGCTTTAACAGAGGCTTCCCATATTTCTAATAAAAGAGGGTATTCATTTTTATTGGGTGTAGTAATAGATATCATTATTTAGCTAGTTTGATGAGTTTTGCATAATAGAAACCATCATGTCCGTTGATTTGAGGAAAAAGCTGACGGCCTCTTAGTTGTTTAATACCCCATTGGTTACCTATATCGAGTTCTTGAGCATTGGGGTGTGTCGATAAAAAACGCTCAATATTTTGTGTGTTTTCTTCGGGTAATACTGAGCAAGTAGCATAGACTAGGATGCCGCCTACGGCTAATGTTTGCCAAATAGCGGTGAGTAGTTCATATTGCAAATTAGCTAGGGGGGTAATGTCTTCTAGTTTGCGAGTTAGTTTGATATCAGGATGGCGGCGAATAACCCCTGTGGCAGAACAAGGGGCATCTAATAAGATGCGATCAAAGGGGCGGCTATCCCACCAATTGGCAAGGTTTCTACCATCAGCTGTTTTTAGCGTAGCTTGTAGGCTAAGACGTTGTAAATTCTCTGTGACTTTCTGTAACCGGTTATTTTCAGCATCAATTGCGACGACTTCAGCAAGATTAGGTTCTCGCTCAAGAATATGGCAAGTTTTTCCACCCGGTGCGCAACAAGCATCTAAAATTCGTTGTTGTGGTTTTAGGTCTAATAGTTGTGCAGCTAATTGTGCTGCTTCATCTTGAACGCTAACCCAACCTTCCGCAAAATAGGGAAGTTGCAGTACTGCACATGGTCTTTTTAGTTGTATGCCTTCACTACTGTATTGACAAGGTGTCGCTTCAATTTCAGCTTGTGCTAATAAGTTGAGATAGTTTTCTTGCGTTGTATGTTGCAAGTTAATACGCAAAGTCATCGGAGGATGCGCATTGTTAGCCTCACAAATACTTAGCCAATAGTCTGGCCAATCTTGTTTCAAGCGTTTTTGTAACCAACGAGGGTGAGCAGTAAAGGAAACAGGGTCTTTCGCTAATTGTTCAAAAATCTCTAGATTTTCACGCTGGCATCGACGTAAGACAGCATTAATAAGTCCTTTGGCCCATGTTTTTTTTAAGGTGTTAACGCAGTTAACTGTTTCATTAATGGCAGCATGGGCTGGAGTACGCATATAGAGCAGTTGATACAAGCCAATATAAAGGAGTGCTTCAATATCTTTATCGGCATTTTTAAGCGGTTTTTCCAGTAGCTTATTTAATAATAACTCAAGTCGAGGCTGCCAGCGCGCTGTTCCTAATGCTAGTTCTTGGGCAAGGCCTTTATTATTTTCCTCTACTTGAGCTAATAGAGGCGGCAAGCTACTTGATAAAGAGGCTTTACCTTGTAAAACAGGCGTTAGGGCATGGCATGCGGCTAATCTCGGATTCATTTGCCGAGTATCCGATGAGGCGTAAACAACTCTTTATGGCCATTATAAACATCCCAAAAGGGGAGTGGTTTACTGTTAGGGAGTTGTAACTTGGTAATGCATAGTGCCTGTTTTCCACAGGTTACAATGAGACCTTCTTTTGAAATATTGATTATTTCACCCGCTTTGCCTGATCTGTCCTCAACATGCGCCTCTAATACTTTTAATTGCACGCCATCAATAAAACTATAACAGATGGGCCAAGGGTTGAATGCTCTTACTGTATTAGATAGGTCGGTAGCTGCTAACTGCCAATTAATTTCAGCTTCTTCTTTATTTAATTTATGGGCATAACAAGCAACGCTATCATCTTGTTTTTCTGGGGTTAGCTTTTTGTTTGCGAGGCCATCAATTGCTTTAATGACAGTTGTTGCCCCCAACTCAGCAAGGCGATCATGCAAACTACCACCATTATCTTGTTCTGTAATGGCGATTGTTGCTTTTAATAGCATCGGCCCTGTATCGAGTCCTGCTTCCATTTGCATGACAGTAATACCTGTTTCTTTATCACCCGCTTGAATTGCTCGTTGAATGGGCGCTGCTCCACGCCAGCGGGGAAGAAGTGATGCATGGCTGTTGATACATCCTAATGTAGGTATATCTAAAACTGCTTGAGGTAAAATGAGGCCGTAAGCAACGACGACCATAAGGTCTGCTTGTAAGGAAGCTAATTGTTTTTGTTCTTCTTCAGTCTTAAGGGTTGCAGGTTGAAATACAGGTATATTGTGCTGTAACGCTAGTTCTTTAACAGGGCTTGCCATGAGTTTTTTGCCACGGCCAGCAGGGCGATCAGGTTGCGTGTAAACACAAACCAATTTATGAAGATTTTGTTGAATGATCTTTGCCAGATGTATGGCAGCAAACTCAGGCGTGCCAGCAAAAATGATACGTAACGGTTTATTCATTTTATTTAACAGCCTTTTGGTCTTGTTTATGTTGCTTTTCAAGCTTATGAGCAATACGGTTGCGTTTGAGAGTAGATAAATAATCAACAAACAGTTTGCCACTTAAGTGATCCATTTCATGTTGGATACATACGGCAAGAAGCCCTTCGCAAGTCATCTCAAAAGCTTCACCATAACGATTTAGAGCATTTACCTTTACTCCTTCAGGCCGAATGATATCTTCATAAAAGCCTGGGACTGAGAGGCAACCTTCTTTGTAAACGTGAGGCTCTTCTGACAAAATTTCAATTTTAGGATTAATAAATACCAGTGGTTGTGTACGATCTTCACTAATATCGATTACAATGAGCTGTTTATGAAAATTGACTTGTGTTGCAGCAAGGCCTATTCCAGGTGCTTCATACATGGTTTCAAACATGTCGTCAATTTGTTGTTGAAGATCTGCATCCACCTTGTCAATAGGTGTCGCAATTTTACGTAAACGAGGGTCTGGAAATTCAAGTATGGTTAAAATTGACATAGTACAGTAGATTTCGTTGTAGAAAGTTAAATAAATAGCGTTATAATACCGAAACAGTTTACACTATAAGATGAATGTTTTCTGTTGTAATTTTAAAAATTAGGTAATAAAAAAGGAATGCATGGCATGAGGAAATTACTACTCGCCCTTAGTTTACTAGCCTTTAGTACACTGTTACAAGCTCAACAAGTCGAGTTAAAAGAAAATCATCCTACGACATATACGGTTGTAAAAGGTGATACTTTATGGGATATTTCAGGACGTTTTCTGAAACAACCGTGGCATTGGAAAGAAATTTGGCAAGTAAACCCAAATATCAAAGATCCTAATCTAATTTATCCAGGTGATACACTGACATTAACTTATGTTAATGGTAAACCTCGTGTAAGCTTAAAGCGTGGGTTGTCTAGAGGAACAGTGAAGTTATCACCTTCTATTCGTGTAGAGCCAACATCAGATGCTATTCCAACGATTCCTTTACAAGCAGTTAATTCTTTCTTATTACGTAACAGGGTGTTATCAAGCACCAAAGAATTAAACACAAAACCCTATATTGTAGGTGGCGAGTCTGGTAGTGTAGTGAGTGGTGCAGGAAATAGAGTCTATGCACGTGGCAAATTACCAGAGGGTGAAACAGGTTTTGGCATTTTCCGTCAAGCTAAAGAATTTAGAGACCCTAAAACCAATGAGTTATTAGGAGTTAACGCGGATGAAATCGGTTCTGCAACATTAATAACCAAACAAGGCGAAGTCTCAACATTACAACTTGTTCGTACAAACCAAGAAGTACGTAACGGCGACCGTGTATTACCTACAGAAGAGCGTAATATTTCAGCGACTTTCCAACCTAGCTCTCCAAAGACATTAATCAATGCTGAAATCGTTGATGTACCTAGAGGTGTAACACAAGTAGGTCGTTCTGATGTGGTACTTATCAATAAAGGTGCACGTGACGGCATTGAAGTGGGTAACGTATTATCTATTTATCGCTTAGGTGAAACTGTGAAAGATCAGGTTGAAGGTGGTGATGTTAAATTACCTGATGAAGAAGCAGGCCTTTTAATGGTTTTTCGTACATATGATAAATTAAGTTATGGTATTGTTTTATCAGCAAGCAGACCTTTAAGTGTGGGTGATAAGTTAAAAAACCCACAATAAGTGATGTTGCGGTATAAAAAAGAGAGATTGTTTAATCTCTCTTTTTTTATGGGAGATATTTTATTGGATTATGAAATATAACTGAGGGATAAATCAAATGAATGACTTATCTGCACAAGAATTAAAGGCACGCTTGATTTTACATAATTTACCTACGATTGGTGGGAAGCGCTTTTTCCAGTTAGTGAATCATTATGAATCGGCAGATATAGCTCTGCACTCACAAACAAAATGGCAACAGGCAGGATTACCTAATAGCAGCATTAGTGTGGATCATAAACAAGCAAAAGAGCAAGCCGAACAAACATTGCATTGGCTAGAATTAGAGAATCAACAGTTAATTTTTTGGGATTCTCCTCATTACCCTGCATTATTAAAAGAAATCAGTGATTTTCCTCCTATACTTTATGCCAAGGGGAATATTAGTTTATTGGAAAAACCTCAATTAGCTATTGTAGGGAGTCGTCATGCCAGTAAACCTGGACTAGACACCGCCTATCAGTTTGCTAAAAAGTTAGCAGAAGGCGGGTTTGTTATTACCAGTGGTTTGGCGCTAGGTATTGATGGTGCTGCTCATTCTGGCGCATTAGCTAGTCGTGGTGAGACGATTGCGGTGCTAGGCTGTGGATTGCAGCATATGTACCCTAAGAGTCACCATAAGCTCGCACAAGATATTATTGAAAATAATGGTACTTTGATTTCTGAGTTTCCTTTAAATACAGCACCTCAAGCTTCTAATTTTCCGAGAAGAAATAGAATTATTAGTGGTTTGTCGTTAGGAACATTGGTTGTGGAAGCATCATTATCCAGTGGTTCTCTAATTACAGCGAAGCTAGCCGCAGAACAAGGAAGAGAAGTTTTTGCAATTCCTGGCTCTATCCATTATGCGGGCATCAAAGGATGCCACCAGTTAATTAGAGAGGGTGCTACTCTGGTGGAAAGTATTGATCATATTTTAGATGCATTACAAGGATGGAAAAATATTGATGTGAAATCTCCATTGGATACACAGCAATCATTTTTTGATAGTATTCCAGATAGTTTATTATTAAAAACCTTAAAGGCTGCGCCACAAAGTAGCGAGTCACTAGCTATGAGCCTTGATATGCCTTTTGACAAAGTGCTAATTGAATTAACGGATTTGGAGTTAGAAGGCTTTATTAGTTGTGAGGCAGGTATTTGGTATATACGCCATACCAGTGAGTAAGAAATAATTTGTGTTTTTTTAGCGATGAGCAAATGGATTAAAAACATTTTGCAATAAATCATCCAATAGATTGAGGGAATATTAGGTGGAACTATTTTTTTTAGGTACTGGTTCAGGCTTACCTTCAAATGAGCGTAATGTCTCCTGTTGTGTACTTAACTTAATGAAAGAGCGAAAAGCTCTTTGGGTATTTGACTGTGGAGAAGGTACTCAGCATCAGTTTTTAAAAACACCGTTGAAGATTCCGAAAATAGAAAAGATTTTTATTACACATTTACATGGCGATCATTTATTTGGACTGCCAGGACTTTTAAGTTCAAGATCTTTCGATCATCAAGCGACACCTCTTACTGTTTATGGACCAAAAGGGATTAAAGAGTATTTAACGGTGGTGATGAATATTTCTGCGTCACGCGTATCTTATCAACTAGAGATTAAAGAAATTGAGGAGGGGGTTATTTTTGAGGATGAACAATTTATAGTGTCTTGTTTGCCACTGACCCATCGTATAGAAAGCTATGGCTTTAGAGTGGTAGAAAAAGATAAACCAGGTGCACTCAACACTAAATTACTGGCTAAATTAAAAGTGCCAGAAGGGCCCCATTTAAAACAATTGAAAGAGGGAAAAGAAGTCGAGTTGGCAGACGGGCGTATTTTGCAAGGTAAAGATTTTATAACCTCTCCTTTAAAAGGAAAAGTGGTTGCTATTTTTGGCGATACGGTTCCTACTAAAACAGCGATAGTTCTTGCAAACAATGCAGATGTGATGGTGCATGAGGCGACGTTTGAAGACGCTTTAGAAGAGTTAGCCGAGAAGTATGGGCACTCAACAACGACACAAGTAGCAAAAATTGCGAAGAAAGCGAATGTGAAAAAACTTATTATTACCCATATTAGCTCTCGCCACTCTGAACAAAGCCATAAGCAATTATTGGATGAATGTCGTAAGCTGTTTAAAGAAACTGAAATAGCAAATGATTTTAGCCATTTTATGATTTGATAATCCTCGATGAGGATAAACTTATTGGCTTAAAAAAATGTTCTATTAAAAGCATGCTACAGAAAAGAAAAGTAGCATGCTTTTTTTATTTTAACGGAAAACAATACCGCCATCGCTGATGATAGCTTGGCCTGTAATATAATCTGCATTGGGAGATGCTAAGAACGAGACAAGGTTAGCAATATCATCAGGTTGTTGCATTCTACCTAGTAAAATGCCAGATGAGAATTTCTTAAGTGCTTCACCGGGTTTTAACCCCATGTATTTAACCATGCCTGCATCAATACGATCCCACATCTTAGTGGGCGCAACACCTGGGCAATACGCATTTACTGTGATTTTATGTTGAGCAAGCTCTTTAGCAGATGTGTGGGTAATAGAACGTACAGCATGTTTTGAAGCACAGTAAGAGCCAAGTAGCTCATAAGACTCATGCCCTGCAATGCTGCATGCGTTTATGATTTTTCCACCAGAGCCTTGTTTAATCATTTGTTTAGCTGCTGCTTGTGTACCATAGATGACGCTTTTTACATTAATATTTAAAATTCTTTCTAAGTCATCGGGTGTGAGTTCAAGTATAGGAGCAACTTCTTCAATTCCTGCATTATTAATGAAAACATCAACTTGACCAAAAGCATTGACAGCATGATTGACTAAATTTTGCTGGTCTATTTGTTTAGAAACATCGCCTAAAAAGCTGGTTACATCAAATCCTAATTGTTTAAACTCTTGCTCAGTCTTTTGAAGAGTGGTGACATTAATATCGGAAAGAACTACTCTAAAACCATCTTCAGCTAAACGTTTAGCGATGCCTTTGCCTAACCCATCTCCTGAACCTGTAATTACAGCTACTTTCTTAGTCATAGTAATCATTCCTTAATAATTTGGTGTATAGATAGTACTATATTTTATTTAATTCGTTTATAGAGTATGAAGCAGTTTTATAATGAAATAAAATAACCATTAGTCTAGGTATTTTAATAAACTTTAATTAATTATCCACTTTCTCTGTGATTTTTGATTGGTCACTTGATGCATAAAATACAACAAGCTCAACAGGTTCATTTCCTGTTACACCACGATGAATGGGCCCTACCATTTCAGGTACGACTTGTCCCTTAGTAAATACTTTTTTACTACCATCTTTTTCTTCTACGGTTAATATACCAGAAGCTACATAAGCTGCGTTAGGAACAAAATGTTTATGCCAGGGTAAAGCAGAATGTGCGGGAATATGATAGGTCATTACAATGAGTTCTGGGTTTCCTATTGGGTAATTTTTATAAGGAACGTTATCCCATGATTTTGTTGTTTTCAAAATTACTTCAGTGGTAGTTTGAGGCGGACCTCCAGGTGTCTCAATTGTTTTAGCTAAAATTGGCAGTGTAAAGGTAGAGATCAGTAGGCCAATAATAATGTTTCTAATGAAGCATAATGTCAGGCGATTCATTTAAAGCTCCTTTATCTTTAATACTTTAGTTTTACTGTAACACTTAATACTATAGTCTAATTAATAAACAAGTCGATTTGAGGCTAGTCAGTATAAATAAGGATATAACAATTTCTTCAACAAAGGGGTATGTTCATTGATATATATTAATGTTTTGTATATTACTATTTTACTGTTTACTCAATTAACAGGGATATTATTATAGAGTTGAATATATCGTGATTTCTCAAGCGTAATGAATATAATAGAACCACAAAATTGCTGATAGTAGTTATCAAAATTAAATATAGGGTGTTATTTTTTAATAATTTTATTCGTTGATTTAAGCTAATAGCTAATGCTTTTTTAGATAGAATGCTCACTCTGGTTTTAGATTTTGAATTAAAATAAAAATGTTTTACATCAAACTATTTATTTAATCATTATCAGGAAGTTATTATGAAATTAAGGCAATTATTTGTAGGGGTTTTTCTTTGTTTATCTTTTTCTATGGGAGCCAATGCAAACGTGAGTAATAAGGCACCTTATCGTTTTCAAGATATTAATAAAATGAGTGAAACGGACTATGTAACAACGTTTACACCTCTATTTAATAATGCCCCTTGGGTTGTGAAAGAATCTAGCCAAAAGCGCCCATTTACAGGATTTGTTAATATGTATGAAACCATGGTTATTATTATAAAAAATAGCGACCATGACACACAGTTATCATTAATCAAAACACACCCACGCTTAGCTTGTAAGAGTTTACGTGCTAAAAATATTGCTGCACACTCCCTTTCAGAACAATCTGGTTCTGGTCTAAATGTATGTACAGAAGAGGAAGCACAACGCTTACAAATGCTTAATGACAAGTACCATGAAAAATTTGGTTATGATTTTTTACTTGCCATTAAGGGGTATGATAAACAAGCAATTTTTGTGGAGTTAGAAGATAGATTTAATAATGATCCTAACACAGAGTTTAATGTAGCTATGCAACAGTTTTATAAAATTTTATTAATGCGTATGCTAGATTCCGTAAAATAAAGAACTTAACACTAGGTTGTTAAATTGCCCCCTTGTGGGGTAATTTTATTTAAATGATATATTATTGCTTATGTATCAATATGGCCAAAAAATAGATCTGTTACGAGTTTATTATCGATGGGATCATTGTTTAGTGTACGAATAAGTAACTCACTTCCCAAAAGTTGTAGCGAAAATAGCATATCTGGTTGGACACGTTTGATTTTCTGTAAATTACTACTTGAGTTTACTAGAGAAATAATTTTTGTTTGTTCCCCGATGACTTCTTTAGCCGCTAATATTATAAATACATTATCAGAGTCATCATTACGAAGCGCAAGAATATATTTCGCTTTATTAGCGCCAGCTTTTAGTAGACATTCTGTATTAGAAGGATCACCGATGACGATATCTGTATCGGCAGGGAAAGTATGGGCAGACTCTTTGTTGACGATAACAGTCACCACCATTTTTCGATCTTTAAGTCCTTGATACAAGCTGATTGCTAGCGGTGATGCACCTGCAATAATGTAGTGATTATTCCGCATATTTTGAATCCTTCTACTATGAATAATTTGTTTGAATCCCCCATCGGTGACAAAGCTGATGACACCACTGAGAGATGCAGTAAAGAATGTAATACCAAGAATAATGACCGTAAGGGTGAAGAAGCGAGCATCTTGGGTATAAGGAACAATGTCACCATAGCCCACTGTCGACATTGTCACGAGGGAAAAATAAAATGCACTTGGCATATCGGTTAATGCGGGTTTAAATTGTGAACCCATGTATAAAACACCGAATACGGCGTAAAAAAGCAGTAAGATCATCCCCGTTAAGGCAAAGTAGCTACCAGCAATAATGCTATGCTTATTATAAAATTTGAACCTTAGTATGAGTACTAAAATAAGGGTAAAAGAATAGGGCATTAACCAATGGCTTTGTATGGTGGTTAATGATGCATAGGTACACGTAAAAAAAAGTATAATAAGTGAAAAAAACCATGCGGCACGAGTACGCATCGTGAGCCCTATCGCCGCAAAAATAAGAGCGCAGCCTAATGCAAATTGGGGTATCTCAAAAAGATCAAATACAGATAAGGTGTTTTCCCACGAATTAAATGTTTCGAATTTATCAGGTAAAAGAAACAGGGCGTTAATTAAAACAGGAAATATTAAATAAAAACCATTAATAGCGATTAATAAACTAAGCACAATATTAATGAGCAAGTTAATTCGAGGATGTTTTAATATATTATTAGCCATGTTTTAAAGGTAGTCTGGCAAAAATTGTATATTACCAGTTAATAAAGTTTAATAAATTAGAAAATGGCATTAGATCGTGTTAGTGAGAGTCAACTAATGCTCTGCGCTATTGCTTTTATTAACTGAGTGCTAATAAAAGCAATATAAAGATGCAAATAATATAAGAATAATGGCTTCGTATTATTTTTGTTGTTTAATAAGGCGCTCTTGCAACCATGTTGCAATATCAGATAACTCTTTATTGCATACCTCATGCATCATTGAGTAAGTATGCCATGATGCATTAACGCCATGATCTAACAAAAAGGTATAGGCTGCTTTTCCTAAACTAATATCAACAACATTATCATCTGTTCCGTGCAAATGCAGGGAAGGAATTGCTAGTTTGCCATCAACAAAAACAGTATCTTCATTAAAAGTGGGCGCATAGGTTGATAAGGCCATTACCCCGCCAACATTTTCAAGGTATGCTATATAAGCAGTGTGCATAACAACGGCACCGCCCTGGGAGAAGCCGGCAAGAATAATACGATTTAATGCGATACCTTGTTTACGTTGTGCGTCTATTAATTTAATAACTGATTCAGCAGATCGCTGAAGCTGTGGCACACTGATTTCACGTGGGGATGATAGGCTAATAATGTCGTACCATGAGGGCATGGTCATCCCCATGTTTAAGCTAACAGGCTGATTAGGAGCTTGAGGAAGTATAAAGCGAGTATTAGGTAATATTTGTTGTTGTAACTGCTCAGCAACAGATTGGAAATCATATTTATTAGATCCCAATCCATGTAACCAGATAACTGCTGAATCGGCCTGATTTTGTGGTTCGATAATTAGCGGTTCTAGCATAATGAGATGCTCCTAGTATTTTCTTAACTTGAAATACAATAAGACTACCATATCTTTAAAATCTAGCATAGAATAGTGTTATATGTAGACACGGTGAACTTTATCATCTTTAGTGTTTCTTATATAAAAGGGTTTTTATTAGAGGAGTATTCTATGAAGCTTAAAGTATTATTTGCGTTAGTGTTTGCAGGTTTTTTTGGTGTTTTAGCAGGCTGTGCGACCCCATCAGTCATTACTTTAAAAGATGGCCGTCAAATTCAAACAACAGATACACCTAAGTTAGATGCAGATGCTGGCTTTTATCGTTTCCAACAATTAGATGGTAAAGACAGTAGCATTAATAAAGATGATGTATTAACAATTAAAGAATTATAATATTCTTTATTGGAAAGAAAGCCACTTTTAACAGTGGCTTTTTTTATGCCTATTAAAAAGTAACCAGATTATTTAGTGGTTGTAATGTTAAATAATTTACCTATAAAATGACCTTGCTCTATAGAATGAACAATAATTAAAAATTTTATTGAAAGAATGTTTTGGTATACGCAAGATAAATAAGAAAGACCGTTAACATTTTAGGAGTCAATGTGATTAAAAAAATATTGATAGCCAATCGAGGGGAAATTGCTGTTCGAATTATCCGCGCTTGTGCTGAAATGAATATTCGATCGGTTGCTATTTTTAGTGAGGCTGATCGACATGCACTGCATGTTAAACGGGCTGATGAGGCTTACAATATTGGGGAAGAACCACTTGAAGGCTATCTAAATCCACAAAAGATCGTTGATTTAGCCGTTAAAACAGGTTGTGATGCTTTGCATCCAGGGTATGGTTTTTTATCTGAAAACCCTGAATTAGCAAGATGTTGCCAAGCAGCAGGTATTCGTTTTATTGGCCCCTCTCCAGAAGTTATTCATCTGATGGGAGATAAAACCCAAGCCAGAAATACCATGATTAAAGCAGGTGTTCCCTGTACACCAGGGACTGATGGAAATTTAAAAGACCTTGATGAAGCGCTTCACGAAGCTGAACAAGTAGGTTACCCTATTATGTTAAAAGCTACCTCGGGTGGTGGCGGGCGCGGTATTCGCCGCTGTGATAATCCTGATGAGTTAAAACAAAACTACTCACGTGTGATTTCTGAGGCTACTAAAGCTTTTGGTAGTGCTGAAGTCTTTTTAGAAAAATGTATTCTTAATCCTTGTCATATTGAGGTACAAATTCTAGCCGATAGTCATGGTAACGTGATTCATTTATATGAGCGTGATTGTTCGATCCAGCGTCGTAACCAAAAGCTGATTGAAATAGCACCTAGTCCACAGCTAACAGAAGCACAACGGCAATATATTGGTGGTTTGGCTGTCCGTGCTGCGCAAGCTGTGGGTTATGAGAACGCTGGAACCATTGAGTTTTTATTATCTGATAATAACTTTTACTTTATGGAAATGAATACTCGTGTTCAAGTAGAACATACCATTACAGAAGAAATCACAGGTATTGATATTGTTCGAGAACAAATCAATATCGCAGCTGGTAAATCACTGTCTATCAAACAAGAGGATATTCGCTTTAAAGGCTATGCATTACAGTTTCGCATTAATGCAGAAGATCCCAAAAATAACTTTTTACCTACGTTTGGTCGTATTACCCACTATTATGCGCCGGGTGGGCCAGGGGTACGTGTTGATACAGCGATTTATACAGGGTACAACATTCCACCGTATTATGACTCCATGTGCTTAAAATTAGTAGTACGCGCTTTAACGTGGGAAGAGGCTATCAATAGAGGTTCTCGTGCGTTGGATGATATGCGCCTACAAGGGATTAAAACTACCGCTAACTATTACCAAGAAATTTTAAAACACGCTGATTTTAGAAGTGGTCGCTTTAATACAAGTTTTGTTGACTCCCATCCTGAGTTAGTAGATTACTCGACTAAACGCAGGCCAGAAGAGTTAGCATTGGCAATTTCTGCAGCAATTGCTGCTTATACAGGTCTATAACAGCAAGGTAGAATGAGATGACTAAAAAGATTCTTATAACAGATACCATCCTTCGTGATGCGCACCAATCATTACTAGCAACACGTCTTCGTACTGAAGACATGCTACCTATTTGCGAAAAGTTAGATAAAGTAGGTTACTGGTCATTAGAAGTTTGGGGCGGTGCTACCTTTGATGTATGTATTCGCTTTCTTAAAGAAGATCCATGGGAACGTTTACGTTTATTAAAAAAAGCATTACCTAACACCCGTTTGCAGATGCTATTGCGTGGTCAAAACTTATTGGGTTATCGCCATTACAGTGATGATGTAGTACAAGCATTCGTTGAAAAGTCAGCCGAAAATGGTATTGATGTCTTCCGTATTTTTGATGCCATGAATGATGTGCGTAATCTAGAGGAAGCTATTAAAGTTGTAAATAAAGTAGGTAAGCATGCTCAAGGAGCGATCTCTTACACGACTAGCCCTGTTCATACGATCGAATTATTTGTTGAGCAAGCCAAGCAAATGGCTGATATGGGCGTGCAGTCCATTGCTGTTAAAGACATGGCGGGCTTATTAACACCCTTTGTAACAGGTGAATTAGTTAAAGCGATTAAAGATGAAGTTGATTTGCCTGTCTTTATTCACTCTCATGACACAGCAGGCTTATCAACAATGTGTCAATTAAAAGCCATTGAAAATGGTGCTGATCATATCGATACAGCTATTTCTAGTATGGCGTGGGGAACGAGCCATCCTGCGACTGAGTCAATGGTCGCTGCGCTTCGTAATACTCCTTACGATACAGGATTGGATTTAGAGTTAATTCAAGAAATTGGTATGTACTTCTATGGTGTACGTAAAAAGTACCACCAGTTTGAAAGTCCATTTACTGGTGTTGATACCCGTGTACAAGTGAACCAAGTGCCGGGTGGTATGATGTCAAATCTTGCTAATCAATTACGTGAGCAAGGTGCTTTAAACCGAATGAATGACTTATTTGACGAAATACCTCGCGTGCGTAAAGACCTTGGCTATCCTCCTTTAGTGACACCAACATCGCAAATTGTAGGTTCACAGGCTTTATTTAATGTCCTCTCTGGTGAGCGCTATAAAACCATTACTAATGAAGTCAGACTCTACTTGGAAGGCCGCTATGGTAAGGCTGCGGGTGAAATTAATGAAGAATTAAGAACGCAAGCCATTGGTAACTCGTTCGTAATTACTACTCGCCCAGCAGATTACTTAGACCCTGAAATGGAGAAGTTAAAAGCTGAAATAGGTAGCTTAGCACAATCAGAGGAAGATGTATTAACTTACGCGATGTTCCCTGATATTGCTCGTAAATATCTAGAAGAGCGTGCTTCTGGCAATTTAACACCAGAAGTTTTGTTACCTTTACCTGTCGCAGGCGAAGTGGATACAACAGAAGCGAATTCTTCTGCGGTTACTGAGTTTATGGTTGATGTCCATGGTGAGCGTTATCATATTGATGTTAAAGGTGCGACAGCTAAAAACAAAGGGAAACGTCATTTCTATCTATCGATTGATGGTATTCCACAGGAAGTTGTCTTTGAACAGATGGTGTCAGGTGAAGTCACGGGCGATGGAAGAAAACAAGCAACCAAGGCAGGCGATGTAACGGTCGGGATGTCAGGCACTGTAGTTGAAGTGTTGGTTAAAGAAGGTGATAGTGTTAAAAAAGGTCAACCTTTATTTATTACTGAAGCCATGAAAATGGAATCTGAAATTAAAGCACCGATTGATGGTATTGTAAAAGCAATTAATATTAAAGGTGGTGATAAAGTCAACCAAGGTGAACTACTCATTGAAATTGAATAATTAATCTTTATTCACTGTGAACGCGCTATTAAGTAATTAATGGCGCGTTTTTTTATGGTTGAACGCTAAGTTATTAAAGTATTACTTGTGTTATTGACTATAAAATGATGAGTTTTTAACGCATCTTGAATTGAAAAATCATACTTTCTGCACCACAACAGAAATTAAAACTCGCCAAAAGTTTTACACCGTCTTCTACTTGATCTATCGTGTGAGTTATTTGACAAGGATCAGATGCGATTCCCTGTGCTATTTCAGTCAACTTCGAAAATGCTTCTTCAGCCTCTTGCTGACTTGTAAATAGAGCGTCATAAGAAACTATACAATCCTCATTACTTATCACTGTCCCAATGTCAACACCACAACAGGCTGCTGTTTCGTTGGCTTTACATTTATTTGTTAAATCTACCATAACGATAACCTCTTAGTTTTTAGTTAAACATCAGTACATCTAACTTATTATAAAAAAGAATGGTTAGATTAGCTAGCTTAACCGTAAAACCAAACATGAGGTGTGAATAACTTATTAAGTCTCAAAAGAATGGATAATAGTCACATTATTATTTTTAAAATGGCATCTAGGGTCTCAAGTTTTTAGGTAAATCGAGTGTATCGACAATAGTTTCTCCTGCCAGTGCTAACCCTTTATCACAATGTAGTGCAGGTTTATCACTTAAAAAGGTCAGTGTAGCTGTTGCCTTTATTGTAGCGCCATAAACCTCTCCCGTATAAGCATCTAAACCAGAGGGCGTATCAATAGCTAATGTTGGTGTATTTAAATTGTTTAACTGTTGAATAATAGCTTGCCACTCTTCTGATAAGGAGCGATTAAGACCAATCCCAAATAGACCGTCTACAATTAAGCTAGGTCTTGTTGTTAGCTGAGTGAGGCTGTTAATGTCTAAAAGATGGTTAGCTTTACAGAAAGTTAAAGCATTCAGTGCAGCTGAGCTTTTTACGGGTTGTGGGATAAATAATATCACTTGATAATCGCGAGCATCTAAATTTAGCGCTGCCCATAGCGCATCACCACCATTATTGCCTGTACCTACCGCGATTAAAATAGTATCTTGTTGCGAGTAGTGCTGTGTTACCCGATCAGCAATCGAACGTGCCGCCCGTTGCATTAAGTCAATACCTGCTTGCTCCGCCTTTTGTTCAATTTGGCGGAGTTGGGTAAGGGTATAGAGCGGTAACATAATGTAAGTTTACCGACTGTCTTTTTTTAATTGGTCAATGGATATCATCAAATTATAAGCTAGTTCTTTGCAATCTTGTTGAGACCTTTGCCTTAACGTGTTTGTCATCCTTTCTAACCCTTCCTCACGTTCTGCTGAAGATTTACTGTTATAGTTTCTTGATGATGGATCATCGTACATATATGAAGTAACTTGATGATAAGCTTTTAATGCATCAATACAATCACCAGTTATTCCTTCTGGTACAGTAATTTGTATATTAGCAAGCTGTGCTACTGGATCGGTAGGTTCTGTTTTTTTATCACAGGCAGTTATTAATAAAGAACCGATAGTAAGTATAAGAATTTTTTTAAGCATGCTATTTTTCCCTAAAATGGATAAAAGTAAATATGTCAGCTTTTTGAGCTTAGGTGGGAATAGTTATACCCACCTAGTTTGACTAAGCTATTTAACCCGTTGTCCCGGAATTGCACCGCTGTCTGGGCTTAGTAAGTAGATTTCTTCACCACCAGGCCCTGCAGCCATAACCATACCTTCTGACATGCCAAAGCGCATTTTACGGGGTTTTAAATTGGCAATCATCACGGTTAAGCGACCCTCTAGTTTGCTTGGGTCTTTATAAGCGCTTTTAATGCCTGCGAACACATTACGTTGTTCATCGCCAATATCAAGGGTTAATTGAAGAAGCTTATCTGCCCCTTCAACTGATTGGGCTTTGAGTATTTTGGCTACGCGAATATCGACAGCTGCAAAAGCATCAAACTCAATTTCAGGGGCTAGTGGGTCTTTAGCCAACTCACCATTACCTTTTGGCGCATTTTCGGCTTTTAAATCTTCTTTAGAGGCTTCAATCATTGCATTCACTTGGTCTTGTTCGATGCGAGTCATTAATGGTTTAAATTCGTTAACAGTGTGGTTTGCAAGGCTTGTTTGGTAATCAGCCCATGTTAATGGCGCAATATTCAAATAAGCTTCAGCTTTAGCCGCTAATTCAGGCAGTACAGGCTTTAAGGTAAGAACCAATAAACGGAAAAGGTTAATACCCATGGCACAAATAGCTTGTACTTCGGCTTGTTTTCCTTCTTGTTTATTGAGTGCCCACGGTGCTTTTTCAGCAATCCATGCGTTAGCAAGGTCGGCCAATGCCATAATTTCGCGCATAGCGCGGTTAAAATCACGAGCCTCATAAGCTTCAGCAATGGTTGGCATGGCATTTTGGAAGGTTTGCCATAGCTCTGGCGCTGCATTGCTTTCGACAAGTACGTTGTTATTACCACGGGCAACAAAGCCAGCACAACGACTGGCAATATTAACTACTTTGCCGACAAGATCAGAGTTCACTTTTTGGATAAAGTCTTCTAAGTTCAGATCAAGGTCATCCACGGAGCGAGTGAGTTTGCTAGCGTAATAGTAGCGTAAGTATTCAGGTTGTAAATGGTCAAGGTAGGTACGGGCTTTAATGAAGGTGCCGCGAGACTTAGACATTTTTGAACCATTAACGGTGAGGTAACCATGCACGTTGATCGCGGTAGGTTTACGATAACCTGCACCCTCTAACATGGCAGGCCAGAACAAGGCGTGGAAGTTAACAATATCTTTACCGATAAAGTGGTACACTTCAGCGTTTGAATCAGGTGTCCAATAGGTATCAAAATTTAGCTCTGGGCGACGTTCACATAGGTTTTTTAAGCTTGCCATATAACCAATGGGAGCATCTAACCATACGTAGAAAAATTTATTGGGCTCACCAGGGATTTCAAAACCAAAATAAGGGGCATCACGTGAAATATCCCATTCTTGTAAACCTGCATCTAACCATTCAGCTAATTTGTTAGCCACAGATTCTTGAAGTGTACCACTGCGTGTCCATGTTTTTAGCATGTCTTGAAACTGAGGCAGTTTAAAGAAGAAGTGCATGGACTCTTTTAAAACAGGGGTAGCACCAGAAATAGTCGACTTAGGATTTTTTAATTCAGTAGCATCGTAAGTGGCGCTACATTTTTCACAGTTATCACCGTATTGGTCTTCGGCACCACAACGTGGGCAAGTGCCTTTAATAAAGCGATCAGCCAAAAACATTTGTTTTTCAGGGTCAAAATATTGTGTTACAGGGCGCGTGGCAATATGTCCATTTTCTTTAAGCTTTAGGTAGATTTTTTCTGAGAGTTCTTTATTTTCAGGGCTATGGGTTGAGTAGAAGTTATCAAAGTCTACCAAGAAATCAGCAAAATCTGTGCTGTGTTCTTTTCGTACGTTGTCGATTAATTGCTCGGGAGTAATCCCTTCTTTTTCAGCACGTAGCATAATGGCTGAACCGTGAGCATCGTCTGCACACACGTAAACAGTTTGATTGCCACGCATTTTTTGAAAACGTACCCAAATGTCGGTTTGAATATACTCCACTAAGTGGCCTAAGTGAATTGATCCATTAGCATAGGGTAGTGCGCTGGTTACCAATATTTTACGAGGTGTCATGATGTTAGCCATTGTTCCCATGAAGTTAAAAAGGTTATTGTACTAAATTTATTACACTTGCTGTGCAGAATGCGTTAAATTAATCGATTATTATAAATAACTATAGGCCTGTTATTCTAGATGAAAGGTAATCTATTTTTCCAACGAGGGTTCAAATTATGGGTATTAATTTGGGCAAGCTTGTTGTTGCAAGGCTGTATCTCATCTGCTCCTAAAAGTAACGATTATAGAAGTATTATTATTGAGGGCGCTAAGCAAGGCGATGCTGAGCAACAATATTTGCTAGGCTGGCATTATCAATTTGGTTGGATTGTGCCAAGGGATAACGGATATGCATTGTATTGGTATGAGCAAAGTGCAAAGCAAGGCAATGTAGACGCACAGTTTCATTTAGCAAAGGTTTTTGATAAGGGGATTGGTGTTACCCCTAATAAGTTACGGGCTTTTTATTGGTATCAAAAAGCAGCTGAGCAAAATCATACCGATGCACAAATTGATGTGGGGTGGTTTTATCTGTTAGGGGAAGATATTCCTAAAAATAATGAGCGAGCGATTTATTGGTTTAAACGATCAGCGGATCTGGGTAATGGTGAGGCTATGGTTATTTTAGGTAGCCTTTACCGCTATGGTCAGGGCGTGACTAAAGATGGTCAGCAGGCAATTCATTGGTATGAACAGGCAGTTCAAGCTAAGCGCATCGTTGCAATGGCATTATTGGGTGATATGTATGAAAAAGGTGATGGGGTAAAAAAGAATTTACCACTTGCAAAAGAATGGTTTATGAAAGCCGCCGCTCAAGGTTATAAACCAGCCATTGAGCGGTTGAAACAGTTAAAGTAAATTGGCTTGTTGTAAAGCGTTAACTGCTTCTTGCCAATAAGGGTTAGCCTTGTAGTCGGTGTCGGTTGATGTTTGAGCGCGCATTAAGCCAAGCTTTTGGCTTGGTTTGATGTTAAGTTGTTGGGTGCTGATAAGGGCTTCTTCAGCCATAGCGCGATTATTACAAACCAGTGCCATATCACAACCAGCACTAAATGCGGCGTTAACACGATTATGGATATTACCAACAGCATGAGCACCGGCCATGGAAAGGTCATCACTAAAGATAATGCCATTAAAGCCTAGCTCTTGGCGTAAAACCGTTTGAACCCAGTAAGGTGAAAAACCAGCAGGTTTGTCATCGACTTGAGTATAAATAACATGGGCGGGCATGATGCCAACAAGTTGTTTGATGAGTTTTGCAAAGGGAATTAAGTCTGTTTGTTTGATTTCTTCTAATGAGCGTTCATCTTCAGGGATCACAAAGTGCGAATCGCCCGTAACCCATCCATGCCCGGGGAAATGCTTACCTGTGGCTTGCATACCTGCTTGTTGCATGCCTGTAATAAAACTTGAGGCTAGTAAGGTAACTTGGTCTGGCGTATGGCCAAAAGCGCGTTGCCCGATGACTTGATTACGTTGATAGTTAATGTCTAAAACGGGTGCAAAGCTAATATCTAAACCTGCTGCTAAGACTTCGGTTGCCATCAACCAGCCACAGTAGTGGGCAAGTTGTTTGGCATTGCTATGGTCTATAAAACTGCCCATAGCGGGTAGCTGTAAAGTATTTTGCCGTAAGCGTTGGACACGACCGCCTTCTTGGTCAATCGCTAGAATTAGGTCAGGGCGAGTAGCACGAATGGATTGGCACAGTTCTCTGACTTGTTTAGGGTCTTCGGTATTGCGCGCAAATAAGATTAATCCGCCAATTTCAGGGTGCTTTAAGAATTGTCGATCTTGTGCGTTAAGCCATAGACCTTCAACGTCAACCATCAGTGAGCCTTGCATAAATATCCCTTAACGATAGGACTGTTCGATGATTTCTACATCGCAGTGTATGGGTGTTATATCAAATAGTTTTATTATATCAGTATTGCGTAGGCGAATGCAGCCATGAGATTTTGGGATGCCCATTGGTTCGGTATCAGGCGTACCATGCAAGTATATATAGCGTTGAAAACTATCGACAGAACCTAAACGATTAAATCCTACTTCACAACCGCTAAGCCATAAGATACGGCTGAGTATCCAATCTCGCTCAGGGTATTGTGCATTTAAAGTGGGTGACCATATTTCCCCCGTCCAACGGCGCCCTCGTAGAACAGCATTGAGGGGCAAGTTAGCACCAATCTTTGCCCTGATCTGGTGCTTACCACGAGGAGTACAGTTGCTATTTTGTTGTTCCCCCACGCCATTGAGGGCAGTGGAGACAGGCAGAATAATCTGTGGCTGATAATTATTAAAGCCGTAAAGAGTTTGATCAGCCACTGAGATAATAAGCTTATCTAACATGCACTGCCATATTTTGCATTCAAGAGATCTGGGTCTGTAATTGTTGGCCCTACAGACAAGCCTGCCGTAATATAAGGAATCATGAGTTGCATGACTTGTGATGTACGAATAGAGGATTTAAACTCTTGCTTCATCAATGTCTTGAAGTAGTCAATACTGGCAATGTTTAAAAGAACGGTACCTAAACTAAAATGTAAGCGCCAAAACCATTCCACATCTGACATATTTTTATGGGTGGAAGCATTTCTAAGTAGTAAACCAAAACGCAAAAAGATAAATCCAAAATCATTGGTCATGAACTCATGTAAAAAAAGTTGCTTTTGGAGCAGTGCATTACTGAGTAGACGCATAAAAGTCACCACCCCTTTGGATGAGTGAGTTTTAATTGATACGATGAGTTCCATAAAAACAGACAGTAACTCTTCAATTGAGGGAGTTATATTTTTTTGTTCGTAATGATTTAGCTTTTTTTCAAGTTCTAAAGAAAAATCTGTTAGGTAACGTTTAAAAATGGCTTTGATAAGCCCTTCTTTTGATACAAAGTGGTAGTTAACGGCAGCTAAATTTACCCCCGCTTTTGCGGTGATCGCACGTAATGATGTCTCAGTAAAGCCTTTTTCAGCAAACAGTTGTTCAGCGGCGGTGTAGATACGTTCTTTTGTCTTTTCGGATGCTTTCATTGCAGACTTCCAAGGAATATTAAATAATAATGCATAGAGATGCATGCAGTATACTTACTTACGTTACGTTGTATAGGATAATACAATTTTATACCCTTTGAGCAATAATAATATTATCAGAATGTAAGATAAATTAATATTTTTGGTTAAAAAATGAACAGATTATTGCCAATTTAGTAGAACAATTAATCTATTCAAGATAAACTACGTGACTTTATTGCATTAAATTATTTGCCTTTAATTGGTTAGGCTAATTTTCACTCACAGCACAGAAGAGGGCACCTATGAAGGTTCTTGTAGCGATTAAACGAGTGGTCGATTATAACGTAAATGTTCGCGTTAAGGCGGATAATACGGGGGTTGATCTAGCGAACGTTAAAATGTCAATGAATCCATTTTGTGAAATTGCTGTTGAAGAAGCAATTCGTTTAAAAGAAAGGGGCATTGCGAGCGAAGTGGTTGCAGTAACTGTAGGTTCTACCGCGGCACAGGAGCAGTTACGTTCTGCCTTAGCGTTGGGCGCTGACCGTGCCATATTGGTTGAAGCTCCTGAGAATTTAAGCTCTTTAAACGTGGCTAAAATACTTAAAGCCGTGGCTGATAAAGAACAACCACAAGTGATTATTTTAGGTAAACAAGCTATTGATACCGATAATAATCAAACAGGACAAATGTTAGCTGCACTTGCAGGCTATTCACAAGGTACATTTGTGTCTAAAGTCGAAGTGGCTGACGGTAAACTGAATGTAACAAGAGAAATTGATGGTGGTGTACAAAATTTAGCATTATCACTGCCTGCTATTATTACATCTGATCTTCGTTTGAACGAACCTCGTTATGCTTCATTACCAAATATTATGAAAGCGAAGAAAAAACCACTTGAGACATTGACCCCTGCTGATTTAGGTGTCACTGTTACAGAGACGGTTAAAACATTAAAAGTAGAAGCACCTGAACCTCGTAAGGCAGGTGTTAAAGTGAGCTCCGTTGCAGAGCTTGTTGATAAATTAAAGAATGAAGCGAAGGTGATCTAATGACGATTCTTGTGATTGCAGAGCATGATAATTCAACACTCAACCCAGCAACACTAAATACAATAGCCGCAGCAAAAGCCATTGGTGGTGATATTGATGTATTGGTTGTGGGTGAAAATGCACGCGGTGCTGCAGAAGCTGCTGCTAAAGTTGCTAATGTAAATAAGGTATTACTAGCTGATAATGCTGTATACGGTCATTTATTGGCTGAAAATGTAGCAAAGCTAGTGGCTGACTTGGCTAAAAACTACACACATATCCTTGCTCCTGCGACAACTAATGGTAAAAACTATTCGCCTCGTGTGGCTGCTTTATTAGATGTTGATCAAATTTCAGAAATTATTGCTGTTATTGCGCCTGATACATTTAAACGCCCTATTTATGCAGGTAATGCAATTGCGACTGTTCAAAGTAGTGCCGCTATTAAAGTAATTACGGTACGTACGACAAACTTTGATGCAGTTGCAGCAGAAGGCGGTAATGCTTCGATTGAAGTAATTACTGAGGCGGCGAATGCTGGGGTATCTCAATTTGTTAATGAAGAGCTTATGACATCTGATCGCCCTGAGTTAACAGAGGCAAGAGTTGTTGTTTCTGGTGGTAGAGCATTACAAAGTGCAGAGAACTTTAAACTTATTTATGACTTGGCTGATAAGTTAGGTGGTGCTGTAGGTGCTTCCAGAGCAGCAGTTGATGCCGGCTATATATCCAATGATTTGCAAGTGGGTCAAACCGGTAAGATTGTAGCACCTGAACTTTATATTGCAGTAGGTATTTCTGGTGCGATACAACATGTGGCTGGCGTAAAAGACTCAAAAGTCATTGTTGCGATTAATAAAGATGAAGAAGCCCCTATCTTCCAGATTGCGGATTATGGCTTGGTGGGTGACTTATTTGAACTTCTTCCCGAGTTAACGAAAGCAATATAGTACTTTTAGCAAATATCATTGAAGGTATAAAAACCCTATACTTTGAACGTATAGGTTTTTTTTTAAAACAGAATTTTATGGAATGTCGTATTGGTTGTGGTGCTTGTTGTATAGCACCCTCTATTTCATCATCTATCCCTGGAATGCCAAAGGGTAAACCAGCGGGTGTACGCTGTGTTCAGCTTGATTTAGAGAATCGTTGTCAATTATTTGGTAGCAAAGAGCGCCCATTAGTTTGTTCAAGTTTTCAGGCAGAGCAGAGTATTTGTGGGGAAAGTCAAGAACAAGCAATCAAAATAATTTCTGAATGGGAGTTATTAACGCAAATACCTTAGTAGGATCGTGCCATGTCAAAAAAGAAATTATCAACGCGCTTATATGATTATCTAAGTGGCCATGCTAACGCCGAGAAAAAAATACCACTTGATCAGGCGGCTATAGAGCGAAATTTTTTCTGCCATTTATGGATATCGTTAGGCAATAAGTTAGCTGACTCCTTAATCAGCCCTCGCCTCATTCTTCCATGGTTATTAAATGCAATGTTATCTCCTATGTGGGTAGTGAGCTTGCTCGTGCCTATTCGAGAAGCTGGAGCATTATTACCGCAGTTGTTAGTGGCAAGTATTCTAAGAGTAAAAAAGGTTCGTAAATGGGTTTGGGTTAAAGCCTGTATTGTATTGACCCTTTGTGGTCTAGTTTTAATGGCGCTCTCTATGGTGGGTGAAGGTTCTTGGGGGGCTGTTTTAGTTTTAATTACACTGACCGTTCTATCCTTGGCCCGTGGCGTGACTTCGATTACCAGTAAGGATGTGATGGCTAAGACGGTTGACAAGTCGAGCCGTGGTCATTTAATGGGGTGGAGTACGAGTATTGCTGGTGGAATTACTTTATTAGCTGGCTTTGTCTTGATTTTATTAACAGATCAACCAAGCCGACCGATTGTGGCATGTTTGTTATTATTAGCAACACTAGGATGGGCTGTTGATATTCTATTCTGTGCACGTCTAGTTGAACCTGATAGTGAGATTGAACCGTCTGTCAAACAAAAAAATACCTTAGTCAGAGCCTGGGAACTGTTAGTTAAAGATAAACAGTTTTTCCATTTCAATGTTAGCCGTTCACTGTTACTTTCGAGTGCATTAGCACTGCCTTATATAGCAGTTTTAGGCAGGCAACACAGTGGTGCAAGCCTTGATGGCTTAGGTATATTGGTTTTAATCTCTGGTGTTGCCACCATGATAGCCAGTCCTTTTTGGGGGAAGTATTCAGACTATTCTAGCCGCAATGTGATGCGTGATAGTGGTTTGATTGTAGCCGCCTTGTGTATATTAATTACTTTGTTTGGTTATTTACCTACTGTGCTTAGTGCTAGTATTTGGCCCTATGCATTGGCTTATGGTGGGGTTGTGATTGGTGAGGTAGGTATTAATATTGGTCGTAAAACCTATATCGTTAATATGGGGGATGGTGAAAGCAGGGCACTGTATATTGCCTTGTCTAATACGATTACAGGTGTTCTCGTGTTAGTGCTAGGGGCTTTATTGGCCTTGCTGAGTATTTGGACACGTATTGACACCGTTCTTATTGTGCTAGCCGTGGGGTGTATCATCGGGGCATGGTCTACTCAGCAATTGCAGAATATTTAGTTTAGGCGCGTAAATAAGTTACGCGCTTAAAATAGCTTCTAATTTTTCTTGGTCTCTAGCGAATGCTCGAATACCCTCAGCTAACTTTTCTGTGGCCATCGCATCTTCATTTAATTGCCAACGGTACTGGCTTTCAGTGAGTATTTGTTTTGACTCATCGCATCCTTGCTCAGGGGTTAATACTTGAGGAAGAGGATTGTTATCTTGTGAGAGCTTTTCTAATAGATCAGGGCTGATGGTTAGTCTATCACACCCTGCCAATTGCTCAATTTGCCCTAAATTGCGAAAGCTTGCGCCCATAACAATGGTTTTATAGCCATAATGTTTATAGTAATTATAAATACGACTGACAGATTGAACACCTGGGTCATTAGAAGCAGTAAAATCATGACCTGTGGATTTTTTGTACCAGTCGTAGATACGCCCCACAAAGGGCGAAATTAAAAATACACCGGCCTCTGCACAGGCTAAAGCTTGAGAGAAAGAGAAAAGTAGAGTTAAGTTGGTTTGAATGCCTTCTTTTTCTAGTTGTTTAGCGGCTTGTATCCCTTCCCATGTGGCTGCAATTTTTATTAATATGCGATCTTTCTCGATATGTTGTGCTTGGTAAAGTTCAATCAGGCGCTTTGCACGTGCCACTGTTGCAGGTGTATCAAATGAAAGGCGAGCATCTACTTCGGTAGAAATACGCCCAGGAATGGCCTGTAAAATTTCTTTACCGACAGATACAGCAAATTGATCACAAGCCAATAAGATATCTTTGTATTTTTTAGCTTGTTCTAGTAGGTTTTGATACTGTGCTAACGACGCTGCTTTTAATAGCAATGATGGATTGGTTGTTGCATCAACAGGCTTCAAACGAGTAATAGCCTCTAAATCTCCTGTGTCGGCAACTACAGTTGTCATTTTACGCAATTGTTCGAGTTTATTTGGCATAGTGTTCTCTATCTAAATCAATCCATGGAAAATGAGTCTACACTACCGTAGTTGATAAAATTACTCAATAATATTCATGGAAATAGTCGTTAAAGTTTTAGTCTATCACTAAAAGTATCATATAATAGGCACAAATTTAGTAAAAAATTATCCTCGTTAGGAACAAGAATATGCATTGTCCATTTTGTGGCGCTAATGATACCAAAGTAATCGATTCACGTTTGGTGGCCGAAGGTGATCAAGTTAGACGTAGACGTGAGTGTATTGAGTGCAGTGAGCGTTTTACTACGTTTGAAACAGCTGAGTTAGTCATCCCTCGTATTGTTAAGCAAGATGGTACACGACAACCTTTTAATGAAGATAAATTACGTGCGGGTATGCTAAGAGCTTTAGAAAAGCGTCCTGTCGGAATGGAATTATTAGAAGAGGCATTGGCGAGAATTAAGCATAAACTTCGTGCAACAGGTGAGCGAGAAATCAGCTCATTAAAAGTTGGAGAGCTTGTGATGAAAGAGCTAAAAGGTCTCGACGAGGTAGCCTATATTCGTTTTGCTTCCGTATATCGTAGTTTTCAAGACATTAATGCATTCCGTGATGAAGTAGAGCGGCTTTCAAAAAATATTGATGAACATGATAGCTAATGATCAGTTATGGATGAGTAAAGCATTACAGCTTGCTCATCGTGGTATCTACTCCACGCATCCTAATCCCCGCGTAGGTTGTGTTATTGTTGCTGAAAATCAAGTGATTGGGCAAGGCTGGCATCAAAAAGCAGGTGACCCCCATGCAGAAGTTCATGCGTTACGTGACGCGGGTAGTAATGCGAAAGACGCAACAGCCTATGTGACGCTAGAGCCTTGTAGCCATTTCGGTAAAACTCCGCCGTGTGCAGATGCCTTGATAAAGGCCGGAGTTAAAAGAGTTGTTGTTGCGATGCAAGACCCTAATCCAAAAGTGGCTGGGCGGGGGATAGCAAGATTACAAGCGGCAGGTATTGATGTAACCTGTGGTGTTTTGGAGCAAGAAGCCTATACCTTGAACAAAGGGTTTATCAAGCGAATGTGCACAGATATGCCTTATGTGACGGTTAAGTTAGCCATGAGTTTAGATGGTAGAACCGCAATGGCTAGTGGTGAAAGCCAATGGATTACTTCATCTGCTGCACGTCAGGAAGTACAGAGATTACGTGCTCAAAGTAGCGCTGTGATTACGGGGGCTGATACTGTATTGTTTGATGATGCTAAGTTAACTATAAGATCTAGCGAATTAGGGTTAGACCAAGAGTTAACTGATTTGGCTATGCAGCGACAGCCTTTGAGAATTTTAATTGATAGTAATCAGCGAGTTCCGCTGGATAAAGCATTTTATCAGTCACCTTATTCATTAACTGTATCGGGTGTTGATAAGCCCGAAAAATTAAAAGAACAACAAGCGTGGTTAAAATTACCTTTAAATCAGCAATCACATATCGATTTAAATACACTCTTAGCAAAATTAGCACAAGATTATGAAGTTAACGAATTGCTTGTTGAGGCGGGTGCTACTTTAGCGGGTGCTTTTGTACAAGCTGGGTTAGTTGATGAGTTTGCTATTTTTATGGCTGGTAAGTTTTTAGGCTCCTCTGCTCGCCCTTTACTTTCTCTACCATTGGATACAATGTCCCAAGCTATTAATTTAACGATTAAGGACATTCGAGCAGTGGGGGATGACTGGTTAATTAAAGCCTTTTTAGCAGCTTGATTAATATATTATTCAGGCAGCCCTGATAAGAAATGTGGACCTATAAAACGCTTGGGAATATCATACTTTTCAGGGTATTCAACGTTAACTAGATAAAGCCCATAGGGAACTGCTGTAACACCTGCCTTTGTTCGGTCTTTAGCTTCTAATGCCTCTTTTGCCCAGCCGATGGGGCTTTCCCCGGAACCTATCGCCATTAATAACCCAGCAAAATTACGAATCATATGGTGTAAAAAAGCATCTGCCCTGACATCCAGAATAATTAATTTACCAAAACGAATAATCTTGAAATGAGAGATCGTTTTTATGGGCGATTTTGCTTGACATTGGCTTGCTCTAAAAGAAGTGAAATCATGAGTACCTAAAAAATAATTAGCGGCTTGTTGCATTCTGTCTATATCTAATGGATATGAATACCATGTGACCTCATCAGCTAAATGAGCAGGGCGTATAGGGTCATTATAAATAACATAGCGGTAACGACGAGCAAAGGCTTTATAACGAGCATGAAACTCAGGCAATACCTGTTTAGCCCAGGTGACGCTAATATCTTTTGGGAGGTTTGCTGTAGAACCCATAACCCAAGCATGCATTGATCTATTGGCTGTGGTGTCATAGTGTATGACTTGACCACTGGCGTGTACCCCTGCATCGGTTCTGCCTGCAACATAAATCGATATAGGTTGATTGGCAACTTTGCTTATGGCCTTTTCGAGTTCTTCTTGAATACTAGGGATGTTATCTTGTTGGCGTTGGAAGCCTCGGTAGTTAGCCCCTTTGTATTCAACACCCATCGCTATTCTAGAAACAGTTGCGGCAGCCGTATTGGCTGCCGCATCATTGATTGATACTTCTTTCATTCTTATTAACTAATAGATTTTAATAAATCTTGTGCCTTTAGTTTTTGCTCTGCATTACCTTCATGTAATACTTCATCTAAAATATCTTTAGCACCTTGTTCATCTCCCATTTCAATATAAGCATTAGCTAATTCAAGTTTAGTTGATACTTCATCTTCTGGAGGTAACTCAAAACCAAGCTCAAGTTCGGTAAGTGCTGTATTTGAATGATCAACTGAGTTAAATAAGTCATGATCAGTACTTTCTTGAGCGATATGCATTGAGTCATTGCTATGGGTTGAAGGTGTTGTATTTAATGAAGCTAATAATGATTGTGCTTCATTTTTTTGAGCTTCATTGCCTTCTTGAATTATCTCTTTAAGTAGGTCCTGAGCTCCTTCAGTATCACCCATATCCATATAAGCATGAACTAACTCAAGCTTTGTGGTCACTTGATCTTTTTCAATAATATCATCATCTAAATCATTGCTTTCTATTTGTGAAATATAGTCAATACTGTCAGATTTTTGATCACCAATACCTAGATCAAATTTAATACCTTCGTTGCTCTCTTTGGATTGAGTATCCTCTTCTTTTTCAAAGATAGTTGTTGGAGAGTCTGATGAAAAATCTTCTTCTTCCGTAGCATTAAACAAAGGCGAAGAAGCATGTTGTGTTTCAGGCGCGATTTTTTCTAGTTTAAAGTTTGCAGCGTCTTCCTCTAACCGTTTCATAGGTATTTCTGTTTCTTCGGTCTCTGGTGATGCAGATGCTAACTTTGTCTCTTTTGGAGTAGGCGCTACGACAGGCTCTGCAAAGTCAGCATAATCAAAACTGAACTCTGGTTCTTCGTTCGGTGTATCTTGCGTATTTTCCTTGGCATCTTGTTTAAAAGAAGTAAATGTTTCATTTTGCTCTTTAACGGATGTAGGGTTATTAGAAAAACTAAAATCATTAAATGAGGTTGGATACTTTTCTTTAATAGCATCTATCTTGTGTTGTGAAAGAGGGTCTAATAATAAAAGTTCCTGCTCTTCTTTTTCAAAGCTATCAGTATTGCCTTTATCTGCATAAATTTCCATTAGCTTTAGTCGTAACTCTGTATTGGTAGGGTCTTCTTGCAAAGCATTTGACAGTAGCTCTTTTGCTTCTTCATCATGATTGTAAGCAAGGTAAATATCTGCTTTATCGATAATTCCCATTCCTTCACCCAGTTGCGATAAAGGGCTTATTACATCATTATCAGGTATTTTTGTTGCTGATATTTGTGTATTAGGCAATGAATCGTTTAAATCTTCATCATCTAATACAACATTACTTAAATCAACAACTTGTGCATCATCGTCGTTTGCTGCTTTTTTACGGCGAGAGATAACCACTGCAATACAAAGGAGCAATAAAATACCACCACCAGCTAAAAGCATCATATTGTTATCTAATAATGACGATATAAATGATGGACTTGTATCTTCCACTGGTGTTGGAGTAGATGATTTAGCGGGTTGGGATTCTGGAGCAGTATTGGTTTTTGGAGATTGTGGTTTTGGTTCTGCATGCGATTGGGCAACTGTAGGCTCTACTGGTTTATTTGTAGTAGTAGTTTGTTGTGGCTCTACAGGCGTTTGACTAGTATTTTGTTGATCTGCTGTTTGAGACGTTGTTGTTGCTTGCCCTTTTTGTGCTTTTTGTTGAGTCGCTTGAGTAGCTGCTAATTTTGCCTGTTCAGCTTTGGCTATTGCCTCATCTTTTTCTTTTGAAACTTGTTCTAAACTTGCAATTTCAGACTCAATATTTTCAAGTTCTGTGTTGAGTGTAGTGTTCTCAGTACGAGCAGTTTCAAGTTCTTGCTGAGAGCTTTTTAACTGATCTTGTAGCGCTTTTTCATGTTTGTCTGATATTGGTTTTTTTTGTGTGGCTGTGGTAGGCACTTCTTTAGAAGGAGAGCTTAAGAAGGCATTAGCCTGTGCTACACTAATGGCATTAACTTCTTGTTGGGTGGGCATGCTTAATGTATAGCTATGCAATAAAGAGTTGATGTCCCCATTAATAAATGCTTTAGGATTCTTCTCAAAAATGGCTTTCGATGCTTTGGCTGTAAGGGACTTCCCATAGTTTGCTTTTGCAATACTCCAAAGTGTATCACCTTGTTTAGTTTTGTAAGTATTTGCCACTTGGCTAGGACTGCTTATAGGTGGAGTACTACTTACTGTATTTTTTGCTGTATTGTTGGTTTTAGGTGTGGGAGTAGTTGCTTTTGATTCAGGCATATCGAGTAAAATGGTATACTCTTTTGATGCTTTACCATTAGGCCAATTAACATCAATTAAAAAATTCATAAATGGTTCTTTAATTGGCTTAGCGGAAGTTATCTTAATATAGCCTGTACCATCAGGATTAATAATTGTACTAAACGATAAGTTGGATAACGTAGGCGAGTATTCAAGACCTGCTTTAGAGAAGTCATTAGTATTGGCTATGCTCGATTTGATATCGCTGGCTTGTAAGTTCTTAGCATCCGAAAGCTCAATTCTTGCATCAAGTGGCTGACCATAAGATGATTTCCATGATATAGATCCCATGTTTAATGCATATGCGCTGCTTGTTGATAAAGTAATAGTAGTGGCGATAGCCGCAACTAACTGATGAACTTTTACCATAGTATAATCCCTTGAAACCCTACTTTATGATGTTTAGTTTAAAAATTTTCTATAATGATACTATATAAATACTTCTTATATATAGTATTTCCTAAACTTTTTCGTTATTTTATTGAAAAAAGCAATAAAATGGTCAATTAATCGTGCTTAATAGATTTTAGGTCATTTTTGCTAATGGGTCTTTAACAAGAGAGAAATGTTTTTTTATTGCGAATACTTATAGAATAATAACTCAGTATTCCTCGGCTAAAATGGCTATAATAAAAAGACTATATTTTATTTAACGGCGTTTTATCTATTTAACGCATTATGTTGTCTAATTAATTATTCATTAAAGTCTATGCATGAAGATCATCAATAAAATTTCTCAATCTAAATACGCTGTTGTTGGTCAATGGTTGTTTTTTATTGTACTAGCAGCGCTTTCTGGCTGGTTTTTAGAGAAAGTTGCAATGCCCGCTGCCTTGTTGTTAGGGCCTATGCTGTGTGCCATCACCATGGGGGTATTAGGTGTCAAAATTAGAATGCCTAAGGTTTGTTTTAAATACAGTCAAGGGATTATTGGTTGCTTAATTGCCCATGCAATGACATTACCTATTCTGATTGAAATTTTAGGAATGTGGGATGTTATGTTGGTAACCACTGTCGTCACATTATTGCTGAGTGTGCTAGTGGGTATTTTGAGTGTTCGTTATGGTGGCTTGCCCGGATCAACTGCTGCATGGGGAACCTCGCCAGGGGGTGCCGCAACTATGGTGGCTATGGCTGAAGACTATGGTGCAGACGCTAGAGTAGTGGCGACCATGCAATATATTCGAGTCATTTGTGTGGTATTGATGGCTGCGTTAGTTAGCCATATTTTAGGCGACGTGCACGTTCCACAAGAAGAAACTATTGTTGTCATGCAAGGAAGCCAAACGGCTGTTCATTTCTTTTTGACACTGATTGTATTATTAGTTGGCGTTTATTTAGGGCGTTTTATGCCCGCAGGTTTTTTACTTATCCCTATGTTATTGGGTACGTTATTACAGTTACTAGGTTATGTCCATATTGTAATACCCCATTGGCTAGTCGCTATAGCTTATGGGGTGATTGGGGCATATATTGGGTTTAGGTTTGACCGTGAAACTCTACGTTATGTGATGTACGCTATGCCCATTATGTTTGCTGCTTCAATGCTATTAATTATTTTATGTGGCGTTTCTGCTCTTTTTATTAGCTGGTGGTTGGGGGTTGATTACTTGTCTGCTTATTTAGCAACGAGTCCGGGGGGCTTAGACTCCTTATCTGTGGTGGCTATTGATGTTCACGCAGACATTGGCCTTGTTATGGCGATGCAAACATTACGTTTATTTGCTGTTATTTTAACAGGCCCTATGCTAAGTAAATACATTGCTCGTTTTGCAGTTGAGAAAGCTTCATAAAATGATGATAACTATTGAGCAGTTATTAAAAAATAGCCAACCATTAAACTCTCCTACTGAGCGATTGGATAAAGAGCTTTTATTAGCGGCTGCGTTAAATAAGCCAAGGAGCTATTTGTATACTTGGGCTGATCAGGCCGTAAGTGAGCAAGTGTTAGCAGTTTTTCAGAGTTATTTAGCAAGAAGAAAACAAGGTGAGCCGATTGCTTATATTTTAGGTGAGCAAGGTTTTTGGTCACTTGATTTACATGTGGGAGAACAGACACTTATTCCTCGATCGGACACAGAAACCTTGGTGGAACAGTGTTTATTACATATTCCTAACGATGATGCTTGGCGAGTACTAGACCTTGGGACGGGAACGGGTGCAATAGCGCTTGCTATTGCTAATGAGCGACCTTTAGCACAATTGGTTGGTGTTGATTTTATTGAGGAAGCTGTTTCTTTAGCCAAGAAAAATGCGTCAACGCTGAATATTAAGACGGTAACATTTATAAAAAGCCACTGGTTTGACGCATTGGCTGGTGAACGATTTAATCTTATTGTGAGTAACCCACCTTATATTGCAGAGGGGGATATTCATCTACAACAAGGCGATGTGAGATTTGAGCCTAAAACAGCATTGGTTTCTGGACACGATGGTTTAGACGATATTCGCCATATTGTTAAGCATGCCCCTGATCATTTAATCGCGGGTGGCTGGTTATATCTAGAGCATGGCTACCAGCAAGCACAGGCAGTACAAAAGTTATTAGTTGAGCGGGGATTTAGCCATATCAATACCGTCTGTGATTTAGGCGGTAATGAGCGAGTAACGGGAGGGCGGTTATGCTAGATGATCAAGCGTTATTTCGCTATAGTCGACAAATTCTTTTATCCGAAGTTGACGTAGAAGGACAGGATAAGCTTAAAAATAGTCGTGTGGTAATTATTGGTATGGGTGGGCTTGGCTCTCCTGCTTCATTATATTTGGCCGCTGCGGGTATAGGGACTCTTTGTTTAGCCGATTTTGATACGATAGACCTTAGTAATTTACAACGTCAGATTATGTATGGCGCTGACCAAATTAAACAGCAAAAAGCTCAAGCCGCCAAGCAACGATTATCAAATCTTAATCCAGATATTACGATTCATCCTTTTACAGAAGTAATTAGTGAAGAGAATATCTACTCCCTAATTGATAATGCGGATGTTGTACTCGATTGCACGGATAATTTTTTAACACGTGATTTAATTAATCAGACCTGTTTTCATCATAAAAAAAGATTAGTCAGTGGGGCCGCAATACGTTTACAAGGGCAAATAACTACCTTTGACTTCACAAAAAAACAAAGTCCCTGTTACCACTGTTTGTATGGTGATGGTAATGAACAAGAGTTAACCTGTAGTGAAGCGGGCGTGCTTGGCCCTGTGGTTGGTGTTGTGGGGACGCTACAGGCATTAGAAGCCATAAAACTATTGGTCGGTTTTGGTGAGCCACTTGTAGGCCGATTACTTGCTTTTAATGCAATCAATAGTCAATTCCGTGAACTAAAGATAACAAAAGACCCTGCTTGTACTGTTTGTGGTGGTTCTTATGAGTAACAATCAAGCCATTGGTGTATTTGATTCTGGAATGGGTGGGTTATCTGTTTTGAAGGCAATTCATGAATGCTTGCCTCAAGAACATTTAATTTACTTAGCAGACACAAAATATATTCCTTATGGTGAGAAAGAGGCCGAGTTCATTATTGAGCGTTGTATAAAAATAACAGATTATTTTTTATCATGCTCTGTTAAAGCATTAGTGATCGCTTGTAATACCGCAACAGCAGCGGCCAGTGTTGCTTTACGTGAGCGTTACCCTGATTTACCTATTATTGGGATGGAACCTGCGGTTAAACCTGCTACACAAGCAACGCGTACGGGGCGAGTTGGTGTGTTAGCAACCTCAGGTACTTTAAAAAGCGCTAAGTTTGCTGCTTTGCTAGATCGCTTTGCTCATGATGTGACGGTGATTGCTCAACCTTGTCCGGGGTTGGTTGAGTGTATTGAAGCGGGTGATCTTACGGGAACTAAAATTAGAGCGTTATTGCATAAATATTTACAACCTATGCTTGATAATGGTTGTGATACAATCATTTTAGGCTGTACTCACTATCCTTTTTTACGCCCATTATTGACCGAAATTTTACCGGCGCATATTCAGATTATTGATACGGGTGCGGCAGTCGCACGTTATTTGCAGTCATTATTGATGAAAAAAGATGTATTGTCTGATAATAGTTCTTTGGGAACTGTTGATTTAATCACCACTGGCAATTTAGCTACCTTTAATGAAGTAGCTAATTCTTTATGGACGAGTCATATTACCAGTAGTCAATGTGTTGTATTAGAGTAGTGATCGCTAGTTATTTAATCAGCGCTTCAAAAACTTTTTTGGCTGCACTGGTTGCTGCTTCTTTAGGGTTGTTACGAATATAGCTTTCTTGGTTGCCAATAACGGTAAACAATCCATCAATTGCCTTGTTAGTAACATAGTTTTCAATCTTTAAGTTATCATTTGTAATGCCTAGTGCTGAAGCTCTTTGTACAATTGTATTGTATTGTGTTGATAGGTTAGATTGATTAGTAATTGTCTTAACTTTAGGTAGTAGCTTGTTAAAAAGTTGAGTTCGGTTCGTTTTTTCTAAATAGGCCGTTGTTGCTTTATCGCCCCCAGTGAGAATGCTTTTAGCGTCACTAAAACTCATTTGTTGTATGCTGTTAATGAGAATTTGTTGTGCCTCGGGAACAGCCGCTTCTGCGGCTGCATTCATACTGTTTTCTAATTGTGTAATTTGGTTACCTAAACCAACCATTTTTAATACTTTACTGGCTGACTCGAGTTTTTCAGGTAATTCGATTCTAACTTCAGGGTTATTATTGAATCCCCCAGATGTGCCTAGTGTTTTGACCGCCGTTTTAGTGGCTTGGTTTAGCATACTTTTCAGCCCTGTACTCGCTTCCGTTTGGCTAATGTTTGCTGCATTGGCATTTAGGATGATTGAAAAGATAAATAAGGCAATAGCACAAAAAATAATTCTTTTAACAGTAAACATAAAATAATTTCGAAAGTAAGGGATTAAATGATAAGTATAGAGTATTTAAAGAACATAAAGTTTAAAAATTTAAATGCCACCTATTGGCGATAGATGGCATTTTTATGAGAGGAACTACGATAGTTAATTAATCATCACCGCCGCCGAGTTCAGATAATAACTCAGGTGAGGGGATAAAAAATAAAGTGCCTGTAACCGCTTTACTAAAATCAAGTAAACGATCATAGTTACCAACAGGTTCTCCAATAAACATATTGCGTAGCATACGCTCGGTAGTTGTAAAAGTACTTGCATAACCAATGAAATAGGTACCGTACTCACCTTTTGAGGCATTAGCAAAAGGCATATTAGCACGCATTATTTTTAGTTCTTCGCCATTCTCATCTGAGATGTTAGTAACAGCATTATGGGCGTTGGCAGGCTTTTCTTCATCTGATAATTCGATATCTGAAAACTTCTTCCGTCCAATAACTTTTTCTTGCTCTTCGGTTGATATATTGTTCCAACCTTTCATATTATGAAGATATTTTTGAATAAAGGCATAGCTACCGCCTTTGAATGTTTCATCTTCATCGCCTATCATTGAAAAGTAGTTGGCATCTTCATTTTCTGGGTTTTCTGTTCCATCAACAAAGCCAATAATTGTTCTGCCATCAAAGTAGCGGAAGCAATGGGTTTCATCAATAGACTCAACAGCCCCCTCTAATAAGGTAGAGATTTCAGACGCCAATTCAACACAAAGGTCCATTCGTCTGGCACGAATATGGAAGTATAAATCACCGGGGGTTGATGGTGCGGTATGTTTATCACCCTTAATTTCTTCAAATGGTTTTAGTTCTTTAGGGTAAGGTTGTTCTGGAAAAAGTTTTCCCCACGCATGTGCACCAAACCCCATGAGTGCACTGATATGCCCATCAGGCTCTCGCTTTTTTAAACTTCTAACAAACGCAGCAAGGCTACCACATACATCTTTTACTTGATCAACACTTGTGTCTGTTTCAAGTAAACGCAATATTATTAATATGGCTGAGTCGCCAGGAGGTTGTATAACATCGGCTGGGGTTGATGGTGTTTTAGACATGTTGTTCTCCAGTTTTCAAGCAGGCTAAAAAATATATCGGATATTTTATCTAATATGCTTTTAAGTTTATCTTCTATAGTATACATCTTTTGATTTATAAAATGATTTCTATATATAGTGATTGGGCAGTCTCATTGTGGGGAGGCTTGATTTAATGTTCCTAATTTCGTGTATTTTATATAGTATTTTCCTTCAACAGGGTTGAGCTTATTCAGGCTGTTTCGACCAAATAGAAAGCCAAAGCTAGCATCTTGAATAAGGTATTGTGTTTCTCCTGCTTTGATATTAAATGTTACATTAGAGGTGTTTTCAGCGGTTGATGTTACCGTATGTTGACCCGGCTCTACATAAAAATAGATATATTGATTGCCACGTGTATAACCTATTTGATTTGCATCAGACTGACCGTCTAAGAAAACATTGTATTTAAAAATACCATACAAAGAGCTAGGTCTTACGACATAAATTAATCCTTTGTCTGCTGAGGTTAAATAAGGGGTTTGATAATTTTCTGTATCCTTTATCATTTCTTTTACAGAGGTTTGTGTATAGCAGCCTGTTAAGAACAAAGGAAATAATAAAATAGCAATAATCTTCATTTTATTTCTCTATAGAGTGATACTTGTGTTAGATAGATATATTAGTTTTGTATTAAAAACTATGCTAGCAAAAAAAGAATTGATACAAATATTATTCTAAAGAGTTATTGTGTTTTTTTATGATAAATGAGACTGTAACGACAGTTTTGAAAATAGAGGTGTTAAAAATATAATGAAATTAACTCAATCAGTCGCCTTTATATTAGGCACTTTAGTATCCGTTTCGGCTTATGCATCAGAAACGATAGTTTATCAATGTGATGATGGGCAACGTATTGAAGCTGCCTATCCCGATACCAATACAGCAATTCTTAATTATCAAAGCCAACTATACCTTTTAAAGGTCGCTATTTCTGCAAGTGGTGCTCGCTATACGGGGGAAGGCTTACAGTGGTGGACGAAAGGTGGTGAAGGAAATATAGCACCTTTGTTAAAAGATGAAAAATATGCCTCTGCTAAAGGCAAAAACTGCTATGCGTTACAACCGACAGCAAAAGAATTAATAAGCTCATCGAGTAAATAATTTTTCAATGAGAGAGTATTATTAATACTCTCTTTCAAAGTGTACAGCATTTTTATCTATCATTTTAATATCACTTAAATGATTAATAAAATAATGAAAGTTTTTAACTTAGCATTACAGCTAAATTAAAACATGCGATAATAACCAGCCTAAATCTTCATCATCTCAAATTTTTCTTTAGAAAGGTATCTAATGCTCAATTATTTGTGGCTAGGTTTTTTTATAATTGCAGCAATCTCAGCCGTTATTCGCTTATTAGGCGGTGATGTTGATGTATTCGCCAACATGGTAACTGGCCTATTTGATATGGCTAAATTATCTGTTGATATCATGATTATTCTCTTTGGAACATTAACACTTTGGATGGGATTGTTAAAGATTGCCGAGCGTTCTGGTCTTGTTGATGTGTTGGCTAAATGTCTAGGTCCATTATTTCAACGTTTAATGCCAGAGGTTCCTAAGGGGCATCCTTCTATTGGCCTAATTACTCTTAACTTCACTGCTAATGCATTAGGTCTAGATAATGCAGCGACACCGATTGGCCTTAAAGCGATGAAGTCTTTGCAAGAGCTAAATCCCAGCAAAACGGTGGCAACTAACGCACAAATTTTATTTTTGGTCTTAAATGCTTCTTCTTTGACATTATTACCCATTAATATTTTTATTTTTAGGGGGCAACAAGGTGCACCAGACCCTACCATGGTCTTTTTACCTATCTTATTAGCTACAAGTGTATCAACCTTGACAGGCTTGCTCAGTGTTGCTTTTATGCAGCGCTTGAAGCTATTAGACCCTGTTGTGCTACTCTGGTTTGCAGGTATTGGCTTTTTTCTTGGGGTATTTGTTTGTATTTCTGTTGGCTTAACTTCAACAAGTTATAACTTGCTCAATTATTTTATTTACTCTTTAGGATTGCAAGGGACTTCTCTCACAACCTTTTCTTCTTTGCTCGGTAATATTACGCTATTTGCTATTATTCTTTTATTCTTAGTTGCGGGGGCTTGTCGAAAAGTTCCTGTTTACGACACTTTTCTTGAAGGGGCAAAAGAAGCTTTTGATGTCGCTAAAAATCTCTTACCTTACTTGGTTGCAATGCTCTGTGCTATAGGGGTATTAAGGGCCTCGGGCGCGTTGGATTATTTTTTAGACCTGATTCGTTACTTTTTCAATTTCTTAGGTACAGATACCCGATTTGTTGACGCATTGCCTACGGCGTTGGTTAAGCCTTTCTCAGGTAACGCAGCACGAGGATTAATGATAGAGACAATGCAACATTACGGCGTTGATAGTTTTCCTGCATTAGCTGCAGCAACGATGCAAGGTAGTACGGAAACTACGTTTTATGTGCTGGCAGTCTATTTCGGCTCTGTGGGTATTCAGCGTGTTCGACATGCTGTTGGCTGTGCATTATTATGTGATATAGCAGGTGTTATCGCATCTATTTTAATCTGCTATTGGTTTTTTGGATAAGGTTATCAGTAATTATAAAGGGAGTAGGAAAATTGAAAAAAATTATTTCTATAACTATTGGACTTTCATTATTCGGTTGCGCGAGCGAAAAGGGTTATCAAGAACACCTAAATAAGTGGCAGGGGGTTGATACTCTCACGCTTATCAGAGATTGGGGAGCCCCAGAGCAAGTTTACAGTTTTGAAGGGCATGACTTTTACGTTTATAGCCGTGAGTCCTACGGAAAGAATCCTCGTTATCCTTATACCTGTCCAGATCTACAAAAAATTGATAAAGATGATAGCGATTTTTTAAAGGACTATAAAAAAGATCAAAATAAAAAAACAATTAATAAGTGTATCGAAGATCGACAAACACAACCGAGAGAAATCTATTATCAATGTAAAACCACGTTTGAAGTTTTTAATGGTAAAGTTATACACTATAAGTTTGAGGGTAATAACTGTGTTAAATAAATTTAATGTTTAACACATTATTTGACTAAGGCCATTTGAAGAGTGGCCTTTTATTTTATATTTTGGAATTTTATGAATAGTATTAATAATCGTATAGCAGAAGAATTATCTTTATTACCCTCTGGGAAAGTAAACGCTAACCAAGTGGCTGCGGCCGTTACACTTTTAGATGAAGGCTCTACAGTGCCTTTTATAGCTCGTTATAGAAAGGAAGTAACAGGGAGTTTAGACGATACGCAATTACGGTTACTCGAAGAGAGATTACGCTACTTAAGAGAACTAGAAGATCGTCGAGCGACTATTCTAAGCAGCATTGAAGAGCAAGGAAAGCTAACACCTGAGCTAAAATCAGAAATAGAAACAGCAGATACTAAAACAAGGCTAGAAGATCTATATTTACCTTATAAGCCTAAGCGTCGTACCAAAGGGCAAATTGCTATTGAGGCAGGGTTAGAGCCATTGGCTGATTTGTTATTCAATGATCCTACTAAAGATCCAGAGAGTGAAGCAACGGCTTTTGTGGACGTTGATAAAGGTGTTGCAGACACTAAGGCTGCATTAGATGGTGCGAAGTATATTTTGATGGAGCGTTTTTCTGAAGATGCAAATTTATTAGAAAAGCTTCGCCATTTTATGAAGCAAGAAGGTGTATTAGCTTCGCGCGTCGTTGAGGGTAAAGAGCAGGAAGGGGCTAAATTTAGCGATTATTTTGAATACAATGAGCCATTAAAAACAGTACCTTCACACCGTGCATTGGCTATTTTCCGCGGTCGTAATGAAAGCATTTTGACTGCTTCTTTAGTGGTGGGGGATGAAGAGACTAAAAGTCACCCTTGCGAGTCTATTATTGCTGACTGGTTTAATGTTCATGATAGTGGGCGCCCCGCTGATAAATGGTTGGCAGAGACTGTACGTTGGACATGGAAAGTAAAACTTTATAATCATATTGAAACAGACCTTTTAAGTGAGCTAAGAGAAAAAGCCGAAGATGAAGCCATCAGTGTGTTTGCTCGTAACTTACATGATTTATTATTAGCAGCTCCTGCAGGGCCAAGGGCAACTTTAGGGTTAGACCCTGGTTTAAGAACAGGAGTAAAGGTGGCTGTGGTTGATGCCACAGGCAAGTTGTTGGTAACCGATACTATTTATCCTCATGCTCCACGTAATGATTGGGATAGAAGCATTGACACTTTAGCCAAGTTATGTGCTAAGCACCATGTTGATTTAGTTGCTTTTGGCAATGGAACAGCGAGCCGTGAGACTGATAAATTAGTCATTGAGTTGATTAAAAAAAATCCAGAATTAAAAATGACCAAAATCATGGTCAGTGAGGCGGGTGCTTCAGTTTACTCAGCCTCTGAATTGGCCGCTAAAGAATTCCCTGATTTAGATGTGTCATTACGTGGTGCCGTCTCGATCGCCCGTCGTTTACAAGATCCTTTAGCGGAACTTGTGAAAATTGATCCTAAATCTATCGGGGTCGGCCAATATCAACATGATGTATCGCAACTTAAATTAGCACGCTCATTAGATGCTGTCGTTGAGGACTGTGTGAATGCTGTTGGTGTAGATGTAAATACCGCATCATCTGCTTTGTTGGCGCGTATTTCAGGTTTAAATGGCACCATTGCACAAAATATTGTGAATTATCGCGATAGCAATGGCGCATTTAAAACCCGCAATGAACTTAAGAAAGTCAGTCGTTTAGGAGAAAAAACCTTTGAACAAGCGGCAGGTTTTTTAAGAATTATGCAAGGGGATAACCCATTAGATGCCTCAGCTGTTCACCCAGAAGCTTACCCTGTGGTTGAGCGTATTGCGACTCAGGCTACAAAAGATATTCGCTCATTGATTGGTGACTCAACGTTTCTAAAACAATTGGATCCGAGTAAATTTACTGATGAAACCTTTGGTTTACCGACGGTTATTGATATTTTAAAAGAGTTGGATAAACCAGGCCGTGACCCGCGCCCAGAATTTAAAACAGCAGAATTTCAAGAGGGGGTAGAAACATTAAAGGATCTCAAACTGGGGATGATCCTCGAAGGAGTGGTCACCAATGTTACTAACTTCGGCGCATTTGTGGATGTCGGTGTTCATCAAGATGGCCTAGTGCACATTAGTGCCTTGTCTGAAACTTTTGTGAAAGACCCTCATCAAGTTGTAAAGGCAGGTGATATTGTTAAAGTCAAAGTGATGGAGGTTGATATTCCCCGTAATCGTGTTGGCCTTTCAATGCGCTTAGGAGATACTCCGGGTGAAAAGATAGAAGGGGTTGCTCGTTCTAATCATAAAGCTGGTGCTAAACGCCCTACTCAGCAACAAACACCTAAAAGTAGCGCACCACCAGCTAATAACGCGATGGCAGCGTTGTTTGCTAATGCAAAACAAATAAAGAAGAAATAATTTAAGAAAAGTATGATTAGCTGTTTTGGGAGCTAATCATACGTCGATATTAAACCATCCCTAACGGTGAACGACAAATACCCATATTAATATGGGTCTGTTGGATAATGAGTTGTTTAATTGTTTGGATGGTTGATTCAGTGTAAACAGTGGCAAGCAGTTGTTGGATTTTTTCTTCTTGCTGTGCTGTTTCTTGATGAATACATAGTTGATTAAAGTATTCGCCTATCTCTAGAGGGTATATATTGCCAGCAATGGATGATAATCGGTTAAAGCCTGCATTTAACTTTTCTTTTAGCTGTGTTTCTCCACCACAGTAAATATCAATAGGGCGCGTTATCTGTTTTAATATTACGGTTGCTTTGTCAATCGCACCTGCTTCCTTAATACCTGTCACATTAGGATTTTTGGCCAATACAATAAATGAATCCGTTAATAAATCAAACCCTGTTCGCTTTGGATTGTTGTATAAAATAATATTTTTGTTGCCTAAACGTTCGATGATTGATGAAGCATAAGCAATGGCTTCTTTTTGAGAAGGTAATAAGTAAGGAGGAAAACCAATTAAGACCGCTTTTACCCTTAGGCTATTGTTAAGTTGTTCTGCTAACTGATTGGCTTCTTTTAAGCGAATGCATGCAAGACCAAAAAAAATTTCAAGATCTTGAGGGAGCGAGGCGTTTTCTATCGCTGTTAAAAGCGTTAGTTTTTCATTTAATGAAAGGCTATGTTGCTCTCCGGTTGAACCACAAACAAGCACTGCTCTGATACCTTTTTGATACAAGTTAATGATGTGCTCTAGCGTTTGCTCTGTATTTAATGTTTCATCTAAATAAAAGGCGGTGGGTACAGCAATGTGGTAGTTTTGATAGAGCGGCATCATGGCGGACTGCTTCCCTTAAGAACATGTTATGGCATGTATTGTTTAATCTGTCGTAAAAATAAATGATATCTTGTTATAGAATGACCTACAATAGTCATCAATTATTCACTTAATGATCTAGGAAAAGCCATGGAAAACTTAGTTTGTTATAAAGAGATGCCGATTTGGACAAAAGCGACTGTTCCGCAAGGTTTTAAAGAGCAACACAATACAAAAGAAGGAACATGGGCAAAATTAACGGTTTTAAGCGGTGAGCTAACTTTTGCAATACTTGATGAAGCAGGTAATACAACAGAACAGTTTTGTTTTTCTAAAAAAAATCAGCCTCCTTTTATTGAACCGCAGCAATGGCATAAGATTATTGATTGCTCTGATGATTTGGAGTGCCAATTGGCATTTTATTGTTTACCCGAAGATTATGTACATAAAAAATATGATTTAACGAAAACACATTCAGAAGTGCTTGAAGCAATGTCTGTTGTAAAACCTTGCAAAGCCTTAGATTTGGGCTGTGGTGGTGGTAGAAACTCACTATTTTTAAATTTATTAGGGTTTGATGTTACTGCTGTAGATGAAAATATTGAGCGATTAGCAACAGTTGTTAATGAAGAGCAATTGCCAATAACGGTTAAACAATACGACATTAACAGTGCAGCAATTCAAGCTGATTATGGCTTTATTTTCTCTACTGTTGTTTTCATGTTTTTAGAGCGAAATCGTATTCCTGATATTATTGCCAATATGCAGGCGCACACGGTATCGGGTGGCTATAATCTTATTGTATCAGCCATGTCGACGGAAGATTTTCCTTGTCCTATCGATTTTTCATTTACATTTAAAGAGAATGAGCTAAAAGAATATTATAAAGAATGGGATATTGTGAAATACAATGAAAATGTGGGCGAGTTACACCGCCTTGATGAAAATGGTAATCGGATTAAATTACGTTTTGTAACGCTATTAGCACGCAAAAAGGTGTAGTGGTTATTGTATGATAAAACGGTTTATTATTTGTTGTTTATTGTTTGTATCCAGTGTTTGCCATGCACAGGGTTTTATTACCCGTTTGTTAAATAAGCCTGTACAGGGTGGTGTTGCTGTGGTTGCTCTTGAGCGAGAGCAGGCAAAGCCTAGCGTTTATTATCAAGGTAATCCAGTCTTGGTATTACATGAGGAAGGGCAACGCTGGATAGCCGTTGTCGGTATTCCACTGACAGTAAAAGCGGGTACTCAATCTTTAACGGTAGAGGGTGCTTCAGGTAAATACTCTGTAAATTTTGAAGTAGGGCATAAGGCTTACCGTGAACAGCGAATTACTTTGAAAAATAATCGGCAAGTTAATCCTAATAAAAGTGATCAGACGCGTATTACGAAAGAGTTAAATGAGCAAATTGCGGGTTATAAGCAGTTCTCTGATCGTATTCCAAGTAATGTCTTATTCGATTTACCTGTACAGGGGCGTTTATCTAGCCCGTTTGGTTTACGGCGGTTTTTTAATAATCAAGAGCGCAATCCTCACTCGGGATTGGATTTGGCGGTACCCAAAGGAACACCTGTGAAAGCACCGGCCGATGGCGAGATTATTTTAGTGGGTGATTATTTCTTTAATGGCAAAACTGTTTTTATCGATCATGGTCAAGGGTTAATCAGTATGTTTTGCCATTTATCTGCAATTGATGTGAAAGTAGGTCAACAAGTAAAACGGGGTGAGGTAGTTGCTAAGGTAGGGGCTACTGGTAGAGCAACAGGCCCACATTTACATTGGAATGTGAGCCTTAATAATGCACGGGTTGACCCTGCTATTTTTATTGGTAAATTTCAACCTTAGTAGTAGGCGTTTTCTTTATTGGTATGGTCAGTCACATCGCGTACTTCAGTTAGTTCTGGGATACGCTCAAGCAAGGTTTTTTCAACACCATCTTTTAAAGTGGTGTCAACCATGCCGCAGCCTTGGCAACCACCGCCAAATTGTAGTACAGCAACTGTTCCATCAACGATATCGATTAGGCTGATATGTCCACCATGGCTTGCTAAACCTGGATTAATTTCGGTTTGTAGATAATACTCAACCCGTTGGTTTAAAGGGCTATCTTCATCAATCATCGGAACTTTTGAATTGGGGGCTTTGATCGTGAGTTGTCCACCCATGCGATCTTCAGCAAAATCAATCACTGCATCTTCTAAGAAAGGCTCACTCACTGAGTCAATCCACGCTGTAAACTTAGCGAGCCCAAGTACTCTGTCGGTAGGATCTTCTTCACCCGGTCTACAATAAGAAATACACGTTTCTGCTTGTGGGGTACCCGGCTGGGTAATAAAAACACGAATACCCACGTCTTTATGGTCTTGTTTAGCCAGTAAGCTAGCCAAGTAATCTTGAGCTGCTTCGGTGATAATAATAGCTGTCATAATTACTCCTAAATGATTGGTGCTTAGTTTACGACACTCGTTAGTTTTTATAAAGACTTAGTAATTCAGTCGGAATAATTTGTTACTTAATTAATAATAAAACTCCGCAAATAATTAAAAAACAGCTAAATAAAAACTTTAATACTTTCTGTGGTAAAGCGTATGCTAATTTTACTCCCCAGCCAACGGTTGTTAATCCCCCTAGTGCCAATGGAATGCCAATAGTCCAATTTACTTGACCATGCAATACATACATAAATAGAGAAGCTAATAAACTAGGGAGTGCTAAGCATAGCGCAAGGCTTTGTGCAATAAGTTGTGATAAGCCGAAAACGAGGGTAAGAAATGGTGTAGCTAATACACCACCACCCACCACAAAAAAACCTCCTAAGAAACCACAGCAACCCCCTAAGATAACGAACCATATTAAACTGTAAGTTGTTTCTTTTGCACCTAGAGAACCTTTTTTGCGAAATAATAGGTTGATAATGGAGTAAACGGCTAAACAGAATAAAAAGATAGCGAATATTTTTTGTAAACTTTCAGACTTCAGGGTAAGAGCAATATAAGCACCAATAAAAGCGAGAAAGAAACTGGGCGTACTAAGAGAAAGAGCATAAGATAAGTTGATTTTGTCACGTTTATGGTAGCTACGCAGTGAGAATATGACATTAGGAACGACCATTATCAAAGCGGTACCTTGTGCCATTTGTTGATCAAAGCCAAAAAATAGAACGAGCAAAGGAATAGCCAGTAATCCGCCACCAATACCAAATACTCCACCTAAAAAGCCGACACAGGCACCCAGCAAAAAGTCGAGTATAAAGTTTAATGGTGTCATCTTGTTATTCCTTATTATTTTTATGAAAACTTAATTACCTGTTGCAATTGGGTGTGATGGGTCTGTAATCCATTCGCTCCAAGAACCTGCATAAAGTGGGGCGAGGGGATACCCTGCAAGGCACATTGCAAATAGATTATGACAAGCAGAAACACCCGAGCCACAATAAGCAATCAGTTTTTCGATGGGTTTGTCTTGGATGAGTGTTTGAAAGCGTTCTCTTAGTTCTTTAGTGGGTAAAAAATGCCCCGTATCATCTAAGTTTTCTGCAAAGTTAGCGCATGTTGCCCCAGGGATGTGCCCTGCAATAGGGTCCATCGGTTCGACCTCACCTCGAAAGCGAGGAAGTGCTCTTGCATCAAGTAGCGTAAGCTGTTCGTCATTAAGTTTGGTTACTAACGTTTTTGCATCAATCAATAAGTTCGCGTCAGGTTGCCCCGTAAAGTTGCCAGCGGATGTCATTGTCTCTTTATTGGTCACTGGAAGGTTATCGGCTTGCCATGCTTTAAATCCGCCGTCCAATAGATAAACGTTATCGCGTTTCCCAAGCCATACGAGTGTCCACCACATTTTAGTGGCAAAAGGTGTGGCGCCATCGTCATAGATGATGACGCGGCTATTATTATTTAATCCGAGCGCTGCCAGTTTGGCTATTAATTTGTCTGTGTTTGGGAGAGGATGTCGACTAGTTTTTCCTTTAATTACATGGCTTGAAAGGTCAAGGTCAAGGTCTATAAAAATAGCATTTTCTATATGAGATTCTTGATAAGCTTGTTTTCCATAATGAGGATTATCAAGAGAAAATCGACAATCAAAAATAATTAAGTTCTTGTCATTTAATTGTTTGGATAGTTCTTTACAACTGATAACTTGTGCAAGTGCCATGGAATCTCCCCTTATTATTTGTATTAGGCTGTGTTGCCATTAATGATAGTACAAGTCGCTGTAGATAGATACTTTCTAAGACCTTAAATTTACTCAGTATGCACCAATATGAAGAGCACCCCGTTTACATTTTGCACCAATAAGAATCATGAGAAAATGAGTAAAAAATATATTTATAATAAAATCAATTAACTATAAATTTTCACCATTTTTTTATTTTGGCAAGGTTTCTGCAATATATTCATGAACAGCTCTATTTCAATATAGTTTACAAATTTTAAGCACGAAATGAAATATATAGGCTAAACTGTACAGCGGGGATTCTCTCCTGTACTGATTATTTTGTAAAAGGAGAGTTTTAATGAAACTAGTAACGGCAATTATTAAGCCTTTCAAATTAGATGATGTAAGAGAGTCACTCTCTGAGATTGGTGTGCAAGGTATTACTGTAACTGAGGTAAAAGGCTTTGGACGTCAGAAAGGGCATACAGAGCTTTATCGTGGTGCAGAATATGTCGTTGATTTTTTACCTAAAGTAAAGATTGAAATAGGTATTGCTGATGAACAGCTTGATGCTGTAATTGAGGCCATTAGTAAAGCTGCCAATACGGGCAAAATTGGTGATGGTAAAATTTTTGTGACCGCTTTAGAACAAGCCATTCGTATTAGAACTGGCGAAACAAATAATGATGCGATCTAAATAATTATCAGTGTAGGAGAATCCCCATGTTATCACTACGTAAGCTATTGGTAGCGGCATTTTTATTGATGCTTGTTACACCCTTTTCTTTTGCTCAAGAAGTGTCTAAGTTAGACAGTGGCGATACAGCTTGGATGCTCATTTCGACAGTGCTTGTGCTCTTTATGACCATTCCGGGACTTGTTCTTTTTTATGGCGGGATGGTACGCTCAAAAAATATTTTATCTATTGCTATGCAATGCTTTGCTATTACCGGGCTAGTGACCATTTTGTGGTTTGTTTACGGCTATAGTTTGGCCTTTAGTACCACAGGAATGTCTGAGGGGGTTATTAATTTACATTCCTTTATTGGCAATGTAGACAACTTATTTTTGAATCAATTAACGCGTGACAGTTTAACAGGAACTTACCCTGAGACCGTTTGGATTATTTTTCAGCTCACCTTTGCTATTCTAGCACCAGCACTTATTGTCGGTGCTTTTGCTGAGCGTATGAAGTTTTCTTCAATGCTTGTGTTTATGGGTGTTTGGTTCACCTTAGTGTATATTCCTATTGCTCATATGGTTTGGGGAGGCGAGAGTGCACTCATGCATAGTTGGGGAGTATTAGATTTTGCTGGGGGAACGGTTGTCCATATCAATTCAGGTGTTGCTGGGTTGGTTGCTTGTTTGATGTTAGGTAAACGTAAAGGCTACCCCTCTCAATCTATGGCTCCTCACAATTTACCCTTTACTCTTGTTGGTACCGCCATGTTGTGGGTGGGATGGTTTGGCTTTAATGCAGGGTCAGCTGGTGCGGCCAACGGTTCGGCTGGTATGGCAATGTTAGTTACCCAAATGGCTACAGCGGCAGCGGCTTTATCATGGATGTTTTGTGAGTGGATGACGCATGGTAAGCCAAGTGCATTGGGTATCGCTTCGGGGGCTGTTGCAGGCTTAGTTGCAGTGACTCCTGCAGCAGGGAGCTGTGGTCCTGCGGGAGCTTTAGTTATTGGTCTTATTTCAGGTATTATCTGTTTCTTTTCAGCTACAACATTAAAACATAAGCTTGGTTATGATGACTCGTTAGATGCATTTGGTATTCATGGTGTGGGTGGTATTGTCGGTGCTATTTTAACAGGTCTTTTTGCTGCACCGTTCTTAGGTGGTGCAGGGCTAAGCGATAAAGTAACGGGTGTGTTTGACCAAGTATGGGTACAAGTCTTAAGTGTATTGTTAACGATTGCTTACACGGCTATTGCAACCTTTATTATTTTGTTTGTTATTAATAAAGTAATGGGGCTACGTGTTTCAGAAGAAAGTGAGCTAATTGGGTTGGATCTTTCTTGCCATGAAGAGCGTGCTTATAATTTCTAACGTATTAAATATAGATAAGGAAATACCCGATAGTTTATTGGGTATTTCTTTATACGATAGAATAATAAATTGTTATTGAAATACTCTAAATAGCTTTATATCATTAGCGTTTTATACATGTTACATATGCCATTGGAGCCTTTATGATTGATGATGAAGATTTAGAACAAGAAGAATTAGATGATGCAGAAGATCAGGAGGATGTAACTGCTTATAATGGTCCAGATAGAGATGAACCAGAAGATGTAAATGAGTTAGATGAACTACCTAAAGAAGGTAAAAAAATAAGTAAGCCTTCTCTTGACGAGGAAGAGTTGCCTAATATTGAGGCAAAACAAAAAGATCGTGATGCTTTAGAGCTTGCGATGAAAGAGTTTCTTGCGAAGGGAGGTAAGATCGAAACGTTAGAGTCATCCAATGACTAACGTGAATGTTGAGTTGCGTTAAGAAAAAACGCAACTCAAGCTATCTCTGTTACTGAGTTAACAACTCAATACCTTTCTCTTTTTTTGCTAAGAACACTAAATCAGCACGTCTTTTAGCAAAAAGACCATTACATACAACACCTGTAATATTATTTATCTTTTCTTCTAATGCGTGTGGATTTGTAATAGATAAATGGTGAATATCAAGAATAATATTACCATTATCTGTGACAAACCCTTCTCGATAAATAGGGTCACCACCAAGTTTAACAATTTCTCTCGCAACATAGCTACGCGCCATAGGAATGACTTCAACAGGGAGAGGAAAATTGCCTAAACCACTGACCATCTTGCTTTCATCGGCAATACAAATGAAGGTTTTAGCCACAGCAGCGATAATCTTTTCACGGGTTAGAGCACCGCCACCCCCTTTAATCAATTCAAGGTACTTGTTGAGTTCATCAGCACCATCAATATAGAAGTCCATTTCAGAAACACTGTTTAGGTCGTAAACTGGAATACCATGCTTTTTTAAGCGAGTAGCGGTTGCTTCAGAGCTTGCAACAGCACCGTCAAAATCCATTCGGTATTCTGCTAGTAAATCTATAAAGTAGTTAATGGTTGAACCGGTACCAATACCAATCACCATTTTGCCATCAAGTTTTTGTAATAAGTATGTGAGGGCAGCTTTTGCTGCAGCATGCTTTAATTCATCTTGTGTCATGGGAGTTTTCCAATCTATGAGATTTTTAATATAGTATAACAGATATTATTTAGTTTATTGCGCGGTAAGAAGTTAATAATAAGTATATAGGAAATAGCCAATTTGCTAAATAACAAATTATTTAGGGTAAAAAGATGATGTGATTGTTATACTAAGTGTAAAATTTAGTCATGAGTTAAATCGTTAATGTTACCTTTATCAATTATTGTCGCGCTAGGTGATAACCATGTTATTGGTTGTAATAACCAACTCCCTTGGCATTTGCCTGCTGATTTAAAGCATTTTAAGGCATTAACAACCGGTAAACCTGTGGTCATGGGGCGAAAAACTTGGGAATCTTTAGGGCGCCCTTTACCAAACCGCTTAAATATTGTTGTTACACATCAAGCTGATTTCTCAGCCACGGGGGCAGAAGTTTTTTTATGTTTAGAGGCCGCCTTACAAAGGGCAAATGATTGGGCGATAGCGCAACAACAGCAAGAGATTATGTTAATTGGTGGTGCTCAACTTTACAAACATGCCATGGCTGAGGCATTAGTAGATAACCTATATATCACACGGGTGCATTTATCACCTGAGGGCGATGCATGGTTTCCTGAATGGGATACTTCTGTTTGGGTTAAAACGAGTTCGCAAGACTTTCCTGCAGAAGACGGTAAGCCAAGTTATACAATTGAAACGTGGGAAAAATAGACAAAGTAGATTTATATAAGGCTATTTAAATAGCCTTATATATTTTTAGCGGCGTTTAAATAAAGGAAGTGGTTGTACTACAGCTGCTTGGTAGGTTTCGCTAAAGTCATTTAAACCAAGAAGTGCATTGTTAATATCTTTCCCTTGTTTGATCACGAAAGAGTTAAAACCACAGCGGTGCATAGCAAATAACTGATCTTTTAATACATCACCAATTGCCCTGATTTCACCTTGATAGTGGTAACGCTCACGTAGAATACGTGCACTAGAGTAGTGCCGACCATCAGTAAAGCTAGGAAATTCTAGTGCGATCAGCGGAATTGCTGTCACGTTTTTAGCAATGCTTTCTATTTCCTCCGCAGAGTTAAGCCATACCCCCGTTTTTTCTTGGCGATTTTCTAATTGGCTTTTATTTTCTAGCCATAGAGATAAAGGCAAAATAACATTGTCTTGCGCAGAAATATCGTCAAGAGTAGTTTCTATTGACAATAGTTGCCAGTTATCATTAACGACCTGAGCATCTTTAATTATTTGCATAAACATGCTCCTTAAAAGGTTCCATTCCCATGCGTTGATATGTATCGATAAAGCGCTCATCAGCATGACGGTTGTTCAAATAGAATTGAATAATCTTTTCTATCACGTCGGCTACGTCTTCTTGTGCAAAGGAAGGGCCTAATACATTTCCTAACACTGTATGATAGCCTGTATTGCCCCCTAAGGACACTTGATAGAACTCTTCTCCTTTTTTATCAACTCCAAGTATTCCAATGTGACCAATATGGTGATGTGAACAGGCATTCATACAGCCTGAGATATTAAGGTCTAGCTCACCAATATCAAATAAATAATCTAAGTCATCAAAGCGGCGTTGTATAGACTCTGCTACAGGTATTGATTTGGCATTAGCCAAAGAACAGAAGTCGCCACCAGGGCAAGATATAATATTGGTTAATAAGCCAATATTAGGTGTTGCAAAGTTTAGTTCTTTGAGCTTTTGCCATAGCTCAAAAAGCTTTGCTTGTTCAATATCAGCCAGTACCATATTCTGTTGGTGAGTTGTTCTTACTTCCCCAAAGCTGTATTGGTCAGCTAAATCGGCCACTGCATCAAGTTGTTTGTCACTGATGTCGCCGGGCGGTGTAGCCGTGGCCTTTAAAGAGAGTGTGACGGCTACGTAACCAGGTTGCTTATGTGCTTGGGTGTTTTGTTTGCGCCAACGGGCAAATCCTGGATATTGTTGCTCTATGTCTGAAAAATCAATATCGGTTAGTTGTTTATAGTTGGGAGCTATAAAATTAGCGTGAATACGGTTGACCTCTGTCTCTGTTAAGGTCATTGGGCCATTTTTAGAGTGAACCCATTCATCAGCAACTTTCTTTGCGAACACTTCGGGTGTTAATGCTTTAACTAAAATTTTAATACGTGCTTTGTATTTATTATCTCGGCGGCCATAGCGATTATAGACACGAATAATAGCTTCTAGGTAGGTTAATAGATGTTGCCAAGGCAAAAACTCATTAATTAATGAACCGATAATAGGTGTACGGCCTAGCCCACCGCCTACGTAAACTTTAAAGCCAAGTTCATTATTTTGGCGGACGACTTCAAGGCCTATATCATGAACCTCGATGATGGCACGGTCCTGTTTTGCACCATTAACCGCAATTTTAAACTTACGTGGTAGGTGGTGAAACTCTGGGTGAAGTGTCGACCATTGGCGAATAATTTCACACCAAGGGCGAGGGTCTATCGCCTCGTCACGAGTAACCCCTGCAAATTGATCTGTTGTTGTATTACGGATACAGTTGCCGCTGGTTTGGATCGCGTGCATTTGTACAGTCGCTAATTCGGCTAGAATATCTGGTATAGATTCGAGTTCACACCAATTAAACTGAATGTTCTGTCTTGTTGAAACATGTGCATAACCTTTATCATAATTACGTGCAATATTTGCTAATTTACGCAATTGTTTTGATGATAAAAGCCCATACGGAACTGCTATACGTAGCATAGGTGCATAGCGTTGAATATAGACGCCATTTTGTAAACGCAGTGGTCTATACTCATCCTCAGTAAGTTCTCCTGCTAAATAGCGATTTGTTTGATCGCGAAATTGTTTTACACGGTCATCTACAATTTTTTGATCATATTTATCATAAGTATACATTTAAAGTCCAATAAAAGCTGAGCAACGGTTTGACTCTGGCTAATAATGATTGCAGAAGCCTATTTAAAAAAATTATTGTTTATGTAAAGACAAGATATCAGTTTCTGATTATGCTTAAAAGTTCTATTTATTCATAAAGAAATAGCTTTATGGAATAAAAAATAATAATTTCTCCGTCTATTTAAAAGTTTTTATACATTTAGTCCAGTATTATGTGTGAAAAAAGATCAATTATTAACGTACGATGAGAAAAAGTATAAAAAAATTGACTTGTACCCATTAGAAGCTGGTCAGTCTATACTAAAATAAGTAATATACTGTAATAAATTGAATAGAGGTTAGGGGGGAATTTAACTTTGACATATTAATGTTTCCAATAATATTAATATGATATCTCATACATAGGTATGAGAGCGTTAAAGAAATGTTACAAAAGTGTATTATACTATAACTACATATGTGCCAAGCCAACACTTAGGATATCGATTTATGAGAAAATTGCTGATATTAACTGCCACTTGTACCTCAACGCTTTGCCTACCCTTTAATGCTACTGCTCAAGAACATGGGTTCTTAGAAGATAGTAAACTAACTATTACAGCCAAAAATTATTATATTAATACTGATAATAGAGAGCATCAAAATAGCTCTGGACAATTGCGGGAGTGGGGGCAAGGATTTATTTTTGATTATAAATCAGGTTTTACTCAAGGCACAGTAGGGTTTGGTGTTGATGCTATAGGGATGATAGGTTATCGTTTAGATTCTGGTGGTCGTTCAGGAAAAGCAGGTATTGACCGTAACCCAGGAACATTATTCCCATTAAAGCGTAATGGTAAAGCTGAGAGTAGCTTTGGTAGCTTTGGTGCGGCAGCTAAAGTTCGTGTCTCAAAAACAGAAGCAAAGTATGGTACTTTCATTCCTAATATGCCAGTGATTGTTGCGAATAATGGTCGTTTACTACCTCAAACATTTGATGGTGGAATGATTACTTCAAACGAATTTAAAGACTTTACGTTTTTAGGTGGTAAGTTAGAGCATGCTAAAGGCCGTGCTTCAACTAATCAGCAATCATTATCAGTTTCCGGTGCAGGAAAGGGCGTAGCATCAAATAAGTTTTATTTTGGTGGTGTTGAATACACCCCTTCAGTTGTTAAAGATTTAAAATTGAGTTATTACTATGGTGGTTTGAAAGAGTTTTACAATCAACATTTCTTAGGATTAAACCACAAACTTGCTTTACCTGTTGGGTCATTAACTACTGATGTACGTTATTTTTATAGTGATTCAAATGGTAAGAATGGTAAAGCTTCTGGCCGTGCAGAAGGTTATCGTATTAAAGGCTATAATAATAAGGGTGAAGTGGATAACCAAACATGGAGTTTAGCTTTAACCTATAAACTAGATGGGCACAGTTTGACAGCTGGTTATCAAAGTCTTTCTGGTAATAGCCAGCTTCCTTACTTAGATCAAGGATCTGCTTGGTCGGGTGCGGGTGGTTCTACTGCCTATGTTTGGACTGATAGCCTTGTTGGAAAGTTTGTTAATGCGGGTGAGCGTACTTGGTTTGCTCAGTATGCATTTAATTTTGCTGATATTGGTGTTCCTGGATTGACAGCTAGTATTAAGTATTTGAAAGGTAGCAATCTTCATAAAGTTAATAGCAGCAGTATTACACCGATTAACAGTAAAAGAACAACTGAGTGGGAACGTGATATTCAGTTAGCTTATAAAATCCAATCAGGTCCTTTAAAGAACTTAGAATTTGCATGGAAAAATGGTATGTTCCGTTCTGGGGCTGATAACAATATGGATGATAATCGTTTAATCGCAACTTATACTATTGATTTTGATTTAGGTAAATATCTTAAACCATAGAGTCATCACTGGTTATAAACTTGAAGTATAAAAAAGGCTACATTATATATGTAGCTTTTTTTTATAATGACTAATTGGACTTACTCATTTTTTGAGGCTTCAATACCTAATGCCGCTTTTTCTTGCCATGTCTCATTGATTTCATTTTTTACAGTAACACCGAGTTCTACAAAGCCATTAACGAGATTAACCAGATTACCTCGGCCATCAAGTAATTGTCTTTTAGCTTCTTGGTAAGCATCTTGTGCACTCACTAATCCTTTTTCAATTTTATCCATGCTGTTTAAAAAGGTGCGCAGTTTGTCATAAATTTTACCAGCGGTATTGGCGAGTTCGAGTGTATTACGGCTTTGATTTTCTAATCGCCATAGTTGTCTAACAATGGTTAGGCAGGCAAGTAGCGTGGTGGGAGTGGCGACTAAGATATTTTTATCAATCGCTTTTTGAAAGAGTGTTTCGTCGGTTTTTAATGCGCTCACAAAAGCAGACTCGATAGGAATAAACATGATCACTATTTCGGGAGAGTTAACTTCAGGTGATTGGTAATAGAATCGTTCAGAAAGTTCTTTAATACGCTCAGTTACTGCTTTGGTATGTTCATTCAGTGCAACGCTTTGAAGTATTTCTGTTTCTGCATTGATTGAGCGCGTATAAGCATTAAGTGAAACTTTTGCATCAATAATAAGGTGTTTGTGTTGGGGTAGCTGGATGATAACGTCAGGGACTTGATTATCTCCCTCAGGTGAATGAATTCTTTTTTGTATATAGTAGTCTTTATTAACTTGTAATCCCGCACGCTCAAGAACATTTTCTAAAATAAGTTCACCCCAGTTACCTTGCATTTTTTTATCACCTTTTAAAGCTAAGGTGAGGTTCTGAGTTTCTTCGGTGATGTGCTGATTCAACTCTTTTAAATGCCGTAATTCTTGATTTAAAGTGGCTTTTTGGATAGTTTCATTACGGTGAATTTCTTCGACACGTTGTTTAAAAACAGAGATTTGCTCTCTAAACGGGGTGAGTAGGGATTGTAAAGATTGCTGGCTTTGTTCATTAAAGCTTTTTCCTTTAGCCTCAAATATTTGGGTAGCAAGCTGTTCGAACTCAAGTTTGAGTTGCTGTTTATTATCATTAAGTAATTTCAGTTGTTGTTCGAAATACTCTTCTTTTTGTTTGAGTAGGGTGTTAAGCTCAGTGTTTTGATTACTCAGTTGTATACACTGTAGTTGTGATTGTTCTAGCTTATTAGCGATTTGTTGGTAGTTATTTTTTAGCTCTGTATTGTACTCTTTAAGTTGATTACCTTGGGTTTTAAAGTTTTCTGCTTGTACGTGGTATTCTTGCTGTTGTGTTTGTAGTCCCTGTATCTTTAAATGTGCCGAGCACAACTGTTGATATAGGCTATAAATAATAGTGGCTAATAAAACAATAATGATGCTAACAGCGGCAATACTTAACCAAAGAAGTAACGTAGTATCTATCATAATAAAAAGAATAATCTGTTATAAAATAATCACTATTGTAATAGAGAAGTCATTCTAAAAGGGGATTTTGTTTGTAAGGTCTTTTTTTAAGGACAGGGGTTAGTCCGTTATAAAAACAGATTGGCCAGTTAAACCAACCTGTTTTTGTATTATTTAAAAATCAAAGGATAGCTTAGTCCATAAGGTTCTTCCAGGTTCAGGTAGTTGTTGGTTAGCAGAGAAACCAAACATATTAACGCCAGCCCTATTCAAATGTTCGACATAATATTTATCGAAGAGATTATCAACACCTGCTGTCAGTTTCAAATTTTTGTTAATATCATAGCCTGCATTGAGTGAGAAAATAGCAAAGCCTGAACTTTTACCAAAGTCTTTCCCTGTGACATTACCTTGATTAACGGCAACACGATGTTGTGAGTCCGCTAAACGAAGCAATGCCCCCGCAGACCATTTTTCACGTTGGTAGTTAAGTCCTAATCGAACTTCTAAGGGAGGCATCTGTGGTAGCGCTTTATTTTGTGTGCTATTTTTTCCCCATGAATAAGCTAAGCTAGCATCAGTTGACCAATGATCTGTTAGCTTATAAGCGGAACCTAGTTCTCCCCCCATGACTCTGGCATTAATGTTATTGGCATTATTGGCAGAACCTTGTTGGGTAAATAAAATATAGTCATTAATCCAACCTACATAACCTGATGCCCAAGCACTCAATCGACCATTATCATATTGTGCACCAAAATCGATTTGGGTAGTTTTTTCTGGACCGAGTTTGTTAAAGATGGCTTTTTTATTAGCGCTGCTAAAAAGCTCCCAGTAATCAGGAAAGCGTTCAGCATGGCCAAGCCCCGCATAAAGGGTTGTAGGGGAGCTGGTGAGATCATGTTCGTATCGAATAAAACCACTGGGTAGCGTTTTGGTTCTTTCTTGATCAGTTTGTTCTGCTTTGACCTTGTAATGGTCTGCTCGAGCACCTGTAATAATCCTATTTTTGTCATTGGTATACCATGTGAGCTCACCGAAAGCACCGTAGTTGGTGAAGTAAGCATCTTTAGTCCAACCCTTGGTGGTTAACATCATCTGACGATTTTTATTACGATGAGTATCACGTTTAGCGTCAACACCTGTTTGTAGCTTAAAATCACTCCACTCCCATGTTGTGCTAATTCTTCCACCTAATGTACGGCGGTCAGGGTTTGACTCCATCCAATTTTTGGATGGGTTCATGTGGCGCAATCTAAAATTATCCATCACATGGTTAATATAGTTATAGTAAACCTGTGCTTCTACCTTGGTTAATACGTCGTTAATATTAGATTTTACAAATCTTGCACCGTAAGATTCTCTTAAGAAGCGAGAGCCGTCCATGCCGCGATCAGCATAGCGTGCTTCACCATTGCCTCGACCTGCTGTGAGTTCAAGTAGGGTATCTTCATCTGGTGTGATACCCGCAGCAAGGTCACCGTTCCATTTATTCCATTTCGAGTGTATTCGTTTGCCATCACCGTCATGGTAGTCATTGGATTTTGCTTGATTACCTGTGAATCTAAAGTAACCGTATTGATTGCCACCAATAGCATCAAGTGTTTTATCAAAACGTCCATCAGTACCAAAAAGTACACTGCCGCTGATATGTGCTTCAGGGTTATAGAAATATTGAGGGTCTCGCTCAAATAAAATAGTCCCTGCTGAAGCAGTTGGTCCCCAAATCACAGTTTGAGGCCCTTTGATGAGGGTGATACGGTCATAGGTTTCTGGTGCAATGTAAGAGGTGGGTGCATCCATTCTACCGCCACACCCTCCCAGTATGGTGCCGCCATCGGTCAAGATATTCAGGCGTGATCCGAACATGCCTCGAAAAACAGGATCGCCATTAGATCCTCCTTTTCTAACCACTGAGAATCCCGGTATGGTTTTTAGGTAGTCAGCGCCATCACTGGCTGGCACAGGTTGGCGTGGTTGTTTTGGGTCGGTTACTACGGTGAGTGGTGATGTTTGAGGCGATGATGTGATCACTAGCGTATCTAATGTGATATCAGTTTCCGATGATTTATGTGTCTTAGATTCTTCAGCATAGCTTAATGTGGCTACATTTAGAGAAAGCACAGAAACACCCAAAACTAAGTAAGCCTGCTTATAAGTAGGTTTAGCCATTAAGGTTTTCCTTTAACAAAATAGAGGATGGTGCTTTATACAAGCCCCTGTTTTTATTGATATGTTAAGAAAAGAGAGGAGGTGCTTGGCTTAAAGGGTAGTTATAGCCTAATAGAAAAAAAATAGGCGCGTGATACTGGATGGTCTGTTGGTGAACGGATAAAGATTGTATGGAAAAAGGAATAAATGTAGAAGTAATCGGAGTATGCAGTAAATCACAGTAGCCACATAAACTCATCGAGTGATGAGCGGGCATTTTGTTGATTGGTTTTGTTTGTACCGATGAGTTTGTTAGGTGATGGTTTTTTTCAGTAGTTGAGTCACATCCACGGGAGGATGGGCTATTTGTTGATACTTTTTGTTCGATTGCAATAGCCGCTAATAGTTGCGAAGTGAATGGCCCAAAGGTGAGCATCAATATCGCAAATAAGCTGAGAAAAACAAAATGAAACTGTTTAGTTTTATGTCTGAAAAGTTGCATAAATGCTATTGTTTAAAAAGGATGGAGGATATTATAAGGCATTTATTTATTTTAGCTAGGCGTTAACTATTGCCTTGTTATTTTTATTGCTTGTTTTTTAATTTTATCGATCTTTTATTTTGTTTTTATTTTTTTATTGGTGTTTATAACTAATTTTTATTTCTAGTTTGCAATTATTTTTTGTTTATTTTATTGTGGTGCCATGAAAATATCTCACATACTTATACTCTATCGGCAATTTTGCTGCCTAAAATTAGTGGCGCAGCGACTCTGTTTTTACTAAAACTAAACGCTAAAAATAATTGTTGATCTCCCTTTTTGAAGGAATTTTTATTATGTCTATGAAACAAGCCACTGCAAATAAGTATCGTCCATTTCCTGTCGTTGACATCTCTGATCGTACATGGCCCTCTAAAACCATCACGAAAGCACCAATATGGTCTAGTTCAGATTTACGTGATGGTAATCAGTCATTGATTGAACCGATGGATGCCGAAAAGAAAATGAAGTTTTTTAAAACATTGGTAGACATAGGTTTAAAAGAAATTGAGGTGGCTTTCCCCTCAGCATCACAGACGGATTTCGATTTTGTTAGACATTTGATTGAAGAAAACCACATTCCAGATGATGTGTCTATACAAGTGTTAACTCAAGCACGCGAGGATTTAATTCGTCGTACATTTGAATCCTTACGTGGTGTTAAGAAAGCAATTGTCCATTTTTATGTGGCTGTATCGCCGTCATTTCGTAATATCGTCTTTAAGCAAGATAAAGCGGCTATGATAGCAACAGCAGTGAAATCGGCAAAATTATTTGCGGAGTTGGCAGCAGAACAACCTGAAACTGATTGGACTTTTGAGTTTTCACCTGAAACCTTTAGTATGGCAGAGTTACCGTTTTCTGTAGAAATTTGTAACGCTGTGCTAGATGTTTGGAAGCCAACACCACAAAAGAAAGCAATCTTAAATTTACCTGCCACAGTGGAGTGTTCTACACCTAATGTTTATGCCGACCAAATTGAATGGTTTGGTCGCCACGTTAATCACCGTGACAGCGTGATTATTAGTTTGCATTGTCATAATGACCGTGGTACAGGTATTGCCGCAACTGAGTTAGGTTTATTAGCCGGTGCAGACCGTGTCGAGGGCTGTTTGTTTGGTAATGGTGAGCGTACAGGGAATGTTGATCTTGTGACATTGGCATTAAATATGTATACACAAGGCGTTGATCCAAAGTTAGACTTTTCAGATATCGACAGTGTTCGTCATGTGGTTGAGGAGTGTAATCAGTTAAGTGTTCATCCTCGTCATCCGTATGTTGGTGATTTAGTGCACACAGCTTTTTCTGGTTCTCATCAAGATGCGATCCGTAAGGGATTTGCTTTACAAAAAGATAAAGAGTATTGGGAAGTTCCTTATTTACCCATTGACCCAAGCGATATCGGGCGTAGCTATGATGCAGTTATTCGTGTGAACAGCCAATCAGGTAAAGGTGGAATTACTTATTTGTTGGAGCAAGATTATGGTATCAGCTTGCCACGCCGTATGCAGATTGAGTTTAGCCAGATTGTGCAGAAAGAAACTGATCGCTTAGGGTTAGAAATGACATCTAAACAGATTTATGATTTGTTAGATCGGGAATATTTACAAATAAAAGAACCTGTACAATTGATAAAACATCGCTTGCAAGAAGAGAACGGAGAGAGTACAGTTCGCCTCGAAGTAAATGTAGGCGGTAAGACTGAACATTGGCATGGAGTTGGTAAAGGCGCACTAGAGGCTGCTGTTTCAGCGATTCCTACAAATGTTGAAATAATGGATTATAACGAACATGCTATTGGTGTAGGAAGTACAGCTAATGCGGCTGCCTATATTGAAATACGCATGGATGGTGGACGCTCTTTACACGGCATCGGTATTCATGAGAATATTACAATGGCTAGTTTTCAAGCCCTATTTAGTGCACTGAATCGTGCAATGCAGTTAGCAAATAAAAAGGTGTTTTAGTTGCTTTAGCAAAAATAAATAAATAAAGGCTAGCTATATGCTAGCCTTTATTTTTTTCAAAATAATAATTAAGTTATACTCAATATCTATAGTTTTAAATGGAGGGATGGCGATAAAATGGGTAGCTTCACAGGAGTGAGTAAAATACAGTTGATACTATTTACTGGTATTTTTTTTGAATTGAATTGCATACAAGCAGTGGCTACAGATTATTCTCCGATATCTAGTAATCAGCCTATAAGTTTAAATGATGGTGATAGGGTTATTTATAATGTACCCAGTAACACAACGGGTATTATTGGAGTTGAGTCATCAGCAGTAACAGGTTCTTTGAATGTTAATGGACAAACAGAGATCAACATTGCAAATGGTAATAAAGCAACGGGTGTTCGCGTAACCAACCGTAATAACTCAAATAATTTGGGGAAAGGTACTTCTATTAATGTAACAGGCAATACGCCTATTGATGATGCACAAGTTAATACAGTCAGTAGTGTGGAGGTCGTCGGTAGAGGAACAAGCTTAACCGCTGAGAATTTGAATGTTAGTGCAACAAATACATATATTGATAATAATAAAAAAGAATCAGGTGGAGCTGTTGGAATAAGGACTCAAAATGGTGGCAATGTTACTTTAACAGGGAGTAACACAATAATAACGGTAGTAGGCGGTAAGAATCTAGAAGCTGGGGCGAGTGCTGGCTTAAAAGCAGCTAATCAGAAAAATGATTCTGGAGATACTAACAATAAAAATATTATTAAAGTAAATGACAATGTAACCATCAATACAACCAATGCTATAGGTGCCTATGCGGATTCCTACAGTGAAATAGAGCTTGGTAATGGTAGTACCATAACAACGATAGGAAATAATTCAAACGGGATTGTTGCATTGAATAATGGAGGTGTGGTAAACGCAAGTACTGGTCTTACAGTTAAAACATCAGGATCGTTATCGGCGGGTGTATTAGCAAGAGCAGGCGGAAAAATAAGAATTGGTGAGGGTAGTAGTGTTGAGACAAATGGATCATTTGGTCTTGATGTTAATGCGAATACTTATACAGGCAGTGGAACTGTTGTGAGTAGCCTAACATATGTTGGGACAGATGCTAATCGAAATAAAGTTATAACTAATGATACGAGTCTTACGCCTAAAGTAGCAGGCGTTTTTTCTCAAGGGACTGGGGCAAAACTTAATATAGCGAAAACAGATGTTGAGACCAAGGGAGCTTATGGATTAAGGGCGGACAGTAATGGTACTATTGGAGGGATAGACCTTACAATTAAAACAGAGCGTGCAGCTAATGCAACAGCCTCAATTTTTGCTGTGTATGCAACAAGTGGTGCTAAAGTTACCCTTCTCGGAAAGACAGAGATACAATCCGATGATGGTATAGGTTCTGCCTTATTTGCTAATAATGCAACTATTGATATTACTGGAAAAATTAATATAAAAGGTAATATTGATGCATTTTTAAGTGCTGGTAAAATTGATATAAATGCGACGGCAGGTTCTGTTTTTGAAGGCCATTCTTTGACTGAAAACGGTGGTACAGTTAATATTACTATGACTGACAGTGTCTGGAGTATGAACAATAGTTCTGCTATACCTGATGCTACGACTCAGATGAAAGAATCTACTGTAACAAATTTGACATTAAATAATAGCGTTGTTAACTTTATAAAATTACCAACTGTGGGGGGGAATCAACAGTTTACTCAACTGACCACTAACACGCTCAATGGTAGTGCTACCTTTAATATGAACACGGATATTGTTGGCCAGCAGGGCGATCTTCTTATTGTTGATAGTACCATAGCAGGTAATCATAAAATTGGAGTAACCAATAATGGTTCCGCTGCCACCGACGGAACAGAAACCTTGACTATTGTAAAAACTGGTGCAGGCAATACTCCGCTTGGTAACTTTAGTCTAGTGAATAATGTTGAACTAGGCGCATATGAATATGGCTTAAGAGCAGTTGCGGGATCGCCGAATAATCTTGAACTTTATGCAGCAGGTAGGTCTGGCGGTGGTGGTAAATTAACAACAACAGCTGAAGCTGCGGGAAGTTTTCTTAATATTGGTTATTTAACAAATTATATTGAGAATCAAACGCTTTTACAGCGTATGGGCGATTTACGTAACAATCAGTATGGTACCGCTAAGCAAGATGGTTTTTGGGTTAAAGGTTTTGGTGGAAAACTAAACTCATTTGCAGGGAATTCATTAAAAGGTTTTGATATGACCTACACAGGCACCCAGTTTGGTATAGATAAATCTTTTGATGTGGATAATGGCAGTTTAGTCGTTGGTGCTATGGCTGGTTTTACACGAACCAACCCTAACTATCGTAAGGGGGATGGAAATGGTAAAAACTATACGGCGGGGCTTTATACCACCTATTTACTCGATAATGGCTTTTACATCGATAATGTTCTGAAATTTAACCGTATGCTAAACCACTTTAATGTAAAAGATACCGCAGGAAAAGGTGTTAAAGGAACAGGTAAAACTCATGGTGTAAGTCTTTCTATGGAGGTTGGTAAACGTTTCTGGATGGGAAGTCAAAAGCAAGGCTTTTATTTAGAGCCTCAAGCACAATTATCTTATGGCTATCAAACAGGTGATACAGTGAAAGCCAGTAATGGGCTTAACGTAGGATTAAGCCACTATAACAGTACATTAAGCCGAGTGAGTGGTATTTTTGGCTATCAAATTCAAGGTGATACACCCGTTAATGTCTATGTTAAAACGGGATTTGTAAGGGAAATGAGTGGTGGTGCTAGCTACCGTTTTAATGATGGCGATAAAAAAGACCATAGTTTCCGTTCTAATTGGTTTGATAATGGCATTGGTGTTGATGTTAATATCAATAAAAAACATAACATTTATGCAGAGGCCGATTATGCAACAGGTAACCAGTTTGATAATGCAAAATTTAATTTAGGTTATCGTTATAGTTTTTGATGAATTTAATAAAAAGCCCAGTCATCACTGGGCTTTTTTATAAGCGATAATTAATTAGACGCTATTAGCTCATAATCATGCGTTATTTCGACCCCACCAGCTCGAAGCATGGCTGCTGCAGAGCAGTATTTCTCAGCGGATAAATCGATGGCGCGCTTTATATGAGCCTCTTTAAGTTCACGTCCTTTTACTACGAAGTGTAAATGAATTTTAGTGAATACTTTTGGTTCTGTTTCTGCGCGTTCAGCATCTAAAAAAACCTCACAGCTTTCTACCTGTTGGCGTGCTTTTTCTAAAATATTGATTACATCGAAATTACTACAACCACCCAGTCCCAGTAATAGCATCTCCATGGGGCGAATGCCTATGTTGCGGCCACCATGGTCTGGTGGGCCATCAATGACTACCGTATGACCACTGCCAGACTCTGCAATGAACTGTCTTTCACCTGTCCAACGTACTCTACCTTTCATGAGTGCTCCTAATATATTTTGATAATTATTTTATTAATTATTTTAGCAGATAATGTAAAACAACCCTTGAACTTTATTATAAACGACCTTATCTAATGATACATATTGCGAGTTATGTTATGAGTGTTTAACTAATATAGCTTAGCCTCAAAAATAGGAGCGTTATTATATGCGTATAGACCGCTTTACCAGTAAGTTACAAAGTGCATTAGCAGATGCACAATCTTTAGCCCTTGGGCAAGATAATCCAAATATAGAACCATTGCATTTATTTTCTGCTTTATTAAATCAGCAAGGTGGTTCAATAAAGCCATTATTAGGTCAAGTTGGTTTTAATGTTAATCAGCTAAATACAGTGCTAGATAAAGCCATTGCTGATTTGCCTAAAATTCAAAATCCAACGGGCGATATTACTATTTCCCAAGATCTATCTCGTTTGTTGAACCAAGCAGATCGTTTGGCACAACAAAAGGGTGACCAATTTATTTCTAGTGAACTAGTGTTGCTTGCTGCACTAGATAATAGCACCGCATTAGGTAAGTTATTGTTAGGGCAGGGTGTAAGCAAACAAGCCCTAGAAAATGCTATTGATAATTTACGTGGTGGACAAAGCGTTAATGATGCTGACTCAGAAGATCAACGCCAAGCCTTAAGCAAATATACAGTAGATATGACCAAGCGTGCTGAAGAAGGTAAGCTTGATCCTGTGATTGGTCGTGATGATGAGATCCGCCGCACCATCCAAGTATTGCAACGTCGTACCAAAAATAACCCTGTGTTAATTGGTGAGCCAGGTGTGGGTAAAACGGCCATTGTTGAAGGTTTAGCACAGCGTATTGTGAACGGTGAAGTGCCCGATGGTTTAAAAGATAAACGCTTATTAGCGTTAGACATGGGAGCATTAATTGCCGGTGCTAAATTCCGTGGTGAATTTGAAGAGCGTTTAAAAGCGGTACTTAATGAGCTTGGTAAACAAGAAGGACGTATTATCCTCTTTATTGATGAAATTCATACCATGGTTGGCGCAGGTAAAGCTGACGGAGCGATGGATGCAGGGAATATGTTAAAACCTGCTCTAGCACGTGGTGAGTTACACTGTGTTGGTGCTACTACGTTAGATGAATACCGCCAATACATTGAAAAAGATGCAGCGTTAGAGCGTCGTTTCCAAAAAGTATTGGTTGATGAACCCAGTGAAGAAGATACCATTGCGATTTTACGTGGTTTGAAAGAGCGTTATGAAGTTCATCATGGTGTTTCGATCACTGACAGCGCAATTATTGCAGCCGCTAAGTTATCACAACGTTATATTCCTGACCGTCAATTGCCTGATAAGGCCATTGATTTAATTGATGAAGCGGCTAGTCGTATTCGGATGGAAATTGACTCTAAGCCTGAAGCTTTAGATAAGTTAGAGCGTCGTTTAATTCAGTTGAAAATTGAACGCGAAGCACTTAAGAAAGAGCAGGATGAGGCGGCTAAACAACGTCTTCAAAAATTAGAGTCTGATATCAGTCTGCTTGAAAAAGAATACGCTGATTTAGAAGAAATTTGGAAATCTGAAAAAGCAGGTGTTCAAGGGACAGCGCAAATTCAGCAACAAATTGAACAAGCGCGTACTGAGTTAGAGAATGCCCGTCGTAAAGGCGATTTGAACAAAATGGCTGAGTTACAATACGGTACCATTCCCAACCTTGAAAAACAATTGGATGAGGCAGTAAAAAATACTGAGCACCAACCTGAAAATCGTTTGTTACGTAATAAAGTAACTGAAGAGGAAATTGCTGAGGTTATTTCTAAGTGGACGGGGATTCCCGTGTCTAAAATGATGGAGGGTGAGCGTGAAAAACTCCTTCATATGGAAGACGATTTACATAAACGCGTGATTGGTCAGGAGGCTGCTGTTGTTGCGGTATCTAATGCCGTGCGTCGTGCGAGAGCCGGGCTGTCTGACCCTAATCGCCCCAGTGGTTCGTTCTTGTTTTTAGGCCCTACAGGGGTTGGTAAAACAGAGCTTTGTAAGGCATTAGCTGCTTTCTTATTCGATACCGAAGATGCAATGGTGCGTATTGATATGTCTGAGTTTATGGAGAAACACTCTGTTGCCAGATTAATCGGTGCTCCTCCAGGGTACGTCGGGTATGAAGAGGGTGGTTATTTAACTGAGGCGGTAAGACGTCGTCCTTATTCTGTGGTGTTGTTGGATGAGGTTGAAAAAGCGCATCCTGATGTATTCAATATCTTATTGCAAGTACTTGAAGATGGACGTTTAACGGATAGTCAAGGTAGAACGGTTGATTTCCGTAATACCGTAGTAATTATGACTTCTAACTTAGGCTCTAGTCAGATTCAAGAGTTGGTAGGTGATAAAGAAGCACAATACGCAGCGGTGATGGATGCAGTGAATAATCACTTTAGACCTGAGTTCATTAACCGTATCGATGAAGTGGTGGTTTTTGATCCATTGGCTAAAGAGCAAATTGCGGGTATTGCTGATATTCAACTTAATCGTTTACGCAAGCGTTTAGCTGAGCGTGAGTTAGACTTACAGTTAGACCAAGCGGCTATGGATAAGTTGATTGCCGTTGGTTTTGATCCCGTGTATGGGGCGCGTCCATTAAAACGTGCTATTCAACGCTGGATTGAAAACCCATTAGCACAACAAATTTTGGCAGGTAAATTTATGCCAAAAACAACGATTCATGCAACTGTGAAAGATGATGAAATTGTTTTCCAGTAAGCTTTATTGAATTTATTGTTGATATTAAAAATGCCGCTTTTTTTAGCGGCATTTTTATTGGATGCGTTTATGATAATTATCGGGTGATGGTTGTTATTTTATGATGGCATTAACAATAATAGTCAGTGGTGTTTGAGGCAGTGTAGAGCGGATGGTATCTATAATATGTACTGCACCTTTTAGTTCTGGGGATCCTGATACGATGATTCGGCCATCTTTTATAGGCATGACCATATTTATGGTTAATAAAACTTCGGGCTCTGAGGCGGTATCTTTTTTGACAACAAAAGCGATATGTTTGAACAAATTCTCTTTGGTGAAGTTATACAATTTTTTTGTTCCTTTTGAGTTAAAGGTCATTCCAAGATAAATAGCACCCTTTTCGGAATAATTGGGATAAACATTCATTAAATCTCCTTCGGTAATAGAGACTTGTTTAGAAACGAGGATCGGTTGGCCATCTTGCATGTACATAACCTCCATATCTTGAGGTATTTCGCCTTTGGCTAATAGAGCATTAGTATCTGTATCGTGATAAGCCAAACGAATTTCAAAAGAGCTAACTGCACCTAGCTGTTGGATAATTTCTTGTTGGCTATTCTCTACTTCATCAGGAATTAGAATAAGAATGTAATTATCGCCATATGGTTTTATGGTTGTGTGCAATAGATTAAGTTGCTTTAAACGGAAGTCGAATATTTTAATAGATTGCTCAGTATCGTCATTATAAAACTTAGCCATTGTTTGTGGTGAAACTGAAAGTTGGTTTTTTGATTGTGTGAGTGGTATACCTGCACGGTTTAAGTACTCAAGAGCCTGTATAGCTATTCTTTGATTTGGAAAGTCGATGATAAGATTTTTTTCCGAGAGACTAATTGCTTCGAAATCAATTTTATGGTTTTTTAGGACGCTTTGCGCTTGTTGCGACATTTCATTTAACCATCGCGCTGTGGCTACCTGTCTATCTAACGCTAATAAAATTACACGTGTTGGCCTATTTATACTGAGAAGTTCTTCGAAGCAGGCATTAAACTCATCTGTTGAGCTTTTTAGGCTTAAACAGTGATTAATTTTATTGGTTATTTCATTATTTTCATCATCTGGTTTATCGAGCTTTGCTTGATTGCACCCTGTTATAAACAATGTAAAAAGAAGCGCGATAGATAACCATTTTTTGTACATAACGAATGTTTCCTAGTAACACCTATAAAGATAAAAATCATCTAATAACGAAAGATCATCATACGATATAAACTCATATGGCGTTTGATTTAACGCATTTTGTTGTTATTTCCCCAAGTACACATACTATCTAACAAAGGGATCAGTGATTTCCCTTTTATGGATAAACGGTATTCAACTTTTGGCGGAATTTGAGGGTATTCTTTTCGAATAATGAGTTTGTCTTTTTCTAATTCTTTGAGTGTGCTACTAAGGGTTTTAAATGAAATAGTTCCGATACAACGTTTTAGCTCATTAAAGCGCATAGTGGGTTGGTTTTCATTAAGCCAATATAAAATAATCATTTTATATTTACCGCCGATTACTGAAAGTGTATAACCAAAACCAGTGTCTTCTATTTTTATACCGCTTGGACTACAGGTATTATCCTTCATTTATGCTTTCCTTAAAGATAGTATATTACATGATTGTGCGTACTTCATAATAGTCATACTTTAACATACACTTATTAGACATTTACAGACATGAGAGAATTTCTGATGAAAACTTTGATTATAGTGGCTCATCCTGATATAGAAAATTCAAAGATAAATAAGCGGTGGATTGAAGAGTTGAGGAAGTATCCAGAGCGATTCACCGTTCACGAACTTTATAATGTTTATCCTAATGATCATATTGATATTGAGGCAGAACAGGAGTTAATAGAGGGGCATGATGATTTAGTTTTACAATTTCCTATTTATTGGTTTAATTGTCCGCCATTATTAAAAAAATGGCTGGATGAAGTATTTATTTATGGATGGGCGTATGGCTCAGCAGGAAATGCATTAGTAGGTCGTAGCGTTAGGCTTGCTGTTTGCGCGGGGATAAAAGAAGTGGATTATTCTAAAAAGGGGCGTTATCAATTTAGTCTTGAGGAGATTTTACGACCTTTTGAGGTAACTATGCGTTATGTACATGCAAGCTATCAGCCATTTTTTGCTTTTTATGGTAATGAAAAAGAATCTGGAGTTGAATACTATTCAACTCAGGAAGCAATAGAATACAGCGCTAAAAACTATATTAAGTTTTTAAATCAAGATGAGTTTAGTTAAGCTATATGAAATGGAGCTTTTAAAAGGCGCAAAGTAGATTTAATTAGCATGGAAGCGCATTAAACTACTTTAAGATATATATAAAGCTGCGTACAACTCCTACGGGAAAAAATACAATGTCTAATATTGCCCATAGGACATTATTTTTTTCAAAATCTTTAATACACGCATAAATACATAGTATTACACCAATAAAAGTAAAAATTGAGCTGCCTATAAAAAACATAAAATACTCCTACATTGTTTTTCTCAGTCTAATTGTAATATATCAAAAATCAAATAATTTATTTTAAGTAAATGTATTTCGCACTATAAATCGATATGATTTATTATTTGTTGAATGATTTGTTGCAGTTGTTTGTTTGCTGTTGGTTTCCAAATACAGACAATACTTAGCATCATACCTTTATTACCTAACTCCGTGTGAAAGCGGCTAATATTTTTATAGGATTCAGTGAATAGATGCGTTGGAAGTAGACTCCAGCCTTTTTTGTTATCTAATAGTTCTTTGAGAAGTTCAATATTGGTTATTTGTTGTATATTATCAGATATTTTTATAATTTTGCCGAGCTGATCAGGTAATTGGATAAAAGGAATAAATTGATTGGATGAGGCTAGTTCCAGTATGGATATGTTGGTTTGGAGATTAGAAAAGAAGCATTTATTTGCATAAATACCTAGTTCAATTGTACCAATAGCACTCCATTTAAAATCGGCATTAATCATGCGGTTAGCCGCAGGGTAGATACCAATATCAGCTTCGCCAGTCAGCAGTCTTTTCTCTGCTTGTGGCCGTTCAATATTGAGTAAATTAAGTTTGATGCGTTGTTGTTCACAATAAGCGATAAGTTTTTTTATAAAAGATAGTGGAATAAAGCAGTCATAGCAAAGGGTGATGGTATGCTTTATTTCTTTAGGCATTTGCATGGCGAGCTGATCAAAAATATTAGCTTCATGAAGAAACAAGCGCGCCTGCGTATATAGTTTTTTGCCTTCAGCGGTTAGTTGTAGAGGTCGTTTAGTTCGATCAAATAGTATATAACCAAGATTAATTTCTAATGAGTCAATTAACTCACTAATTGTTGTTCGGCTTTTTTGTAGTTTTGTCGCTGCAAGTGATAAGTTATTGGTTTCGCAAACACATGCAAAAGCTTCTATTTGCGCTAGGGTAAAATGAATAGCTGGCATTTTTATCTCTACTAATTCTAATGACGGTTTTCCCTGCATTAACTGATTTTAAAAAAATAGTAATTTTTTTTAGAATAGTTTCATAAGCCAACAGGTAGAATTTATTATACGTGAATTAGTGTCAATAGTGCCTGTAGTTATATAAAAGTATGCTTGATATGTTCAATAACACTGTCATTAAAAGGAAATTAAAATGAAGATAAATATGAAAAAATGTTTGCTTGCTGCTTGTATTTCAATGACTTTAAATGCAAATGCAGAAATGCTTGATCATGCTAAAGTGGTAGATAGTCCTTGCCATGTGGCTAATTTAACTTGTCCTACCGAAGTTGATAAAAAAATACCCGATGTAAAAGATATGTTGACATGGAACCAGCAAGATCGTGTTATTGGTTTTCGTAACGACTATCGATCTTATATAGGTGATGTATTTAAAGCAGGAAAAGCAAACCCTATCCCTAAATCGTTAAAAGATTTATCTTCTATTACCTATGATTATGGTAATCACCAGTATACCCTTAATGATTATATCAAGCGTAATGATGTAGCAGGTATGCTCGTTATTAAAGACGGTAAGATCGTATGGGAGTATTATGGTAAAGGCAATAACGAAACTACCTTGTGGACTTCACGTTCTGTGGGCAAGTCGGTCGTTTCTACATTAGTCGGTATTGCAGTAAAAGAAGGTAAAATAGCGTCTTTAGATGATTTAGTGATTAAATATAACCCAGATGTTAAAGGCACAGTTTGGGAAAAAGTGACTATCAGACAATTATTGCAACATACATCAGGGGTTGAGTGGGGCGAGGATTATACTAATCCTAAATCTGACTTTGCCCAACTTACCCAGTGTGAAGCCAATAAAAATACGTACGATTGTGTTAATAAGTTAGTTAAATCTCCAACCCGTAAAGCATATGCTAAACCTGGCGAAATTTGGTCTTATTCATCAGGTGGTGCATGGCTGCTAGGCGATACTTTGGAAAAGGCAACGGGAGTCCCTATAGCAACTTACTTGCAAGAAAAAATTTGGCAACCTTATGGTATGGTGAGAGATGGAGTATGGCATAGCTACGAACAAGGAAAGCATGATGTGGGCGCCCATGGTTTTAATGCATCGTTGGAAGACTGGGGTAGATTTGGGTTATTTATAGCAAACAATGGTGTATTGCCTGATGGTACAAAAGTATTGCCAGATAACTGGGTAAAAGATGCTCGTACATGGACACAAGCTAAAAACTCTGTAACGGCCAAAAATCCTGATGGAAGTTATGGTTATGAGTGGTGGAATAATAGTGTTCCTGCTAATTACACAGGTAAGTATGTGAATAAACTAAATGCTAAAGATACTCTATGGGCGCTTGGCATCTTTGGGCAAATTATCATGGTTAATCAAACAGAAAATCTTGTAATTGTGCAGTGGTCAACATGGCCAAAAGCAGAGCCTTCATTTGATGCACAGCCATTAGAAGCTGCATTGATGTTTAATGCGATTGCCAATAAACTTTAAAAGGAAATTTAATTATTTATTAAGTATGATTGTTGTACTTGATTGGTTATTAAAATAACTCCCTTAAACGGGAGTTGTTTTTTATGGTTTTTTGTTATGACTGTTTGAGTTTTTTATGAAGGAGAATCACAGACAGATTATGCAATAGCGAGGATATAATCAAAAAAATAATTTAAGTAATGAGTAGCGGTCTAGCATGCGATTATAAAGTGTGTAAACGATTTTAAGGTAGAATTTAAATAGAAAATTATTACTTTTTCTTTAACGCGACTTGGATGAAACTTTTTATAGAACTTGCTTTCTTATATTGCTTGTTAAATTGAGTTAATAACATTATGACTTTTAGAAAAGATATTAACGGATTACGTGCGATTGCTGTTCTTGCCGTCCTTCTGTACCATTTTAAAATATCAGGCTTTGGTGGTGCTTTTATCGGTGTTGATATCTTTTTTGTCATCTCTGGTTATTTGATGACGAGTATTATTTTTTCCAAATTAGCTACAGATAAACTTTCTTTATTAGATTTTTATATCCATCGTGCTAGACGTATTATTCCAGCATTAGCAGTTTTGTGTGTTGCTGTTTGGCTGTTTGGGTTGCTTTACTTGCCAACGATCGATTATCGCGAATTACTTTATACGATACAAAATGCTATTTTATTTGTTTCTAATATAGGGTTTGCTAACCAAGTTAGTTATTTTGATACTCCTTCACAAGAGAACTGGCTATTGCATACGTGGTCTCTCTCTGTAGAGTGGCAGTTTTATCTTATTTATCCTATTGTCATTATTTTATTAAGAAAGTTTTTATCTCTTCGCAGTATTAAATACATTATTTTATCTTTGGCAATAGTTTCACTGATATTATGTATTGTCCAGACATGGATTTTTCCCGTTAAAGCGTTCTTTTTACTTCCTTTTCGGTCGTGGGAAATGTTAGCAGGTGGAATTGCCTTTTTATTTCCACTAAAGCTAAATAACAATACATACGCTAAACTGATTCAGTATTTAGGCTTTGTTGCTATAGCCCTTAGCATTGTTTTTATTAGTACATCAATGCATTGGCCGGGCTATTTAGCCATAGTACCTGTGGTAGGGACTATGCTTATTATTTGGGTAAATCAACACAGCTTTATTTTAAATAATATGGTCTCACAATGGTTAGGCAAAATATCCTATTCTATTTATTTATGGCATTGGCCATTTGCGGTTGCTTTGACTATCAATGGCTCCATCAACGAATGGCAATATGTTGTTTACAGTTTGTTAATAACACTATTGTTAGCTTTTCTTTCTTATTTTTTCATAGAAATAAGAGTAAAAATTAACAAAACTAAAGTTATACAAATTATTTGTTATCTGTTGATTATTATTTTTGTGGTGGCTCTTTCATCAACGACTAGGCATTTGTTAAGGGCTTATCCTAAATTACGTGCTAGTATCATGTCGAAAGACTTTTATAAGATAGACTCTATCAGTGCCGAGAAGTATCTCTCAATTGCTAGATATTGTTTAGTTAGTCATGATATGAAGCAGTTCCCTGAATGTAAAGCGGGCGAGGGTGAGCCTTCATTGATTATTATGGGCGATAGTCATGCTGCAGCTATTTATCCAGCTATAAAAAAAGTAAATCCAAAAGCGACACTTTTATGGACACATTCTGCTTGCCTCATGGTAGAGGGTGTACACTATGCGAATAATATGCAGCCAGGGTGCATTAATTTATTTAAACAAAAGAAAGCATTATTAGAAACACAATATTCAAATGTCCCAGTTTTATTTGTTAATTTTTTAACTTCATATATTAGTGAAAAGAATGTAGGAAATATATATTTCACAAAACCTACGATTAGCTTAAACGATTTGCAACAACAGTTTAGAAAAGCTTATATTCATTCAGTCTGTGAAATAGCAAAACATCGTCCTGTTTATGTGCTGAAGCCGATTCCTGTTGCGGGCACTAATATTCCTAAACATATGGCGTTATCTTTAGTATTGCATGGTTCTACAGTAGAGGTAACTAACCCCATCAGTGATTATTATAAGAATAATGATTTTATTCTCGGAACCATAGAGCTAGCTAAGAAGCAATGTAATATTCAAACATTAGATACGCTTCCTTATTTTTGTGCAGATAATAAGACCTGTATAACCACAGAAAATGGATACCCACTTTATTTTGATAATAATCACATTTCACAATATGCGAGTGAACGCTTAGCACCAATATTTGAACCTATATTTGAGCATAAACCTTAGCATTTTTTTATCTGAGGTTTATATCGATAGGTGGTGTTATTTTAGTTAATGTGAAGTAACTTAGGTGCTTTTCTTGTGTAATACGATGGTAAAGATAATCGGATTTTTACCTTTGTTGAGAACCTGCTACAATAGGGGGCTTCTACTCTATGAATGAATTATTAAATAATGAATACGTACAAAACAGAGTTACTGTGCCCCGCCGGTACATTAAAAGCGATGCGCTATGCATTCGCCTATGGTGCAGATGCCATTTATGCAGGACAACCACGTTATAGTTTACGTGTGCGTAATAATGAGTTTGATCATAAAAATCTAAAAATAGCGATTGATGAAGCTCATAGCCAAGGTAAAAAGTTATATGTTGTGGTTAATATTGCCCCTCATAATGCCAAACTAAAAACCTTTATTAAAGACTTAGAGCCTGTTGTGGCGATGAATCCAGATGCACTGATTATGTCAGACCCTGGTTTGATTATGATGGTGCGTGAAACCTTTCCGAATATAGCCATTCACCTTTCCGTTCAGGCAAATGCCGTTAACTGGGCTGCTGTAAAATTTTGGAAACAAATGGGCTTAACACGGGTTATTTTATCCCGTGAATTATCGTTAGAAGAAATTGAAGAAATACGTCAACACGTGCCTGATATGGAGTTAGAGGTTTTTGTTCATGGTGCACTTTGCATGGCGTATTCGGGGCGTTGTTTGCTGTCTGGTTATATTAATCACCGCGATCCTAATCAGGGAACCTGTACCAACTCTTGCCGTTGGCAATATGGTGTTGAACAAGCTAAAGAAAATGAGCTAGGTGAAATTGTCAGTGACAAGAAGATTGACGCTGTTAATATCGTTGATCCTACCCTAGGAAAGGGAAAAACGACTGATGAGGTCTTTATCCTACGTGAAAAAACACGACCTAATGAAGAAATGACAGCTTTTGAAGATGAGCATGGTACTTATATCATGAACTCCAAGGATCTACGCGCTGTTCAACATGTAGAGCGTTTAGTGCAAATGGGCGTACATTCATTAAAAATTGAGGGGCGCACTAAGTCACATTATTACTGTGCACGTACTGCGCAAGTGTATCGTAAAGCTATTGATGATGCCGAAGCAGGACGCCCATTTGATAAAACCTTAATGGATACCTTAGAGTCATTGGCTCATCGAGGTTATACCGAAGGTTTTTTACGTCGCCATGTGCATGATGAATACCAAAACTACGAGCACGGTACATCCATTTCAGAAAACCAACAGTTTGTGGGTGAGTTTACAGGTGTTCGCCGTGGCGATTTAGCCGAGGTTGTGGTTAAAAATCGTTTTGCAGTGGGCGATCGTGTTGAAATGATGACACCGCAAGGTAACTTGCATTTTGACATTGAGCGCATGGAAAATACCCAAGGCGAACCTGTTGAAGTAGCACCGGGTGATGGCCATATTATTTTCTTACCGATTCCAGATGCAGTCGAGTTAGACTATGCACTACTCATGCGTTATTTAAATAGCGGTAATACAAAAAGCTTGCCTGTTGGCGCTGAAGCAGCAACAAGCAAATAATTTAATGTGATTAAAGTACATGTTAATAAAGAGGTAATCCAGTGTCATTAACCGTTCTTGGCCTTTCAGGGGCAGTCAATCACGATCCATCAGCAGCACTTTATATTGATGGTAAATTAGTCGCTGCTGTAGAAGAAGAACGCTTCGTTCGCGATAAGCATGCTAAGGGGCGTATGCCTTATGAGTCTGCAAAGTTTTGCTTAGAACAAGCGGGTATTAAGCCAGATGATGTGGATGTAGTAGCGATTCCTTTTGCACCGATCAGTATTTTTGATAAAGCGCGTTGGCATTATGCCAAGCGTTATTGGTATGCACCTGATCGCGCATTGGATGCTATTTTAAACGGTAATCGCCGTTATCGCCGCTATTATAAACATATTCAATGGTGTTTAGTACAATTAGGTTTTAACTTAAAAAAAGTTAAAATTCAACCTGTTGAACACCATCTAGCCCATGCATCCAGTGCTTACCACTGTTCAGGTTTTACCGAAAAGACAGCTATTTTAGGTATTGATGGAAAAGGCGAGTACGCAACTACATTCTTCGGTTATGGTGAAAATGGCAGGATTCATAAAATTAAAGAGTTTTATGATCCTGACTCGTTAGGCGGTTTGTATGGCGCAATCACAGAGTACCTGGGTTTCGATATGCTCGATGGCGAGTTCAAAGTGATGGGAATGGCGCCTTATGGAGATGCCACTAAATACGACTTTTCTCGTTTAGCCAAGTTTGAAAATGGCGAGTTAATTATCAATACCGACTATGCTAATGTGATCGGTTTCCGTCGTTATAAAGAAAAAGGCAAGGGCTACTATTTTTCACCTAAACTTATTGAGTGGTTAGGCCCTAAACGTGAGGGTGATATTGCTGATGACCCTTATGTTCACTATGCAGCGAGCATTCAAGCACTTTTTGAGAAAATATCCCTTGAGATGATGGATTATTACCTTGGTGATATTATCAAAGAAACGGGTAAGGTAGCTTTTGCTGGTGGTTGTGCGCTAAACGTAAAACTTAATCAAAAAATTATTGCCCGTCCTGAAGTGAAGGAATTATTTGTACAACCAGCTTCTAGTGATGCAGGAACAGCTGTGGGGGCTGCTGCCTATGTTTCAACACAACGTGGTGTACCTGTTGAGAAAATGGAGCATGTCTACTTAGGTCCTTCTTACAGTAACGAGGACGCGATTGCTGCTTGTGCCGATCATCCTAATAAACCCACGTGGAAAAAAATTGATAATGTGTGTGAACGCATTGCCAAAATTCTAGCTGATGGCAACCCTGTGTCTTGGATGCAAGGTCGTATGGAATTTGGTCCTCGTGCTTTAGGTGGCCGTTCAATTATAGGTTGCCCAAGTGTTGCAGGTGTAGCAGATCGTATTAATGAGCAAATTAAATTCCGTGAAAGATGGCGCCCTTTCTGCCCATCTATGCTCGATACCACCGCCAAAGAGATGTTCAAAATTGACCATCCTGCTCCCTTTATGACCTTTACCTTTGAAGTCAATGAAGAGTGGAAAACGCGTGTTCCTGAAGTCGTACATGAAGACGGTACTTCACGTGCACAGGCTCTAAAAAGAGAGTTTAACCCTCGTTATTATGACTTAATGAAAGAAATGGAAAAGCTGACAGGTAATGGCGTAGTACTTAATACCTCATTAAACCGCCGGGGCGAACCGATGGTTTGTTCACCTACGGATGCCCTTAATATGTTTTATGGTTCAGACTTACGTTATCTGATTATTGAAGATATTTTAGTGGTGAAGGACGGTATGGATTGGTACGATAATATTTGAAGGACATGATAATTTAAAAACAGCAGTATTGCTGTTTTTAAATTAAAAAATCGTTAACCAAATCTATATTATCGAGCTCTTTATTATCAGAAGAGTAATTACTTTTTTGCTCTATTTTTTTTTGTAATTCTTTTAACATATCTATATATCCAATAAGTTCAAGGTAATTTTCTCTTGGGTCTTTAGTCGCAAAACGGCCTTTTAAAATATATTCCATTTCTATATTGTTTTGATTTGAGTTTTGATTAATTAATTTAGAGTAAGATGTAAAACTATCATCTTTTGCAATAAAGGACTTATAGCTAGTGCTAACAATAGCCGATATCAATGTTTTCTGATCAATACTTTCCATCGTTTCTTGTGGGTTATCGCTTACAATTAAGATTTTAGTAGATGATAAGGGCATAAAAATGATTAAAGGAGTATCGTTTTTAGCTGTTCCAAAATATGAAATTATTTCACAAGATATGAATGATAATTTGTTGTCGTTATTTTTTATACCAAAAAAACAGACAGTATCTCCTAAAGGTATATTATAGTTAAGATCAAAAACACTATATCGCATTTTATTGAGAGTTGTTAGCGCGCTCATGGTTTTGGTGATTAAGATATTATGTATTCCCATAAAGAACTTGTCATTTTTAGTGTATATAGCTAGTTTTTTTTTATATTGTTTTTTTGTTTTTTCTAATATGTTAGTTATTCCTCTTCTATCAGATCGTGCATAACCTAACATTTTTAATTCATTATCTATTTCGTCTTTAGTTAATTGAAGTTTAGCGATTACAAAATTAGTCAGAGTTTCTTCATTATTTAGATCTATTTTTGTATTGCTAAAGATATTTTTTATTTTTTCAAGCGATTGAGTAATAAAGTCTTTCATTATTTTAATAAGGTATGATCTAAATGCTTCAGTTCTAAGCATACAAAATAAAATAACATTAGGAATAAATTCTTCATGTGATGGTTTTTCACCCTTGATAATTGAGATTAAAATCGGATTTATTTTATTTTCAAATTGGGTTATTGTTTCATCAAAACAACCATAAAAATAGTTGCCGCTGAAAAGATCTTTAGTGTTTTGTTTAAAGGGTATAGGTTTATCGATTAAATATTTATAGCAACTGTTATTTTCTCCATTTATGGAAAAGTTTTTTATAAGCATTTGTTGTATTTAATGTTGATTTTTAACTGTTTCAGTAGCATTCATATATTATTTCCTTATTATTATGTAAGGGTTTTTTACTATAAATTACTATCACTCTAAGGAGTAAAAGATGTTATGAAAATCTATACCATAGGCTTTACTAAAAAATCAGCAGAAGAATTTTTTACCTTGATTAAAAAATCAGGTGTAAAAAGAGTCATTGATGTACGTCGTAATAATACTTCGCAGCTATCAGGTTTTGCTAAAGAGAATGATCTTAAATATTTCTTAAAAGCATTATGCCATGTTGACTATATCCATGCGCTAGATTTAGCACCAACAGAAGAAATACTTTTGCCTTATCGCCATAAAGAACATACGTGGCAAGACTTTAAAAAAGACTACTTAAAGCTGCTAGCTGAAAGGAAAGTAGAAACTACACTAGATAAAAAGTTATTGGATAATAGTTGTTTACTTTGTGGTGAGGCCGAACCAGATCATTGTCACCGTGAATTTTTAATTGAATACTTACAAGCACACTGGAATGATAAAATAGAAGTAGAACATCTTATCTAGGGTAAAAATTTTTCTTAAATAAAGTAGGTGCTAAGCTATAATGCCGTTTTAATTCGCAAGGGAATGAGTATGACACTTGCTATTACCTATAGTCGTGCATTATTGGGTGTTGAGGCGCCTTGTGTTACTGTTGAAAGCCATCTTTCTAATGGGTTGCCTTCTCTCACTTTGGTAGGCTTGCCAGAAACAGCAGTTCGAGAATCTAAAGATCGCGTGAGAAGTGCCATTATTAATTCTCAGTTTGAGTTTCCTCCACGCCGTATTACTCTTAATTTGGCCCCTGCTGATTTACCCAAAGAAGGGGGACGATTCGATTTGTCCATTGCTTTAGGTATTTTGGCTTCCAGTGGTCAAATCCCAGTAGAACCTTTGAAAAATATTGAGTGTCTAGGTGAGTTAGCTTTATCGGGGCATATTCGCCCCGTGAAAGGCGTATTGTCCGCCGCTTTAGCAGCGAGAAAAGAGGGGCGTGCGTTGTGGGTTGCCCGTGAGAATGCTGAAGAAGCTAGCTTAGCGACAGGCTTAACGGTATATGCTGTTGGGCATTTATTCGAGGTAGCTGCTCATTTTTCAGGCCAAAAGCCGTTAACGCCTTTTGAGTCAAAGGGATTATTAAGAACGGTTGAGCCATACCCTGATTTGGTTGACGTTCAAGGTCAAATGGCGGCCAAGCGGGCTTTATTAATTGCAGCCTGTGGAGCTCATAACTTATTATTCAGTGGCCCGCCTGGAACAGGTAAAACTTTATTAGCGAGTCGTTTGCCTGGTATTTTACCTGAGTTAACGGAGCAAGAAGCATTGGAAGTGGCAGCTATTTATTCAGTTACGGGGTCAGAGCCTCTGTCTCATTGGCCTCAAAGGCCATTTAGGTCACCACATCACACTTCATCTGCTGCCGCTATGGTAGGAGGGGGAAGTAAACCTCAACCCGGTGAGGTGACCTTGGCGCACCAAGGCGTGTTATTTTTGGACGAATTTACGGAGTTTGATCGACGAGTACTTGAGGTACTTCGAGAACCTTTAGAGAATCATGAAATAGTGGTTGCACGCGCTAAAGAAAAATCATTATTTCCTGCTAAGTTTCAACTTGTAGCCGCAATGAACCCTTGTCCTTGTGGCTATTTAGGTGATTTAACCCGTAGTTGCCGTTGTACACCTGAACAGGTGAAACGTTATCAAAATAAATTGTCAGGGCCATTACTCGATAGAATTGACTTGCATGTTCACGTGGCTAGGGAGACGTTATCGCTATCAATAACACAAAATAAACAGCAGTTAACAACGGCTGAGGCAGCAAAACAAGTCGCTACTGTTAGGGCTTTACAGCATAAGCGGCAAGGGTGTCCTAATGCTTATTTGACAACCAAACAGTTGCAATCTATTTGTTTGTTGTCAAAAGACGATCAGCAATGGTTTGAGCAAGCTGGCGAAAAGCTGGGGTTGTCGTTACGGGCATTACATCGTTGTTTAAAAGTTGCTAGAACTATTGCTGATATGCAAGATGAGGCACACATTAGTCGAGCTCATTTAGCAGAGGTTTTACATTATAGACCATTATCTTTATAGCCTTTAGTAATAAATAGATTTGGGGTTTTTTGTATTGCTTTGATTTATCTGTCTATTTTTCGAAAATAATTTTTCTGTTATAATTATAGAGTCTAACGGCATTAATTTCTATTCTTAGAATAGTTATATTAATGTACTAACGGTGTGCATATTGAACGATTCAAGTATTGGGCATCATCATTGATGGTTTTTAAGCTTGTTTCACTATCAAGCTTATTCTACTTAAATAAAGTCACTTTGTTATCTGAAGAGGCTTGGCTAAAAAAGGAGAGACCCGTATTGTGAGCGAAAATTCTATAAAAAAGTCATCTTATAACCCTTATGTATTCTTTGGTTCACTGATTGTTTTGTTAGTAATGGTACTTTATGTCTCTATTTTTAAAGTACAAGCACAAGAGCAAATGGACGTAGCTAAAGCGTGGATTAATACTAATTTTGGTTGGTTCTATGTGCTTACGGTTGCCATTATTTTGATTACATCCGTTTTTTTGTTTTTTAGCCGTTATGGAGATATAAAGCTAGGCCCTGACCATAGTAAGCCCAATTATAGTACGATGTCCTGGTTATCGATGTTGTTTGCCGCAGGAATGGGGATTGGGTTGATGTTTTGGGGAGTTTCAGAGCCTATTGTGCATTTTTTGAGCCCGCCTGATGCTAAACCTGAAACCATAGAAGCAGCTAGAGAGTCAATGAAGTTGGTATTTTTTCATTGGGGGCTAAGTGCTTGGGCTATCTATGCAGTAGTTGCAGTTATCCTTGCTTATTTCGCTTTTCGCCATGGTTTACCTTTAACACTAAGGTCTGCACTTTATCCATTAATTGGTAATAGAATTTATGGTGTTTGTGGGCATTTAGTGGATATATTTGCAGTGCTAGGAACCATTATTGGTGTATCTACCACGCTGGGAATGGGGGTGCAACAAATCAACTCGGGTCTAAACCATTTATATGATTTGCCGATGGGCGTTGGTATTCAAGCATTACTGATCATTGTGACCATGATGCTCGTATCTTGCTCTGTTTTTAGTGGTTTAGATAAAGGGGTTAAGCGCTTATCTGAATTAAATATGGTGTTTGCTATACTGCTACTATTATTTGTACTGGTTTGTGGGCCAACACTCTTTATTTTACAAACGTTTATGCAAAATATGGGTGGCTACTTATCAGGAATTGTTAGTCGAACTTTTAATTTGTACGCCTATGAGTCAACAGATTGGGTAGGAAATTGGACTATTTTTTATTGGGCTTGGTGGTTGGCCTGGTCTCCTTTCGTGGGATCTTTTATCGCAAGAATTTCAAGAGGACGCACAATTAGAGAGTTTATTGCTGGAGCTATGCTAGTTCCTGCTGCATTTACACTGATCTGGATGACTGTTTTTGGTGACACAGCATTACATTTTGTGTTGTACGATAATTACCAAGCTTTGGCTGACTCAGTTAGTAATAATTATTCAATGGGATTATTTACTTTTTTAGAGCATTTTCCGTTTTCTTCTTTTGCTTGTTTTTTTGCTGTTTTAATGATTTTTTTATTTTTTGTGACATCAGCAGATAGTGCTTCAATGGTAATTGATATGTTTGCTTCAAATGGAAAAACAGATACTCCTGTATGGCAGAGCCTATTTTGGGTTATTGTTATTACTGTTGTTACTATTGCGTTGATGTATAGTAATGGTTTACAAGCATTGCAAACAGCAAGTATTTTGAGTGCCTTACCTTTTGCATTTGCTTTGCTCTTTGCTATGTGGGGATTAGTAAAGGCTTTATTTTTGGATGCAACTAAAAAAGAGTTAAGAAAGCAATCATTAAATATTTCTCGACCTGCACCTCGTTCTTCTGGAGGATGGCAACGCAGACTTCGTAATCTGACTATGTTTACTCGACGTTCTCATGTAATACGCTTTATTGATGAAGTTGTTAAAGTAGCATTAGAAGAGGTTTCTGAAGAGCTGAATAAGCAAGGTTGTACAGCGACTGTTTTATGTGATGATGAGAAAAATAGGGTGCGCCTTGAGTTGGAGCATGAAGGAAAAGTCTATTTTGCTTATGAAGTACGGCCACGACATTATTTATTGCCTGATATTATTTCTCGAACATCTACTGATGAAGAGGATTCACAAGAGAATCGAAGCTATTTTCGAGCTGATGTGCATCTTTTAGAAGGAGGGCAAGACTACGATATTATGGGATGGAGTAAGGAAGATGTCATTGGTGATATATTAGACCAGTATGAAACCTATTTACATTTTATACATATTACCAATTAATCTTAGAGTTTAGGGTAATATCTATAATAGGTTGGTTTAGATAGCCAACCTATTATCTTATTGTATTAGAAGTATAAATTATTAACCTTTAAGCCTAATTCTATGGCAATTTGGTGAGAGGATCCTCTCAATCCTTTCAGTTGACCATTTAATACTTGGTAGACTTTGTTAACAGAGTAACCATTTGATTTTGCCCAATCTGATATTGGAATTCCTGATTGCTTAAAGAACTGCTTAACTTGATCGGGTGTATAAGGATGCTTAAGTGGTATTGGATAAGGTGTATTCATAAATCCTTCCTATGATTCTAATTAAGTGTAATTAATTACGGAATACATATGCATTATTCATTATCTATATAAAGTGATGTATATGTCAAATAAAAAGTGACTAATAAGTCGCTTTTTGTGGTACGTGATAAATAGCAATTAATAAATATATTAATTTATTCAATTAGTTATTTTTGTTTTTTTTGCGTAAGAGGATACGATCTATATTTCCTAGGTAGTTAAATTGTATTTAAATTCGATTTAATTATGATTATTATATGCAAAACGGAATTAATAAATAATGAGAGCCTATCATGACAGAAAATGCTTTAGCCGGACGATTAAAGGAAGAACGTAAACGTTTAGATATGAGTCAAAAAGAAATAGCTCAGAAAGTTTCCGTAAACAGAGAAACGTGGAGTCGTTATGAAACAGCGAAAATGCTCCCTAGCACTATTGTCTTATTAAGTGCTATGAAATTCGGATTAGACGCATCGTATGTTTTAACGGGTAAGAAAAGTGAGTTATCCTATACAGAAAAAGAAGCCAAAGCATTAGCCTTGAAAGCTTCAGAGAAGATGACTATCTATAATAACTCCCCCGATATGAAATTAACTTCCAGAGAACAATCGCTAATTACTTGTTACCGTGAAGTTAACCAAGAAGGCAAAAAAACAATTGATGATATTGCAAAACTATTGGCGATGCAGCAAGTAAAATCATAAAATGTAAACGTTTATTGATGCAGAAATTTAGTTTATTCTTTATTATTGAAATGATGTGTTATTAATAATTAAACTTCTATCGTGTAGGGTCTCCCTGTTATACTGGGCAACTTTTCATTTTAAACATATTTCACTTACTTGTTTTCAAGTAAACTAATACTAGTTATAGGTAACTCAAGTGACGACAAAGGTATCGACTGTTCGTACATTTCAGGATTTAATTTTATCACTACAGCAATATTGGGCAGCGCAGGGTTGTGTGGTTTTACAGCCCTATGATATGGAAGTGGGGGCAGGCACTTTTCATACCGCCACTTTTCTTCGAGCTATAGGCCCTGAAACTTGGAATGCAGCCTATGTTCAACCATCAAGAAGGCCAACAGATGGACGCTATGGTGAGAACCCTAACAGATTACAGCATTATTACCAGTTTCAAGTAGTGCTTAAGCCTAATCCTGATAATCTACAAGAGCTTTATTTAGGTTCTTTAAGACACATTGGCCTTGATCCGCTTATCCATGATATTCGTTTTGTCGAAGACAATTGGGAGTCTCCAACATTGGGTGCTTGGGGGCTTGGTTGGGAGGTTTGGTTAAATGGCATGGAAGTTACACAGTTCACCTACTTTCAACAGGTGGGAGGTATAGAGTGTTATCCGGTAACGGGTGAGATTACCTATGGTTTAGAGCGTTTGGCAATGTATCTACAAGGCGTGGATTCTGTCTATGATCTAGTCTGGGCTGATGGTCAATTTGGTAAAGTGAGCTATGGTGACGTATTCCATCAAAATGAAGTAGAGCAGTCAACTTACAATTTTGAGCATGCAAATGTAGAAAAATTATTTGAATTGTTTGATTTTTATGAAAGTGAAGCAAATCGACTCATTGAATTAAAACTGCCATTACCCACGTATGAAATGGTGCTTAAAGCATCTCATACCTTCAATTTATTAGATGCACGTCGGGCAATTTCAGTAACTGAACGCCAACGCTATATTTTGCGTGTTAGAACCCTAGCACGTGCAGTTGCACAAAGTTATTTTGAAGCACGAGCACGTTTAGGCTTCCCTATGGCGCAAGAGGGATTACGTAATGAAGTATTAGCTAAAATGTCGGAGGTAGAATAATGAGTACTAAAGATTTTTTAGTGGAACTAGGTACTGAAGAGCTACCACCTAAAGCATTAAAAACGCTATCAGAAGCATTCCAAACAGGTATTGAGAAAGGCTTAAAAGAAGCAGGATTAAACTATAAACGTATTCAGTCTTATGCTGCACCTAGACGTTTAGCAGTGCTAGTGACAGATTTAGAAGAACATCAAACTGATCGTACACAAACTATTGATGGCCCACCTCGACAAGCAGCATTTGGTTCTGATGGGCAACCAACACAAGCAGCATTAGGGTTTGCACGTAAATGTGGTGTTGATTTAGCTGACGTTGACCAATCAGGGCCTAAATTGCGTTTTGTGCAAACAATAAAAGGGCAAGCGACAGCCAGTTTATTACCTGACATCGTGAGTAATTCTTTAGACAGTTTACCGATCCCTAAAAGAATGCGTTGGGCTGCTAGACGTGAAGAGTTTGTTAGACCCACACAATGGTTGGTGATGTTGTTTGGTGATGAGGTAGTTGATTGTGAAATCTTGACACAAAAAGCTGGGCGAGAGTCAAGAGGGCATCGTTTCCATAATCCTGCACCTGTTCATATTTCATCCCCTGCAAATTATGTAGAAGATTTACGTAGCGCTCATGTATTGGCTGATTTTGCAGAGCGTAAGCAGTTTATTGCTAATAAAGTAGCTGAGTTGGCCAAACAAAACCAAGGTACGGCTATTGTTCCAGAAGACTTACTTAATGAAGTGACAGCACTTGTCGAGTGGCCTGTACCGCTAGTTTGCCGATTTGAAGAGCGCTTTTTACAAGTGCCACAAGAGGCTCTTATTTCAACGATGCAAGATAATCAAAAATATTTTTGCTTGTTGGATGAGGTTGGCAAACTCCTGCCATTATTTATAACGGTTGCCAATATTGACAGTAAAGACCCAACCCAAATTATTGAAGGTAATGAAAAAGTTGTGCGTCCACGCTTAACGGATGCAGAGTTTTTCTTTAAGCAAGACTTAAAGCAACCTTTAGAAGCGTTTAATGAGCGTTTAAAAAATGTTGTGTTTCAAGCAAAACTAGGTACTGTTTATGACAAAGCAACCCGAGTTAGCCAGTTAGCTGCTATTGTGGCTCAAGAGATAGGTGCTGATACTAAACAGGCTGCGCGTGCGGGTATTTTATCTAAAGCAGATCTTGCAACTGAAATGGTGGGTGAGTTTCCTGAAATGCAAGGCATTGCTGGATATTATTATGCCCTGACTGGGGGAGAGGCAAATGATGTTGCGTTGGCTTTAAATGAGCAATACATGCCACGTAATATGGGGGGAGAGCTTCCCTCAACATTAGTTGGTGCAAGTGTTGCCATTGCTGATAAATTAGATACCCTAGTGGGGATCTTTGGTATCGGTATGCTCCCAACGGGAAGTAAAGACCCTTATGCGCTTCGTCGAGCAGCATTAGGTATTCTTCGTATCCTTATTGAAAAGCGGTTAGAACTTAATTTGTCTGAGTTAGTTGATCAAGCGATAACACTCTATAGTGATCGTATTGAAAATAAAGCATTAAACACACAAGTTTTAGATTTTATTTTTGATAGGCTACGTGCTCGGTATGAAGATGAAGGCATTAATATCACCACATATCAAGCAGTACGTGCCTTAAAACCTGTTTCACCACTTGATTTTGACCAACGTGTGCAAGCTGTTGAAGCTTTCCGCAGTCTGCCAGAAGCGGCACCTTTATCATTTGCCAATAAGCGCGTACAGAGTATTTTAGAAAAGGTTACGCCACAAGATATTGCGGCATCTGTTGAGGCTTCACTATTACAAGAGAAAGAAGAAATCGCATTGGCCGAAGCCGTCAAACAATTAGAAAGTAAGGTTTCTCAATTAAGTGCTGATCGTAATTATACAGAAGCGCTCAATTGCTTATCTTCTTTACAAGTATTGCTTGATGGGTTCTTTGATGATGTATTTGTTAATGCGGAAGATATGAAAGTTCGAGCTAATCGTTATGCGTTACTTGCACAGATTCGCCAATTATTTTTGGGTATAGCTGATATATCGTTACTTGATTAATGAAGTTAATTATTTTAGATCGTGATGGAGTTATTAATCATGACTCCGATGATTATATTAAATCAGTTGATGAGTGGATGCCGATTGAAGGCTCGATTGAAGCGATTGCTAGACTAAATAAAGCTGGTTGGACCATTGCTGTTGCAACTAATCAATCAGGTATTGCACGTGGTTATTATGACCTTAATATGTTAGATGCAATGCATGATAAGCTTAGGCAGTTGGTAGCAAGCGAGGGTGGGCAGATAGGTTTGATTGCTTATTGCCCTCATGGCCCAGATGATGGTTGTGATTGTCGCAAGCCAAATACGGGTCTGCTCAAACAAATAGCGGATTATTATCAGGTTTCACTCACTGGCAAATGGTTTGTTGGTGATAGTGCAACAGATTTGGCTTTAGCTGAGCGTATGGCCTGTCAGCCTGTACTTGTTAAAACGGGTAAAGGGCTACGAACCTTAAGTAAAGGCGTTAACCCTAACGTGCTTATTTTTGAAGACTTAGTTGCTGTTACCGATTATTTACTCTCGTAGTGATGTTTTTGACTCACTTTAACTCATGGGTTGGCTATTAGAATGAAGAAAAAGTTATCATTTCTGCAAGCTTTACGTACCTCGCTATTTTATCTGCTTTTATCATGCAGTGTCTTAATATGGGGTATTGTATGTTTGGCTGTATTTTTATTCATACCCTATGCGTGGTTAATGAAAGGTTTTATACAACCGTGGTGCCGATTTGTTGTAGGCTTAGCTAGTGTTGTGGTTGGAGTTAAATACAACATCACAGGTTTAGAGAATCTACCTAAAAATGCTTGTGTCATTGTTTCAAAACATCAGAGTACTTGGGAAACGATCTTTTATACAGGGCTTATTTACCCAATCAGTAATGTATTAAAAAGAGAGTTACAGTTTATTCCTTTCTTTGGATGGATGTTGGCCTTGAGTCGGCAAGTGGCTATTAATCGAGGGACACCGAAAGAAGCCTTTAAACAACTATTAGATAAAGGCTCGAAACTATTAAAAGCAGGGCACTATATTGTTATTTTTCCTGAAGGAACGCGCACGCTGCCTGGTCAAAATGGTCGTTTTACTCGCGGGGGGATTACCCTTGCCGCCACAGCAGGTGTTGAAGCTGTTCCCGTTGCTCATAATGCCGGTGAGTTTTGGCCTAAAAAAGGTTGGGCAAAGTTTCCGGGGGTAATCAACGTTGTATTTGGTGAACCAATTAAGCCACAAGGTAGCGATGCAGAAAGCATTGCACAAGCAAACAAAGCAGCAGAAGCATGGATTGTGACAACCATGCAAAAGATTACATCTCCTATATTCTTAGAAAAGGGGAACGAAACGACGTTGTCTGGGTCTTAAAGCCCAAGATTAATTGTTTACAAGTCGTTATACTATTATTAAGTTATTTATTTAAGTGGGAATAATTATGCAGCGTGGTACTCTTTATGTCATTTCAGCACCTTCGGGGGCAGGAAAAACAAGTCTGGTAAAGGCGTTATTAGATCGTCAACCAACATTGAGTGTCGCGGTTTCTCATACAACGAGAGCTCCCCGAGAAGGTGAGCAAGAAGGTGTAAACTATTTCTTTGTGAGCAAAGAGAAGTTTGCTGAGATGTTAGAACAGAATGCTTTTCTTGAATATGCGACTGTCTTTAATAATTATTATGGGACTGCTTCCTTTTGGGTAGAGGAGTCACTTAATAAAGGACAAGATCTTATTTTAGAAATTGATTGGCAAGGTGCTCAGCAAGTTAGAAAGCTTATTCCTGATGCTAAACTCATCTTTATTTTACCGCCTTCGCGAGATATTTTAAAACAACGATTAGTCCAAAGAGGACAAGATACTGACGAAGTAATTAATCATAGAATGTCACAGGCTATTAATGAAATTAGCCACTATGTTGAGTTTGACTATTTAATAGTTAATGATGATTTTGAAAAAGCATTAGGTGACTTAGAGAGTATTATTAGCTCTCAGCGCTTAAATTGCTTGAAACAACGTGAAAAACTGCAAGATTTATTAAAAGACCTCTTGTCATAAGAGCAAGATACTTTTAAACTGAGCTGTTCAAACGAATATTTTTTGAGTGAATTTTGATAATTTAGGGGAGTATAATGGCTCGTATTACTGTAGAAGACTGTCTAGAACACGTAGATAATCGCTTTGAACTTGTGATGTTAGCAGGTAAACGTGCGAGACAATTATCAACAGGTGGACGTGAACCACTTGTGGCGTGGGAAAATGATAAACCCACCGTTGTTGCATTACGTGAAATTGCCGATGGTTTATTAACTAAAGAATTTGTTGAGCAAGAATCTATTGTACATGAAGAACCTTTATTCATGGCATTTGAAGAAGGACAAATGGATAGCTTTAAAGGCTAAACATTTTGGTTACTCACTATGTAAGCTTGATTTGGCAATAGGAAAGGGTTGATGCTAACAATTGATAGTTTAGCTGATCGCTTATCTGAATACCTAACACCCGTGCAGGTTAATGGTATTCGACGTGCCTATTATTACGCAGATCAAGCTCATGATGGGCAACGCCGCCGTAGTGGTGAAAAATATATCACCCACCCCTTAGCTGTTGCCAGTATTTTAGCGGATATGCATATGGATCATCAAAGCCTTATGGCTGCGATGTTACATGATGTTATTGAAGATACGGGGATTCCCAAAGAGGCACTGGTTGAGCAATTTAGCGAGGCAGTTGCTGACTTGGTAGATGGTGTTAGCAAATTAACCCAAATATCTTTCGATAGTAAAGAGCAAGCGCAAGCAGAGAACTTTCAAAAAATGGCCATGGCCATGGCTCGAGACATTCGAGTAATTATTGTTAAATTAGCCGATCGCTTGCACAATATGAGAACGTTGGAGGTAATGTCTCCCCCTAAACGTCGTCGTATTGCGAAAGAAACCCTCGAAATTTATGCCCCTATAGCAAATCGATTAGGGATGCGTGATGTGCAAGTTAGCTTAGAAGATCTTAGCTTTAAAGCCATGCATCCAATGCGTTCATCTTTAATTGGTAAGGCCGTTCAAAAAGTCAGTGGTCATCGTCGTGAGGTTGTTGCAAAGTTTCAGTCAGCTATTGAAGCCTGTATTGTAAGGGAAAACTTACAGGGTACAGTAACAGGGCGCGAGAAGCATTTCTATAGTATCTACAAGAAAATGAAAGACAAAAAAAAGTCTTTTAATGAGATTATGGATATTTATGCTTTTCGCATTGTTGTTGACTCCGTCGATATGTGTTATCGCGTATTAGGTGCAATGCATAACCTATTTAAACCTGTTCCAGGACGTTTTAAAGATTATATTGCTATTCCCAAAGCCAATGGTTATCAATCATTACACACTTCCCTTTTTGGGATGAATGGGATTCCGATAGAAGTTCAAATCCGCACCAAAGAAATGGATGAAATGGCCAGCTATGGCATTGCTGCTCACTGGCTGTATAAATCGGGCAGTGATGAAGTCAATCAGTCTCGAGTGAAGCGTTGGGTTAAGAACTTGCTAGAGCTTCAACAACGGGCGGGCAGTTCATTAGAATTTGTTGAGAACGTTAAGACCGACCTCTTTCCAGATGAAGTTTATGTATTTACGCCTAAAGGGCGTATTATGGAGTTAGTGAAGGGGTCAACAGCTGTTGATTTCGCCTATGCTGTTCATACTGACGTGGGTAATACTTGTATTGCTTGCCGTATTGATCGCCACTTAGCGCCTTTATCACAAATATTAGAAAGTGGTTCAACGGTTGAAATTGTTTGTTCTCCAAATGCGAGGCCTAATCCTGCATGGTTAAACTTTATTGTAACAGGGCGCGCTAGAACAAATATTCGCCACGCTTTAAAACAACAGAAGCAAAAAGAATCTATTAAGTTAGGTGAAAGCCTATTAAGTAAAGAGTTATCAGCCAATGGGTTTGGTTTGGATCAAATAGAGCCAGAACGTATTGATGCTGTCTTAAAAGAATATAAGTTGGCATGTCTTGAAGATCTGTTTGAAGAAATAGGGCTGGGTAATCGAGTTTCTTACTTTGTAGCACAACATTTGGTTAAAGGATTTGATAAAACGACAGCTAATAAAAAGCCACTTGAAATTACCGGCACTGAAGGATTAGTTATTAGTTATGCAAAATGTTGCTATCCTATTCCACGTGATCCGATTATTGGTCATCTATCCATAGGCAAAGGAATTGTCGTCCACATAGAAAATTGCAAGTCTATTGCTGATAAGACCGATACTGATAAATATATCCCTTTACAATGGGCCATTAATATCTCGGGAGAGTTTGAAGTTCAATTGCATGTTGAACTTGAACAACAACGTGGATTGATTGCGTTACTTGCTGATGCCGTCAATGTAGCTGACGCTAATATTGAAAAGATCAGTGTGGACGAACGAGATGGTAAAACTTGTGTTGTTACGATGGTTGTAACTGTACATAATCGTGTGCATTTATCTCAAGTAATTAAGAAGTTACGCCTTATTAATGGTATTATAAAAATAGCAAGATCAAGACATTAATAGATAATATTCTTTTGAGGATAGCGTTTATGAGAAAAGAAGTCATCAAAACAGAAAAGGCTCCTGCGGCAATTGGTACTTACTCACAAGCAATAAAGGTTGGTGAAACCGTTTATTTGTCAGGACAAATTCCTTTAAATCCGTTAACCATGCAGTTAATTGATGGTGGGTTTGAAGCGCAGGCTGTACAAGTGTTCGAGAATTTAAAAGCAGTAGCTGAAGCCGCTGGCGGAAGCTTACAAAATATTGTGAAACTAAATATCTATTTAACTGATTTGGATAATTTTACTAAACTAAATGAAATTATGGGTCGTTATTTTGCAGAGCCTTATCCTGCACGTGCGGCAATCGGTATTAGTGCTTTACCCAAGGGCTCATTGGTGGAGATGGATGCTGTTTTAGTCTTGGGATAGCTCAATTAATTTTAAAAGGTTAAATACATGACGCTCACAGAACTTCGTTACATTGTTGTATTGGCACAAGAAAAACACTTTGGTAAAGCGGCTGATCGTTGTACCGTCAGTCAACCAACGTTGTCTGTGGGTGTTAAAAAGATAGAAAAAGAGCTGGGTGTCTATATTTTTGAGCGCAGTAAAAACTCTGTGCGCTTAACGCCTGTGGGTGAGATTATTGTCGAACAGGCAAAGAAAGTACTAGAGCAAACCCAGGTGATACGTGAGTTGGCACTGATTGGTAAAGACCAGTTGTCCGCCCCTTTAAGGGTGGGTGCAATCTATACCATAGGGCCTTATTTGTTTCCCCACCTTATCCCTGAGTTACACACTATTGCTCCAAATATGCCTTTGTACATAGAGGAAAACTTTACTCATGTGCTAAAAGAAAAATTAAAGGCTGGGGATCTGGATGCCATTATTGTTGCACTACCTTTTAGCGATGTCGATATTGTAGCGAAACCTTTGTATGACGAATACTTTGATGTTTTGTTACCCGCGAAGCATCCTTGGGCTAAGCGTAAATCTATCAATCCTGATGAATTGTCAGGTAAGACACTCTTACTATTAGGTGAGGGGCATTGTTTTCGTGATCAAGTGTTAGAAGCCTGCCCAACACATAAGGAACACGGTGGTAATGGTAGTGAGTATACAGAAGTAGAATCTACATCGCTTGAAACTATTCGCCATATGGTTGCCTCTGGATTAGGTGTTTCTGTGCTTCCTCATTCTGCTATTCATAGCCCTTACTATGCTGAAGGAGTAGTTGAAGTCAGACCTTTCTCTGCACCAAAACCTAAAAGAACAGTTGCTATTGCTTGGCGTATGAGTTTTCCAAGGGCTAAGGCAATTGATGTATTAGTTGACGCTATTCAGCGTTGTGCAGACAACATACTTTAATATTAATACATGGCGGATTTAGCCCATACTGCAATTACACACCTAAAAGGTGTTGGTGATGCGTTAGCTGAAAAGTTAGCCAAGCTATCTATTGTTACCTTACAAGATTTACTGTTTCATTTACCACTACGCTATCAGGATAGAACACGAATCACACCCATAGGTGCGCTGTTTGCAGGACAAGATGCCGTGGTCGAGGGAGCAGTGATTTCTGCCAGTGTCTTGATGGGACGCCGTCGCAGCTTGTTGGTAAAGTTGCAAGATGGTAGCGGTACGATTGGTTTAAGATTTTATTTTTTTAATCAATCACAAAAAAACTCTTTTATCAAAGGTGCCCGTGTGAGGTGCTTTGGCGATGTGCGTGCAGGCGCATCAGGATTAGAACTCTATCACCCAGAATATCGTATTATTGCAGACGATAAAATAATGCCTGTCGAGCAGACATTAACACCGATTTACCCGACTACAGAGGGTCTTACTCAGCAACGATTAAGACAGTTAGTTGAGCAAACATTGGGTTTATTAAGTAGCCATAACTTACCCGATTATTTACCAACGAATTTAATTGAGCACTATGACTTAGGTGATTTGAGAGAAGCTATTTGTTATCTTCATCACCCACCACCAGATGCTAATGCACAATTATTAGCAGAGGGTAAACATTGGGCACAAAAAAGATTAATTTTTGAAGAACTACTTAGCCACCAGCTATCATTACAGCGTTTGCGTGAGCAAATTAGAAGCCAGTCAGCGATAGCCATTGTACATTCAACTAAACTAGTGCCTGATTATTTAAAACAGTTACCGTTCAGCCCTACTCAAGCACAGCAACGCGTTGTACAAGAAGTAACTTATGATCTTGGTATGCCGCTTCCCATGTTACGTTTAGTACAGGGGGATGTGGGGGCTGGTAAGACGGTTGTTGCCGCGTTATCTGCGTTGCCCGTAATAGAAGCGGGTTATCAAGTAGCACTGATGGCGCCTACGGAGATTTTAGCTGAACAGCATTTTCTAACGTTTCAGCGTTGGTTTGAACCGCTAGGTATTAAGGTGGCTTGGTTAGCAGGAAAGTTAAAAGGAAAAGCGCGGCAGAATGCGTTAACTGATATTGCTGAAGGTGCGGCAATGGTGATAGGCACGCATGCGCTATTTCAACGTGATGTTTTTTTTAAGCAATTGGCTTTGGTCATTATTGATGAGCAACACCGTTTTGGTGTTGAACAACGTTTGGCATTAAGAGATAAAAGTGTTGATGGTCTATTTCTACCTCATCAGTTGATTATGACCGCTACGCCTATTCCAAGAACGCTCGCAATGAGTGCTTATGCTGATTTAGATACTTCTATTCTCGATGAGTTACCACCGGGGCGAACGCCCGTATCAACTGTTGTTTTACCTGATAGTCGCAGGCCAGAAGTTATTACTCGTGTCCAGCAAGCTTGTAAAGAGGGAAAGCAGGCGTATTGGGTGTGTACATTGATTGAGGAGTCAGAAGAGCTGACTTGCCAAGCGGCTGAAACAACATTTACGGAATTGTCTGAGTTATTGCAGGGCGTTTCTATTGGGCTGATTCATGGACGAATGAAAGCAAATGAGAAAGTAGCATTGATGCAACGTTTCAAAGAGGGTGAGTTACAGCTACTTGTTGCTACCACAGTGATTGAAGTAGGGGTGGATGTGCCTAATGCAAGCTTAATGATTATTGAGAATCCTGAACGATTGGGCTTGGCACAATTACATCAGCTTCGTGGTCGAGTGGGAAGGGGCCAAGCAGAAAGTTTTTGTTTATTGCTATACCATGCGCCTTTATCAAGAATAGCACAAGAGCGTTTGTCTATTATGCGTGAAACCAATGATGGCTTTATTATTGCCGAAAAGGATTTGGAAATTAGAGGACCCGGTGAAGTATTAGGAACTCGACAAACAGGATTATTACAATTTAAAGTGGCAGATCTAATGCGCGATAGCGACTTGTTGCCTGATATTCGAGAAGCTACACAAGAACTCTTAGAAAATCATAAAGAAAGCATCGATTTGTTACTTGATCGTTGGGTAGCTAACCGAGAACGTTACGGACAAGTCTAATTAATAAGTATTTTTAAGTTTTATATATTGCTGAGCACTGTACAATAAAAACTCTTTTTCAGACTCAATCAGCGGGCGTAGTTGCCTAGCAGGGTTCCCAACATATAGATACCCACCATTTAGTTTTTTCCCGGGTGGAACGACCGTTCCCGCACCAATGATAACATCACTACTGATTTCGACATTATCTAGAATAATACTGCCCATACCGATTAATACACGATTACCAATTGTGCAACCATGTAGAACCGCTTTATGCCCAATGGTTACATCCTCACCAATGGTGAGAGGTGATCCTTCTTTCCCAGACTCTTCATTTTTGTGTGTAACATGTAATACACAACCATCTTGGACATTGCTTCGTGCACCAATACGAATGCTATTAACATCACCACGAATCACAGCATAAGGCCAAATTGAACATTGTTCTCCAAGTTCAACATCACCAATAATAATGGCGGATTCATCAATAAAAACATCACTGCCTATAACAGGTGACTTACCATTGTAAGGGCGAATTGACATGATGGTTGCTCCATAATAATCTAATGGTACTAAATGGCTGCGAGTATAGCATAGATAATAGTGGGTAATATGTACTGTCGCGTATGTTTATTTAATATTTAACCAATAAACAGGGTAGCCAAATAATTCGCGAATAACAGAGAAGAAATCTTTGCCAGAAATATAATCAGGTGATGCCTGCCCAATTTTCTTTATTCCTGCTCGTTTGAAGGCCAGTTTTGTTCTTGCTATGTGGTAGTATTGAGAAACAATAATGGCAGATTGTAAGTGATTTTTTTGCATGTACAGGTATGTATTATTTGCTGTAGCACGGGTATTAACACCTTCGGTGTCTCTAATAATGGCAGATGAGGGAATACCCCTTGCTATAAGGTAGTTAGACATTGCAATAGCTTCGTTGAAACCTTCTTTGCCTGTGCCACCACTTACTAGAATTCGAGGTGCATAGCCCTGTTGATAAATTTCTATCGCTTTGTTGAGGCGAACAGCTAATCCCCTACTAGGTATCCCAGAAGGTGAAACTTTGTTGCCTAATACTACGATGAGATCAGCTTTAAACACATTGTCTTTTGCATTTAATAGAATAATTGTAAAGATAAGTGTTATAAAAATAATAGGAATAATCCAAAAGATTTTTTTGTGATGAGCAATCCATTTCATACAGTGTCAGTACAGTTATCGTAAATTTTTATTATAGCCTTGTACTCGTTAAAAGGATATAAGTGCACGCAAAAAGGTGGTTAGATCAAACCACCTTTTAAGAGGGATATTAAGAAGCAGCGTTATCCGTAGATTTGTTTTTATCTGGAAATATAAAGCTAGCTAAAATGCCAAGCGCCAGAACAATAAGAACAACATATAAACTCCATGTTGGTTTTATTTCATAACCAAAGTGCCAAATGTGGTTAGCGGCATTAAGCCCTAGTTTGAAGGCTACAAAGAACAGTAAAAAGATAACGGCTTTTTCTAAATGTACTAAGTATTTTCGTAATGCCTCTAATACAAAGTAGAGTGTTCTTAAGCCTAAAATGGCAAACATCATGGCTGAATAAACAATAAGAGGCTCCCTGCTGACGGCAATAATCGCTGGGACGCTATCAAACGCAAACATTAAGTCAGAGAGTTCGATCACTGCAAGACATAACAGTAATGGCGTAGCATAAATAGCCCCTTTTTTTACCATCACTTTTAGGTTGCTATTTTCTGGTTTTTGGAGTTCTTCAATGACAGTGTTGCTTGATAGAAAAAAGCGATGACCAACGATTTTTGGAAAAACAGGAAAAAACTTACGAACAAGGCGATTAGCGAGGTGGTCTGAGTAGTCTTTTATTTCTTCATCTTCATCTTTGTTTTTAAGCATCATAATTGCAGTAAAAGCAACGATGATAGCAAAAACAATCTCGACCCAAGGGCCAAGCGCCAATAGTTCTGTTCCAATAGCAACAAAAATCCCTCTGAACACAATAGCCCCAATAACGCCTAGGTAGAGAATTCTATGGCGGTATATATCGGGGATTTTAAACCATGCGAAAATAGCCATGATAACAAATAGATTATCGACAGAAAGCACTTTCTCTAGTGCATAACCCGTGATAAACAGCGTTGCTGTTTCAGCATCGTGGTGAACATATAAAAAGGCAGCAAATCCAAGGGAGATAGCGACCCAAAATAAAGACCACAATGTAGCACTTTTTAAGCTAATCGGTTTATCGCTACGGTGTGCAAATAAGTCAATTAATAATGCAGCAACGGAAAGGGCGATAAAGATAGCAAGTGTTTCAATTGGAAATCCAAGAGGAGTTTGGGTTTGTTCCATTATACAACCTAATTAAATTATTGATATTCATGAGTGTGAGTGGTTAAAATGTATTGCTTAAGGCTGTCTATATACATGATTAGATGTAAAAAAAATGTCGTTTTTGACAAAGCGCATAAACTAAAGCCTATTTATTAAAATAAATAGCACTCATTATAATATATAACCACCTTATGAAATAAATCAATATATTAATATTCAATCATTTAATAATAGTTTAAGAGGTTTCTTTACAATGGATAATAGTCCTCAGAATAATGATGATGAGCTAAATCGTCATTTAACCAACCGGCATATCCAACTGATTGCTATCGGTGGCGCAATAGGGACTGGTTTATTTATGGGGGCGGGTAAGACCATTCATTTAGCAGGCCCTTCTATTTTGTTGGTTTACATGATTATTGGTGGAATGTTGTTTTTTGTTATGCGCGCCATGGGGGAGTTGCTTTTATCGAATCTTAATTATAAATCATTTATCGATTTCGCGACTGATCTATTAGGGCCAATGGCGGGATTTTATATAGGCTGGACCTATTGGTTTTGTTGGATCGTGACAGGCATTGCGGATTTAATTGCGATTGCTGGTTATGTTGAGTATTTTGCCCCTAGCGTAGCACCTTGGATACCTGCACTTCTCTGTATTTTTCTCTTTTTATGCTTGAACCTTTTGACTGTAAAGCTCTTTGGCGAAATGGAGTTCTGGTTTGCTATTATTAAGATTGTGGCTATTATTGCGCTAATAGTTGTGGGCTTTTGCTTTATTGTTTATGGTTTTAAAACACCTTCAAATGTTGAGACATCGTTGTCCAATATTTGGAATGATGGAGGTTTCTTTCCTACGGGAGGGTGGGGGTTTATTGCTGGATTCCAAATAGCTGTATTTGCCTTCGTGGGGATAGAGTTAGTCGGGACGACAGCAGCTGAGACCAGTGACCCATTAAAAACATTACCTAAGGCCATTAATGCGATACCTGTTCGAATTATTTTATTCTATGTTTTGTCACTTGCTGTCATTATGTCCGTAATGCCATGGCAAACTATTTCTCCAGAGAAAAGTCCTTTTATCTCTTTGTTTGCTTTTGCTGGTATTCCTGCGGCAGCAGCAGTGGTTTATTTTGTGGTGTTAACTTCTGCAGCTTCTTCTGCAAACAGTGGAATTTTTTCAACAAGTCGTATGTTATTCGGTCTTGCTTCAACAAGAAAAGCTCCGAGTGCTTTTGCTAAACTATCCAGGGCTTCAGTGCCTGCGCGGGGGCTATTGTTTTCATGTGCATGCTTGTTACCTGGCGCAATATTATTATATTTTAATAATAAAGACATTATTCATGCATTTACATTGGTGACTACATTATCAACCATTCTATTTATCTTTGTTTGGACGTTGATTCTTTTATCTTACATTGCTTATCGTAAAAAACGCCCAGAGTTGCATGAGAAGTCTTCTTATAAAATGCCAGGGGGATTATTTATGTGTTACCTCTGCCTAGTGTTTATGGCGTTTTTATTAGTTGCTTTGGCGTTCAGAGAAGATACCCGTCAGGCACTATTATTTAGCCCTCTTTGGTTTGTTATTTTAGGAGTTGGTTACTATTGCATTCCTAATACAGTTAAATCAGAGTGGAAGAATTAATCGTAATAGTTGTTAGATTAGAGACTATTGTTAGGAATGAGAATAGTCTTTTAAAAATATAAATGATTGGATATAAAAAAAGCACCCATAAGGGTGCTTTTTTTTGAACTGCAAAACAAATTAACGTTTTGAGTATTGTGGACGTTTACGCGCTTTGCGTAGACCCACTTTCTTACGTTCAACTTCACGCGCATCACGAGTAACGTAACCTGCTTTACGTAGGATACTACGTAAAGTTTCATCGTATTCGATTAATGCACGAGTAATACCGTGACGAATAGCACCTGCTTGACCGCTTACACCACCACCGATAACAGTGATGAAAAGATCGAAGTTTTCAGTGTTTTCTGTTAACTCTAAAGGTTGACGAACAACCATGCGAGCAGTTTCACGACCAAAGAATGTATCAAGGTCACGATTGTTAATAGAAATTTTACCAGTGCCTTTGCGTAAGAATACACGTGCAACGGCAGTTTTGCGACGACCTGTACCGTAGTTTTGAGCTGACATAATCAATCCTGCCTATTAAATTTTCAATTCTTGTGGTTGTTGAGCTGTGTGTGGGTGTTCTGAACCTTTATACACTTTCAGCTTACGATACATAGCGCGACCTAAAGGATTCTTAGGTAACATACCTTTTACAGCTGTTTCAATAATACGCTCTGGCGCTCTAACAACGAGTTTGTCAAAAGTAATTTCTTTAATCCCACCAGGAAAACCTGAATGAGAGTAATATTTTTTATCTGTTGTTTTTGAACCAGTTACTTTTACTTGCTCAGCATTGATAACAACGATGTAGTCACCTGTATCAACGTGAGGAGTATATTCTGGTTTATGTTTACCACGTAAACGTAATGCGATTTCAGTCGCTAAACGACCCAATGTTTTTCCTGCCGCATCAATAACAAACCAGTCACGTTTAACTGTTTCTGGCTTTGCACTAAAAGTTTTCATTCTTTATAGCCTCAAGACCGCATAAAGTTGGCGGTAGATTTAAAAAATATGTTTAATAAATAAAAGCTACCTATCTAACACTATGTGGGGTCGGGGTTATAGTGCGACGTGGAGCCATTAATCATTCTTCATTAAAGTATTACTAGGCTTAACACTTTAAATTTGTAGGCAATATACCTACGAAAATGGTCGTGTTATTATCCAGATTATTGATAAAATATCAAGTGATTTTTCAAAAAACTGCTTGGAATGGGGCATTATACTATTTTATTTTCTTCTTTTAGCCAACCTTTTTAGTGTCACTATTCGAGATTTCAGGATGGCTGTCAAAAATAGTGTTTAGTTTTGGACAAAACCATAAGCTTGCAGGTGTGACTGTTTTTCTATGCCAAGGGATTCTACCAAAAAACCACAACTTCCAAAAGGTTAAGTTTGCATTGGGATTACTTTTTAATAGATCATTGAATGTTTCAATCTTTCCAACTTCTAGATTGAGCGCTTCTTTATAAATTTCATAAACGAATTTTGAGCAAAATTGCCGTTTTGAATCAAATTTGAAGCCTGTATGGTATAAAATATTAAGTCTTTGTGGAACTTGGCTGCAAACAGCTAGTTTTTGTTGTTCGGTTAAAGTGTTGTTGAGCCGTCTAACGGCATAATGTCGCTTATTTGAGCGTTTAATAAATTTTTTTAGCGTTGTTGTTGTTGAAAAAGGTACACGGCTTTCTGCTACTAAGTAATCTTCCCCGTTATGGCCAATAATGATGCCCACATGATTACTCCAGCACAATGAGGCTTTTGAAATGCTTTTAAATAATTGTGCGGCGATACAAGTAAAAATGATGTCGCCAATTTCTAGAGAAGGGGAGTTGGTATGCGATGAAAACATAACTATTCCTTTATTGATTTGCAATCTATATAGTGGAAGTATGTTATTATTTATATTTTAATACAAGTGTTAGAAATATTCCGTAATGATCTTATGTCAATCTTTTGGAATAGTTTGCTACACCGTCGGATAGACATATGTATATATACAGGCTTGTGTTGTTATTAGTTGTTATCATTTTTTTATTGTCACCCGGTATCCTGGATTGGTGGGCATCAGGTGATAGTGCATGGTATAAACCCTATCTTTTTTGGTTTATTAGTATTGTGGCCATGTTAATATTGCAAGGAAGGCATGATGTTGATGAACTTTAGTACTGGCTTCCTTGCTATTATTAGTATTGTTTATTTGTTAGCTCTTTTGGGCGTGGCTTGGTTTTCTGAACGTAGTCCGCTAATGGGAAAATTAGCGAGCCATCCTTTTATTTATATCCTTTCGTTGGGCATTTATAGCAGCGCTTTAACCTTTTATGGTTTAATTGGGTTAGCTATGCACTATGGCTATGGCTATTTAGCGGTAGGGCTTGGTTTTACTGCAACTTTTTTGTTAGTCCCTGTGTTACTGTTTCCAATTTTGAAGTTGACACAAAATTATCAATTATCTTCGCTGGCTGATTTATTTTCTTTTCGTTTCCGTAGCCGTTGGGCAGGTATTTTGACGTGCCTTTTTATGTTGGTCGGCATGTTGCCATTAATTGCTTTTCAGATAAAGTTATTAGCAGGATCAGTGGTTGTATTGACTCAGCAACCTATGTCTCACAGTTGGTCATTTGTATTTTGTGTTTTTTTGATGTTGTTTAGCATCCTTTTTGGAACAAGGCACCTTTCCGCCCGCGAGAAACGGGTAGGACTTTTGATGGCTGTGGTGTTTGAGTCAGTCGTTAAATTATTGGTTTTTGTGCTTATAGCCGGTTATGTGGTATACAGTATCTTTGGCGGCTTTTCAGGTTTAAACCATTGGTTAGTAGAAAATAAGCATGTCTTAGATACATTGCGTTCATCCATAGAGGCAGGGCCATGGCGAGCGTTGCTGTTATCATTTTTTGCCGCAGCCGTTGTTATGCCCCACATGTTCCATATGACCTTTGCTGAAAATGTTACGCCTCGCTCCTTGATGTTTGCAAGCTGGGGAGCACCTCTTTATTTATTAATAATAGCCTTGTGTGTTCCGTTTATTTTATGGGGTGGAGTGGTTTTAAACCTATCAATGCAACCTGATTATTATGTATTGGGTATTGGTCTACAAAGTAATAGTCTTTGGCTATCTATCATTGCTTATCTTGGAGGCTTAGCAGCAGGGAGCGGTTTAATTATTGTTTCGACTATCGCTCTTTCAGGAATGTTACTCAACCATTTGATTTTACCTATTTATAAACCGCCTGCTGATCATGATATTTATCGTTGGTTAAAGTTAGTTCGCCGTACTCTTACGGTCATTATCATTTTATTGGGGTATATTTTTTACCTATTAACCTATCAAGGTTATAGTAATAATGACACAGGGCTTGCTGCATTTATTGCGATGCTGCAATTTCTTCCAGGGGTCTTGGTTTTGCTTTACTGGACGCAAGGTAATAAAAAAGGATTTATTGCGGGATTATTAACGGGAATGTTTTGTTGGGGACTTCTTGTTTTACTACCTTTAATCTCCCCATCTACTACGATTACTGTTCCTTTTCTCTTTACTATTAAACTACCAGATCAAGATGATTGGCATTTTGCTACAGTTATTTCGTTGACAGCCAATACTTCAGTGCTTTTACTTGTATCATTAATCACTAAGCGATCTGATGATGAGAAGCGTGCAGCAAGTCTATGTGCGGTGAATGCGACGCAATATATACAGCGAAAAGAAGCAACCTTGAGTTCGCCGCGTGAGTTTATTAGAGAGCTAGAAATTCCTTTAGGTTACAAAATGGCACGTAAAGAAGTAAAGCGTGCATTATCTGATTTAGGCTTTTCTATCGATGAGCGACGTGCTTATGCTCTTCGTCGATTGCGGGAACAGATAGAGGTTAACTTATCAGGTCTGTTGGGGCCTCATGTTGCGCATCAAATGGTTTATGAGTTTTTATCTTATCAATCGGCTCCTGTTATTGCGATGAATGAAGATATTTATTTTATGGAGAACCATCTGGAGAGTTATGAGACAAGATTAACAGGTCTTGCTGCTGAGTTAGATTCTTTACGTCGATACCATCGATTAACGTTACAAATTTTACCTATTGGGGTTTGTTCTTTTTCAAAAGGACGCGATGTTCTCCTGTGGAATCGTGCAATGGAGCAGATTACGGGGGTAACAGCAGATAACACGGTAGGCGTTAATTTAGACTTTATTGAGGGAGCATGGCAGGTTCTGTTATTAAGCTGCATAGAGTCTGAAGAAGGACATATTTATAAGCAGTCGATCGATATTGATGGACATACCCGTTGGTACAATTTACACAAAGCCATGATCGGTGACTCTATTTTGATTAATAGAGGAGGAACTGTTATTTTGGTGGAAGATATTACCGAAACCTATTTATTAGAAAGCCAATTAATTCACTCAGAACGTTTGGCCTCAATTGGTCGTTTGGCCGCAGGGGTTGCTCATGAGATAGGCAATCCTGTGACGGGTATTGCATGCTTAGCCCAAATACTTCGAGAAGAATGGTTAGAGCATGATGAAATTGCCGAAATGTCAGAGCAAATTATTGAGCAAACTAAGCGTATTTCAAGAATTGTACATTCGTTAGTTAATTTTTCTCATGCAGGGGAAGATACTCAGTTGAATGCACCTATTTCTTTACGTAGCATTGCGCAAGAAACCATTAATTTGTTAGTACTAAATAAAGATGAAAAATATGTCTCCTTTCAAAATTTTTGTGATGAGCGACATCAGGTATTAGGTAACGCACAGCGTTTGACACAAGTACTTATCAATTTATTAGATAATGCACGAGATGCATCGGAAGAAGGCGGTGTTATCAGTATCATAACCAGAGAACTTTCAGGCTTTATAGAGATTCTTATTGAGGATGAAGGCGAAGGAATCCCTGATGAAATTAAAGAGCAGATTTTTGAACCATTTTTTACAACCAAAGAACCAGGGGTAGGAACGGGGTTAGGTTTATCCTTAGTATACTCCATTATTGAGGATCATCATGGTAAAGTAAGCGTTAAAAGCCCTCTGGACTTATCAACTCAAAGAGGAACCTGCTTTTCAATTATATTACCTAAATATGTAGATTATACTATGGTATAGTAAGAGAGTTAGTAATAAACGTTGTGGAATTTTTATGTCACATATATTGCTTGTAGAAGATGAATCTATCATACGTACTTCATTAAAGCGCTTACTGGAGCGTAACCAATATCAGGTGAGTGAGGCCGCTTCTGTTGCAGAGGTGAAAGCAAATTACGATATCCAAAGTTTTGATTTGGTTATTACTGATTTAAGGCTTCCAGGTGCTCCGGGCACCGATATGATTGATTTGGCGGAAGGTATTCCGGTATTAGTCATGACAAGTTATGCAAGCTTGCGTTCAGCTATAGACTCGATGAAAATGGGTGCTGTTGACTACATAGCAAAGCCTTTTGATCATGCCGATATATTAAAAGCAATAGCAGAGTCGTTAGATAAAAAAGAGACAAAGAAAAATAAAAAAATAACCCAGCAGGAAATAGGTGGAAAGGCAAGTAAAGAGCAGCGCACACACATTATAGGAGCGAGTCCTTTAATGATTAAACTATTTGAGAAAATAGAAAAAGTTGCCCCTACAAATTCTACGGTACTTGTTCTTGGTGAATCAGGTACAGGAAAAGAGCTTGTAGCCAGATCATTACATGAACAATCCCCTCGTTATAAAGCTCCTCTCATCTCTGTAAACTGTGCTGCTATTCCGGAGACGTTGATTGAGTCAGAGTTATTCGGTCATGAAAAAGGAGCTTTTACTGGCGCGGTTACTAATCGAACAGGGCTTATTGAAGCGGCTAACGGTGGTACACTGTTTTTAGATGAAATAGGGGAGTTACCTTTAGAGGCCCAAGCAAGATTATTAAGGGTGTTACAAGAAGGGGAAATTCGCAAGGTGGGTTCTGTTGCCTCCCAAAAGGTAGATGTTCGATTGATTGCAGCGACTCATCGTGACTTAAAGTCTTTAGCTTCGACAGGGCAGTTTCGTAGTGATCTGTTTTATCGGTTAAATGTTATTAGTTTACAACTACCAGCATTACGTGATCGTGGTAATGATGTATTAGAAATTGCAAAGGCTTTTCTTAATCGTCAGATGAACTCAATGGGTAAGAGTAATTTGGTTTTTACTGCTGAAGCGGAGCAGGCTATTCTAGATTACTCATGGCCGGGTAATGTCCGAGAGTTAGAAAATGCTGTAGAGAGAGCGGTAATTTTGTGTGATACCAACAAAATTACGATTGAAAACTTAGGATTAGAGCCAGAGGCTTACGGTTTGGCAAGTTTTGAAGAGGATGAGTTAGCCCACCTTTTCAAGGCAGTCGGAGATGTACCAAACACTAAAGATCTTGAAGATGGTGTTTCACTAGAAGATTACTTCCAACACTTTGTATTACAGAATCAAGATAAAATGACTGAAACGGAGCTTGCTCGTAAACTGGGCGTTAGCCGCAAATGCTTGTGGGAGCGTCGTCAAAAGTTAGGAATACCTAAAAAGAAATAATATTTAAGTTAATGCAGAGAGTATCAATTGTTTATATATTGTTACTATGCAGGGTAAATAGCACCTAAAACCCTAAGGCCTTTTGCACCTGTAACCGCAGGGCGATTAGCAGGTATATTTTCTAAACAACAATAAGCAAGCCATGCAAATGCCATAGCCTCAACCCATTCAGGTGCTATGCCATAGTCTTGTGTTGTTTGTACACGCGTATCGGGGAGATATTGTTGTAAGCGTTTTAATAGTTCATGATTAAAAGCCCCTCCGCCGCAAACAATGAGCTCATCTGTTTGGGTTTGGGCTTTTTTAAGTGAGTCAACTATAGTTCTTACTGTTAGTTCAAGCAATGTCGATTGAACCACATCGTCAGGAGCTATTTGGTTAAACTGGCTTAATTTTTCTGTAAGCCAACTGAAATTAAATAATTCTCGCCCAGTACTCTTTGGCCCTGTTTGATTAAAAAAACTATCTGCTAAAAAAAGTGTTAATAGCTGTTGGTTAGGAGCGGCAGATGCGGCCCACTCACCATTTTGATCATAAGATTTATTTAGCTTGTGGTTAATCCATGTATCCAATAGTACGTTACCTGGGCCACAGTCAAAACCATGTGTTACATTGTCAGGTGATAATAAACTTAAGTTGCTAAAGCCGCCAATATTTAAAATAGCACGTCGTCTAGTATTGTCTTTGAAAAGCGCTTCATGATAGGCAGGTACAAGAGGAGCACCTTGCCCTCCAGCTGCAACATCACGGCGACGAAAATCAGTTACAACAGTAATGCCCGTTATTTCAGCTAGAAGCGCACCATTACTAACTTGTATAGTAAAGTTTCGTTTTGGCTCATGTCTAACCGTTTGTCCGTGGCTACCAATAGCCGTAATGTCTTGGTTGGTTAACTGATGATTTGCTAATAATGTTTGTATTCCTGTGGCTGCCAATGTTGCCCAGTAGTTTTCTGCAAGCGCTGCTCGGGCAAGCTCATCATTGCCTGTACTGCATAAAGAGAGGAGCTCTTGACGTAAGTCACTTGGCATAGGGATATAGTGAGTACCAACCAGTTGACTTAGAGTATTGGATGATTGCTTAATGAGAGCAATATCTAATCCATCTAAGCTTGTTCCTGACATTATCCCTATATAGTAAGCCATGTTATGAGTTACTCGGCTGAGTCCGCTTCTGTATTTTCATCGGTTGTATCAGCTGTGCTATCTTTGTCCGCTTGAATTTTGGCTAAAGAAAGCGCCTTGTTTTCATTGAGTTCAGACAAAAGAGGTTGGCTGATTTCTAAGAAACGTGTTTTTTCTTTCGCTGATAATGGATCGGCCATGGGAAGTTTAACGCTTAGCGGATCAACATGTTTACCGTTTACGCGGAATTCGTAGTGTAAGTGTGGACCTGTCGCAAGCCCTGTCATCCCAACATAACCGATGGTTTGGCTTTGTTTAACATAGCTGCCTGCTTTTAAGCCGGGGGCAAATCTACTCATATGCCCATAAAGTGTACTGTAGGTTTTACCGTGTTGAATGACGATGGCATTACCATAACCACCTTTCCAACCAATCGAGACGATCTTACCATTTCCTGCTGCACGGATAGCTGTTCCGGTGGGTGCCGCATAGTCAACACCTTTATGAGCACGTATGCGGTTAAGAACAGGGTGATAACGACCTAATGAGAATTTAGAACTAATACGCGTAAAGTCGACAGGGGTACGAATGAAAGCACGTTGCATACTGGTACCATCAGCACGGTAGTAAGAGGCTACTTTGTTGCTATTGGTGAATCGCACAACTGTAAATTCCTTTCCTCGATTCGTAAAACGTGCCGCTAACAGATTACCTGTTCCTACTATTTTGCCGTTAACAAGTTTTTGCTCAAAGATAACTTCAAATACGTCACCTTGTCGAAGGTCGAGGGCAAAGTCGATATCATATCCAAAGGCATTGGCAATTTCCATTATCATGGCGTGAGGAATGCCTGCTTTATCAGCAGCAGCAAATAAAGAACTGTTAATCGAGCCGTAAGCATAAACCTTTTTATAGGTTGGTTTGATCGCATTATGGCTAAACATATAGCCATTATCTTGTTTAGCCAATGTATAAGTATTTAATAGATCAGGCTTTGTGGATACTGCAAGTAAGTCACCTGCATCATTAAGTGTAAACTCAAAAAGTTGATCAAGGTTTAAGTGAGTAAATTTATTTTGTTGCTCTTTGGGGGCAGATTCTAGCGCACTGTACATAACGGCATTAGAAAGTCCTGCTTTATTAAATAGCGTCGAGAGGGAATCACCTTTTTCTACATGGAAGGTTAGAGTCGAGCTGTGCTCAGGCATTAAAATTAAAGGACCTTCTGAAATTGTCATGTCAGAGCGTAATGATTGTGTCGTTTGATTGTCCGTTTGAGGAAGTAACAAAGGAATAGATGGAGGCGGTGTTAAACTGCGAGTGAAAATATTAGCGATTTGTTCAGGGGTTATAATTTCAACATCTTTATTCGTTTGTAGCGATGCATTTGCTGGCGTTTCATCTGTCGTGTCATTAATAGCAGTTTGCTTTGTTTTGGAAAAATATAAAAAAATACCTACAATTATTAATATTATAAAGACGATGGATATAATAACAGGTGTAAAAGAGCGTTTTTTTTGAGGTAATGTATTTGGCATCATAGTTTTGGCAAGAACAAGTTATATAACAAGACAATGAGGCGTGTAAAATATAAGCAATTTTGCAATTACGCAACTAGAAATTCAAAAAAAACATTATTTTGTGTAACAGAAAACTTTATTTTACAGTATAGTTATCAGTTATGATTTGAATAATACAATAAACTAATTGGTTAAACATCTATTAGAGAAGGAAAAAATGAAATCTATTGAAGAACAGTTAGCCTTGATTAAACGAGGTGTTGAAGAGATTTTAGTTGAAGATGAGTTAGTTGAAAAGCTTAAAACAGGTAAAGTGTTGCGGATTAAAGCAGGATTTGACCCAACCGCACCTGATCTTCACTTAGGACATACTGTACTTATTAATAAATTACGCCATTTTCAGATGCTAGGTCATAAAGTAATCTTCTTAATTGGTGACTTCACGGGGATGATTGGCGACCCTAGTGGTAAAAATACAACAAGACCACCCTTAACAAGGGAACAGGTTTTAGCCAATGCTGAAACTTATAAGGAACAAGTATTTAAAATTTTAGATCCTAAATTAACTGAAGTTGCTTTTAACTCGACATGGATGGATCAAATGAAGCCGGCTGATTTTATTCGCCTTGCTTCACAATATACCGTAGCTCGCATGTTAGAGCGCGATGATTTTGAAAACAGATACAAAGGCCAGCAGCCCATCGCCATTCATGAGTTTTTATACCCCCTTGTTCAAGGGTATGATTCTGTAGCATTAGAGTCTGATATAGAAATGGGCGGTACAGACCAACGTTTTAATTTACTAATGGGGCGTGAGTTACAACGTTCTTATGGTCAAGCGCCGCAGTGCACGATTACAGTTCCTTTATTAGAAGGTTTAGACGGCGTTAAGAAAATGTCTAAATCACTAGGGAATTATGTCGGTATTGATGAACCACCAGGCGTTATGTATAGCAAGTTATTGTCAATGCCTGATACTTTAATCTGGCGTTATTTTGAGTTATTAAGTTTCCGTGATTTAGCAGAGATAGAAGAGTTCAAGCGCGATGTTGAACAAGGCACTAACCCACGTGATATCAAAATTAAATTAGCAGAAGAGTTAATTGCGCGTTTTCATGGTGAAGAAGCTGCGGCGAATGCACATAAGTCAGCGGGTAATCGTTTAAAAGACGGTGAGTTACCAGAAGACTTGCCAGAGTTAACGCTTAAAGCGGGCAACGATTTACCAATCGCAGCAATATTAAACCAAGCTAACTTGGTGAAAAACTCAGCCATGGCAAGAGATCTTTTACAGGCAGGTAGTGTCAAGGTAGATGGCAAAGTTGTGGATGTAAGTTTCATTTTTAAATTAGGTGAAGAGCACGTTTGCCAAGCAGGTAAGAAAAACTTCGCCCGTATCAAATTAGAACAAGAGTAGTTTCTATATGAATCTAACAAGCATTATTATTGCTTGTTAGATTTTATTAAAAAAATAATCAATAAATTACATATTCCATGATAAAATGAAGTATATGAACGGTTGTTTTTTTAGCTTTTTTCATTGTATTACATCATAATTATTTAGTCCTTGTTATGCTCAAAAAATAATCAATATTCAATTATATAAATAACAGGAATTGTTTATATCCATGGAAGAACAAGTACAAAAAGAATTACATGACTTCTTTGTAGGTGTTATCACAAAAGGTTTTCATTCTATAAAGGATATAGCAAAAAATAAGTACCTTTATAGCTTCGCTTTGCAATTACGTGCCAATGGTAAGTCTTTTAGATGTGTAGGCAATACACTTGATAGTGTGAGCGATAACTTTATGATAAAGTTAAAAAGCATAGAGGATGTAACCGACTATTTGTGGTTTACCACCGAATGGGAATATACTTTTGATCCTTGGCATGCCAAGGATGCTGAATTACAAAAAAAAATAAAAGAAAAACAACCCTTGTTAGATAGCATCAGTTCAAAAGCTTTTTTACACGTCCTATTAGAAGCATTGCAAACTTGCAATAATCAGTGCTTATTTGGTGTGGGTATTCTGCGTGAGAAAATATCTGTGTTTGTTGACTCAGAAGAAGGCGATGAGCTTGATTTACCAGAGAAAACTTCTCAAACGCTTAATCCACCTTATGTTCATGATGCTTTTTTAAAACGGTTTGAACCCAATAATCCACAAGGATTAACTTATCGTTTAATTAATGAATTAGTGGCTGATTATTAATACTTCAATTAGATTCTCATGAGGATAGTGCCACTTAACATCAATATCCCAAAGCTTCATCCCATAATGTTTATCGGGAGTTGCTTTTTGATAAGCAGGTTTTGGGTCTTGCATAAGACATTGTTCAATAAGCTGTTTAATGGGATGCTGTAGTCGAGCACTATGCAATAAGGCTTGTTCTAATGCGAGAGCTGACCAAGTAACATTGATTGTGCGAGGAGCAGTTTCTGCTATTAAGTTATAAGCATCATTAATACTGTCGGCATAAGGAATATAGGGCTTTATGTCGATGATAGGGGTTTCATCTAGTAAATCTATACCTGACACGTAGAGTTTATTCTCGATGATATCATCTAGTCTAACAACGGATTGACCAATATTATTGGGGCGAAAGTTAGAGCGAGTGGCAAAAACTCCTAATGATTTATTACCACCTAAACGCGGGGGGCGAACTTTGAGGCGAACTTTCTCATCCATGGATTGATTGAAAATAAAAAGAAGCCAAAGATGGCTAACTTTTTCGAGCCCTTCTAATGCCTCAGCCTTGTTATAGGGCGGCAGTAACTCAATAACCCCCGTTGCTGCTGGTGCTAATAAAGGTTGGCGCGGAATACCAAATTTTTCTTTAAAGCACGAGCTAATGTAACCAATGGGGTTGATTTGATAGACGATATTATCCAATTTACTCTATTAGCTCAGCCCAAAGGTCATATTCATCGGCATCAGTAATGCGCACCTTCACTTGATCGCCAGGTTGTAAGTGATCAGCATCAATATAAACCAAACCATCTATCTCAGGAGCATCAGCAATGGAGCGGGCAACAGTGCCTTTATCATCAATTTCATCAACCAATACTAGCATTTCTTGGCCTATACGTTGTTGTAAGCGTGCGGCAGAGATAGCTTGTTGGTGGGCCATAAAACGTTCCCAACGTTCTTGCTTAACTTCTTCAGGAACGTGATCGGCTAACTCATTAGCGGGCGCACCATCGACAGCTGAATACTGGAAACAACCTACACGGTCAAGTTGTGCTTCAGTTAACCAGTCCAGTAAATATTGAAAATCTTCCTCTGTTTCACCAGGGAATCCGACAATAAAGGTAGAGCGGATAACCAACTCAGAACATTGTTCACGCCATTTCTTGATACGTGCCAAGGTTTTATCTTCAAAAGCAGGTCGTTTCATTGCTTTTAAAACGTTAGGGCTGGCGTGTTGGAAAGGTATATCTAAGTAGGGGAGTATTTTGCCAGCAGCCATTAAAGGAATGACATCATCCACATTAGGGTAGGGGTATACATAATGTAATCTAACCCATATGCCCAATTGACTCAACGCTTCACATAAATCGACCATTTTAGTTTTGACAGGCTGACCATTCCAGAAGCTTGTTTTATATTTTAAGTCAACACCGTAGGCGCTAGTATCTTGGGAGATGACTAATAGTTCTTTAACTCCTGCTTTAACTAAGCGTTCTGCTTCTTCTAATACTTCATTCACAGGGCGACTAACCAGTTTGCCGCGGAGTGAGGGAATAATACAGAAGCTACAGCTATGATTACAGCCTTCTGATATTTTAAGGTAAGCATAGTGGCGTGGTGTTAATTTCACCCCTTGAGGTGGGACTAAATCAATGTGCGGGTTATGATCTTTTTTCGGAGGAACTACCTCATGCACTGCTTGTACAACTTGCTCATATTGTTGAGGGCCTGTGACAGCAAGAACACTAGGGTGTACATCACGTATTGCCCCTTCTGTAACCCCCATGCAACCTGTGACAATGACTCGACCATTTTCTGCCAAAGCTTCGCCGATGGCATCAAGTGATTCAGCTTTTGCACTGTCAATAAAGCCACACGTATTGACCACAACCACATCTGCTTCATCATAAGAGGGGACAATTTGATAGCCCTCCATACGTAGTTGAGTCAGAATACGTTCTGAATCAACAGTGGCTTTTGGGCATCCTAGGCTGATAAAGCCAACTTTAGGAGCAGGAGAGTGTGACATGGTAACCTCAATAACAGAGTTAAAACTAAATAATGATGGTTGAGTTTCAATAAAGAAGCCCAAATGATATTGAATAATGAATTTGTTAGAACGCCCTATTATATGTTGATTCGTTAAAATCCATAAGTCATTTTTCTAAATAATCGATTTTTTTATAAAATTAGTGACTATTGTTCATAACAATTTTTTTTAAATCATTTAAAATATGCCGCAAATTTTTTAGTAACGAGGTTTTTATGCAATATCTTCCAGGGCAGCGTTGGATTAGTGACAGCGAAGCTGAGCTTGGGTTAGGGACAATCATTTCGCAAGAAGGACGATTACTAACCATTTTATTTCCAGCAACTGGTGAGACAAGGCAATATTCCGCTAATAATGCATCCTTAACCCGCGTGCAGTACTCGATTGGCGATAAAATTACCCATATTGATGGTTGGCAAGTGACTGTGGATGAGGTCATGGAAATTGACGGCTTACTTGTCTATATGGGGCTTGATGAACAAAATAAAAAACGCACTATTTCTGAAACGCAGTTATCTAATTTTATTCAGTTTCGCTCGGCCAGTGATCGTTTATTTGCAGGGCAAGTAGATTCTTTATCATGGTTCTCTCTACGTTATCACACCTTTGAACACATGAGCCAATTACAACAGTCTAAATTATTAGGCTTATCCGGTGCACGTGTACAACCTATTGCTCACCAGATGCATATTGCAAGAGAAGTAGCTGATCGTATAGCCCCGAGAGTGTTATTAGCTGATGAAGTAGGCTTGGGTAAAACGATTGAGGCAGGGCTTATTATTCATCGGCAAGTTTTGTCTGGCCGAGCCTTACGAGTACTCATTATTGTTCCAGAAAATCTACAGCACCAATGGTTAGTTGAAATGCGTCGCCGTTTCAATTTAGAGGTGACATTATTTGATGCAGAACGTTATGCCCAAATTACTGATGCTAATCCTTTTGAGGATAGCCAACTAGTTTTGGTAGCACTTGATTGGTTAGTGAGTGATGAACGTGTCCAAGATGCTTTATTTGCAGCAGGTTGGGACATGCTAGTGGTTGATGAGGCGCATCACTTAGTTTGGGTACCTGATTACGTTAGCCCTGAATATACATTGGTTGAGCAACTTGCTGAGTCAACACCTAGTGTTTTACTATTAACGGCAACCCCAGAGCAGTTAGGTATTGATAGCCATTTTGCAAGGCTAAGATTGCTTGACCCTAATCGTTTTCATAGCTTAGAAGCCTTTAGAGAAGAAAGTAAACATTATCAGCCTGTGGCTGAAGCAGTACAAGAGTTATTAGATAAGCAAAAACTGTCTAAAGAAAGCCGTAAAACCATAGAAAGTTTTTTAGGTAAGCAAGCTGAAAAAGCGTTATTAGATGCTGCTGCAAAAAGTGATGAAGACGCTTGTGCAAGATTGATAAGGGAACTGCTGGATCGCCATGGTACAGGACGTTTATTATTCCGTAATACCCGTGCGGCTGTTCATGGTTTTCCAATTCGTATACTACACCACTATGCATTACCTAACCCAGAACAGTATTTACAAATTCCCCGAGATGAGCGACCTATCCTTACCCCAGAGATCGACTATATAGATCATCAACTTGAAACAGACAGCGAACGTTGGTGGCATTTTGACTCCCGAGTAGACTGGTTAATTAGTACCCTTAAAATGTTAAAGCATACCAAGGTATTGGTTATTTGTGCCCATGCGGAGACAGTTATTGATCTTGAGGAAGCACTAAGAGTAAGAGAAGGTATAGCGGCAGCAGTATTCCATGAAGGGATGACTATTATTGAACGCGACCGTGCTGCTGCTTATTTTAGTGATGAAGAAGGTGCACAGTTATTAGTGTGTTCTGAAATTGGGAGTGAAGGACGTAACTTCCAGTTTGCACACCATCTTGTTTTATTTGATTTACCACCCCACCCAGATTTATTAGAACAGCGTATTGGACGTTTGGACCGTATAGGTCAACAAAATGATATTCAAATTCATGTGCCTTATATTCAGGGTACAGCGCAAGAGCGTTTATTTGAGTGGTATGATCTTGCGTTAAATGCATTTGTTAATACATGCCCCGCTGGCAGTGCATTACAAACACAGTTTAGAAAGCAACTGCGTGAACACTTAGAGGGAACCGATCAAAAAGAGTGGTCTAAACTCGTAGAAACAGCAAAGCAGCTACGTTTAGAGCTTGAAGCTGAAATGCAAAAAGGACGTGATCGCCTACTTGAGTTAAACTCTAGCGGTGGAAGTGAAGGTAATGAGATTGTAGAAGCTATTGCAGAGCAAGATGACCAATACGATTTACCAATGTATGCGGAGCAATTATTTGATGCCTTTGGTATTGATGTAGAAGATCATTCGGATAATGCTTTTGTTCTTCGTCCCGGTGAGAAAATGCTAGACTCAGGGTTTCCATTAGGCGATGAAGAAGGTGTAACCATTACCTATGATCGATCATTGGCTTTGTCCCGTGAAGATATGCAGTTTATTACATGGGAGCATCCCATGTTACAAGGTGGAATGGACTTAGTTATTTCAGGCTCCATGGGTAATACAGCTGTTGCTGTTATTAAAAATAAGGCGCTTAAAACAGGGACAGTCTTAATTGAGTTTGTTTTTATTGCAGAAGTCATTGCACCTAAAGCATTACAACTTGTACGCTATCTACCCAAAGAAGCCTTGCGTTGTTTGTTAGATGCTAAAGGTAACAACCTAGCGGATAAAGTTTCTTTTGAAACACTGAATAAACAACTTGAAAAAGTACCACGTGGCAGTGCTGTTAAATTTGTTAAAGCACAACGTACAATGCTCGAAAAGCAAGTGCTGATAGCTGAACAAAAAATGCAGACGGTTTATCAAGAGAAAGTAGCAGAAGCAAAACAACGCTTTGTCGCTGAAATGGATGAAGAACTTGCTCGTCTTGTTGCATTAAAGGCAGTGAACCCTAATGTACGCGATAATGAATTGGCTATTCTAGAAGAGTATAAGACGCTTGGTTGTGAGTATTTAGATAAAGCAACCTTAAGACTTGATGCTATTAGGATATTAGTCGCAGGCTAATACAAATGCCACGTTAAGTGGCTTTGCTATAGGGGTTGTCTTGGCAAGGAGCGCATATGAGCGTTATAAGTAATTTTTCTGATAAGATGGCGAAAATAGAAAGAGTAGTCTTTTATTTAATCGTTATTTTTATAGCCCTATTACTCAGTACTTCTAATTTTTTACCAATGATTGACCTCCCCCAGCATGCAGGGCAAGTCAGCACACTCAAATCATTTCTGTTAAATGAAACTTCTGCACCATGGTTTGATGATATAGAGCTTAATTATTTGACAACTTATTGGACTGCCTATGGTATGGCTGCGTTGTTGTCATTAGTGTTCCCCATTAATTATGCGGTCAATACCGTTGTAGGCTTAACTTTTTTATCATTTATTATTTCTTTTTCAATATTAAGAAGAATGATGTCATCAAAAAATACCAATATTTTAGATTGGGTTTTATTGCCAAGCTTTTTTGGATTTGCTTATACTTGGGGATTTTTAACATTTTTACTGGCAATTCCAGTAGGCGTTTTATTAGTTATACAGAATTTAAAGTTAATCAAAACTGGGCATAAAAAGTATTTTATATTTGTAATTTTATGTGGCGTACTGTTATATTTTTCCCATATGCTAGTTTTTTTGTTCTTCTGTCTGATTGCATCATCTATGACAATTGTGAATAATAACCAATTCTTTATTAGACAAAAGCTTAAGCAATTAACACCTTTCTATCTGTTGTTTTTATTTATACCGCTTTTCTTTTTTACCTCAGCATTTTATGCTTCAAATGAGTTAGGTAAATACAATGACCTTTACTATGCTGGAGCATCGTATGGTGTTTTTGAAAATAGGCTATATTCAATTTTTCTGTACCCTTGGAGTATAGAGAAAAATAATCTTTTTCCATTAGAAATAGTTAGTATTATGCTAATTATATTACCTTTTGTTTTAGGGTTGAAATTATCAAAAGATTATAAAAAATATGTTCCTTTTGTTATATTTCTGGTTATTTGGTTTGCCCTCCCAGAGCAAGTGGTAAGAACAGCATTTGTTCAACAACGATTTTCGATATTTTTATTTCCCTTTTATATTTTATTATTTGAGAGTAGAAGTGTTAATTTGTTGAGCACGCAGAAAGTTTTATATTTTATTTGGTGTTGTCTATCTCTTTTATTGTTATCTTTACCTATGATTGATTTAGTCAATTTTAATAGAGAAACTAAGGATTTTAGTGATGCTCTTAACAAGATACCAAGCCATAAACGAATGTTAGGTCTGGTTTATGATCCACGTGGTAGTCTGCGCCAAGGCGGCGTATATATTTATTTTCCTTCGTGGTATCAAGCAAAAAAAGAAGGGTGGGTTGATTTTAATTTCGCTTGGTTTTCGCCACAAATTATACGCTATAAGTCAGGACATATACCAGAAGCATTGCTAGGCTTCGCGTGGTATCCAAAGACTTTTATTAAATTCAAATATTGTGATAAGTATGAAGTTTTATTTGTTCAATGTAGTCAGAAAGTATGTGAATCACATGAGCAATTGATGCAAAAATCTACCTGTAGCCATAAAATCATTTATAAAAATGAGACTTGGTCTGTTTATAACCTAGAGAAATAGTCTAACAATATGCTATTCGATCCAAAGTTAAATAGCCAATTTATTAGTTACTGTCTTGTTGGTGCTGTAATTACAGTTGGTGGTTTGCTGACAAGTTTATTGCTTATATGGCTAGGTATGTCTATTTATGTTGCTAATTTGTTAGTCTATTTGATTGGATGTGTTGTGAGCTATGTGCTAAATAGTAAGCTTACCTTTAAAAAAAATTATTCTCGCAAAAGAGCATTAAAATTTTTTATATCTATTGGCGTTGCTTATATTATCAATGTGTTATTAATATATCTAACGCTTTTTTATCAACCGGGTGCTAAATATATAGCTCAAATTATAGGTAATGTTTTTTATACATTACTTGTTTTTTCTATGAATAAATTTTGGGTAATGAAATGAATACTGAACCTCAAACACTAGCAATTGTTGTGCCTTGTTATAATGAGCGAGAAGTATTTCCTATTTCTCTGGAAAAATTGAGTAGTATTCTTAAACATTTAATTGTAAGTAAAAAAATAAGTGAATCAAGTTACATTTTATTTGTTGATGATGGTAGTCAAGATAATACTTGGTCCTTAATTGTGGAGGCTGGAACTTTTAATTTAAATATACGAGGATTAAAGTTAGCTCATAATAAGGGGCATCAAATAGCATTGATTGCAGGTATAACAAACGCAGATGCTGATATGGTTGTAACGATTGATGCTGATTTACAGGACGATCCTTTCGTGATTGAGCAAATGGTTGATAAGTATTTGATAGGATATGATATTGTTTATGGGGTTCGTAACTCTAGAGAAACGGATAACTTTTGGAAAAGAACAATGGCCGAGAGTTTTTATAAATTAATGGCCAAATTGGGAGTTGAACAGATCCATAATCATGCTGATTTTCGTTTATTAAGTAGAAGAGCGAGGGAAAGCTTATTGCAGTATCAAGAAGAAAATGTTTATTTAAGGGGGTTAGTACCTATGCTCGGATTTCGTACTATTGAGGTTTACTACGAAAGGCATGAGCGAGCAGCGGGAGTCACTAAGTATCCATTTAAAAAGTCACTGGCATTGGCCATAGAAGGTATTACATCATTATCAGTTAAGCCATTGAGGCTAATAACAATATTGGGTTTATTTGTTTTCTTGCTCTCGGTTGTTGCTATCATTTACACAATTATCGAAAAGATACTGGGAAATACCATACAAGGATGGTCATCTATTATTGTAATTATTTCATTTTTTGGTGGTATTCAGATTATGGCTTTGGGGGTTATTGGAGAGTATATCGGAAAAATTTATAACGAAGTTAAAAAGCGCCCCAAGTTTTTTATTGATGAAACTTCTAATATTAAAGAAAAATAATGTTATAAATCTGAACAATAATTTAATTATTTAGTACTGCGTTTTCTTTGATATATATGTTTCGTTTTAACTAATAATGCTTTTATACATTCGGGCATATGAAATAAGATTTTATTACGTACGCGCCATGTCAAGGGCGAAAAGTCTGGAATAGGATGTTCTGTTTTTATATGAGTTAACAATACTTCTTGTGGTAATCGATTGATAGAGGTCTCTTTGACATAAAGTAGCATATTGTACCTATACCAAGGCTCTACATCCTTATTTTTCTGTATTTTGCTTCTGAGCGGATCAAAACATTCATAACCAAGCGCAGCGAATTTCTCTCTCCAATATTGTAAAGGTTGTTCATTAACATGAAATTCGCCTCCTTGACCTGGTGGAGCCGCTGAAAATAAAATAACCTCACTACACTGCGTAAGGTTATTGATAAAAATATCTGCTTTAGATTCTGGAATATGTTCTGCTACTTCAAATGATGTGGCAATGCTAAATCTCTTTCCTAAAATGAATGCTTGAGAGAGGTCTTGACGAATAAAAGACGTTGGCTCAATCAATAGACTAGTCGTTTGCACATAACTTCCGTCTACTCCTGTAACATCTGGAACTGATGATTTCCAAATACTACACCAAGCCCCTGCACCACAGCCTATGTCTATGAGTGATTCAGGAGTGAACCATTGTGTAACAATAGGGCATATAATACGTGCAGATGACAATGAACCCGCATTTATATAATCATAATATTTACTTTTATAAACATGATCAATATCAAGCATTACCTATTCCCTTAACTCAAAGAAAATTAACGTGTTACAGTTTAAATGAGAAAAGGAAAATAATAAATCATCATTTATATATAAGTACTGCTATTTATTTGAATAAATACTAATACTTTTATCTTGTGAGTTTTCTTGAGATGCTCCACGTTGGTAGACAATATCTTTTGTACCACCACCACATACACCGACTATTTTTTGATTGTCTTTTAGTGTTGTGCCTTTATCGACATCTTGTAGGGAAAACTCAGCTACTCCATTGGCCTTAATTTTTTCAGCAATTTGGTCTTTTATTTCTGGGCAATTATTAGCATAACCAAACGTTACAAAGAATAGTCCGAAACATAATAGGAAAATAAATTTTGTCATTATACATCTCCTTAGTCTGTTATTTAGAAAACAAGCATATTATTTCATTAATTAGTATATAAGATACCGTTATGATCTTCTATTATACTTCAATATAATATTAAAATATAATACTGGATTGATTATTAATACCAGGAGTACTGTGTGTCTCTAACTATTTTATTAGCCTATCTGCTTCTAGGCGCTGGAGCAGGTGTATTGGCTGGTCTTTTTGGTGTGGGTGGTGGGTTGATTGTTGTACCTGCATTGATGTTTAGTTTTACGTTTTTAAACCTTTCAGAAAATGTCGCTACTCACTTGGCAATAGGAACCTCTTTAGCAACAATTATTTTTACCTCTATGAGTTCGGCGCAAACGCATAATAGTAAGGGGAGTATTGATTGGAATATAGTGCGTTGGCTAGCCTTAGGTATTATATTGGGCAGTGTGTTAGGAGGTTTTACAGCGAGTCTATTACAAGGTGCTACGTTAAAAATTATTATTGGTTGTTTTGTTATTTTGATGTCCATACAGTTAGGGTTTAATTTAAAACCTAAGGCATCTAAAAAACTTCCCGGAAAGTTTGGTCTTTCGACTGTCGGCATGGTGGTAGGGTGGGCTTCTGCTATCTTTGGTATTGGTGGTGGTTCATTAACGGTGCCTTTTTTGGCTTTTTGCAGCGTACCTATGCAGCGTGCAGTAGGCGTTTCCGCTGCTTGTGGTTTACCGATTGCGTTGGCCGGAACCCTCTCTTATATGTGGTTTGGTTGGGGCGTAGACGGCTTGCCTGCTTGGAGTATTGGATACATTTATTTACCAGCTTTGATTGGTATTAGTGTTACAAGTATGGTATTTTCGCGCATAGGTGCAAAACTAGCCTACCGATTATCGCCAGAGTTATTGCGTAGAATGTTTGCTATTTTTTTATTAATTGTTGGTTGTAGTTTCTTTACCCCATTGTAATTATTAAGGGAAATTTATGTTGAAATATCCTGCTATTGACCCAGTCGCTATCAGTATTGGGCCAATTGCTATCCATTGGTATGGACTGATGTATATTTTTGGTATTGCTATCGCTTGGTTTTTAGGGCGTAGCCGATTGCCTCGTGTTCAACCAGCCTTGTCAAAGGATGATCTATCAGATTTGGTTTTTTATTGCGCATTAGGTGTGATTTTAGGTGGGCGTCTTGGCTATGTCTTGTTTTATGATCTTCCTGTGTATGCTGAAAATCCTTTAAGAATATTTCAAATATGGAATGGTGGTATGTCATTTCATGGCGGGATGTTGGGTGTTATAGTAGGTATTTGGGTATTTGCAAAACGCCGCAAGAGAACGTTTTTTTCTTTAGCTGACTTTGTGGCTCCTCTAGCTCCTATAGGGCTAGGCTTGGGAAGATTGGGTAATTTTATTAATGGTGAACTTTTAGGTAAGCCAACAAGCCCGGATCATGAATGGTTAGGTATGATTTTTCCGCAGGATCCAATGCATTTAGTACGTTACCCCTCACAACTCTATCAGTGTTTCTTAGAAGGTTTAGTGCTTTTCTTGATCGTTTGGTTTTTCTCAAGGAAACCACGTCCTGCTATGGCTGTCTCTGGTATGTTCTTATTGTGGTATGGTATTTTCCGCTTTGTCGTGGAGTTTGTTAGATTACCTGACCCACAATTAGGCTATTTAGCTTTTGGTTGGTTAACAATGGGGCAGGTTCTTTGCTTACCAATGATTATCATAGGTTTAGCGCTGCTAATTGTTGCTTATAATAAAAAAACACCCATAGTTAATAGTAATGCATAAAGGTTTATCATGAAACAATATCTCGATTTAATGCGACATGTACGTGAACAAGGCGTTTTTAAAGAAGACCGAACAGGAACAGGTACCTATAGTGTATTTGGCTATCAAATGCGGTTTAATTTGGAAGAGGGCTTTCCCCTTGTGACAACAAAAAAATGCCATTTAAAATCGATTATTCATGAGTTACTTTGGTTTTTGAACGGCGATACTAATATTGCGTACCTAAAGGAAAATGGTGTTAGGATTTGGGATGAGTGGGCTGATGAGCAAGGTAACTTAGGTCCTGTCTATGGTTATCAATGGCGTTCTTGGCCTGCCCCTGATGGTCGACATATTGATCAAATTAGTCAACTCATGGCGATGATTAAGAAAAATCCTGACTCGCGTCGATTGATTGTCTCAGCTTGGAATCCTGCATTGGTTGATGAAATGGCATTACCGCCTTGCCATGCTTTATTTCAGTTTTATGTGGCTAATGGCAAGTTGTCTTGCCAGCTTTATCAGCGTTCGGCTGATATTTTCTTGGGCGTCCCTTTTAATATTGCCAGTTATGCTTTATTAACGATGATGATCGCTCAGGTATGTGACTTAGCACTAGGTGATTTTGTGTGGACGGGAGGGGATTGTCATCTTTATAGCAATCATCTAGAGCAGGCTGATTTACAGTTAACTCGTGAACCTTATTCATTACCAACCATGAAAATTAATCCTGCTGTTAAAAGCATTTTTGACTTTAACTTTGAAGATTTTGAGTTGCAAAACTATCAAGCGCATCCCCATATTAAGGCTGCTGTTGCCGTGTAATTTAAAAAGGCGTTTTGATAAAACGCCTTTTTTTTTATCTTGTTTATTTAGATATTTTTTTCAAAATATCGAAGTTTCCATTCATCGTGACGGTTAAGTCATATTGAGAGGGAGGTTGGATGCTTATTTGTTCTGGAGAGTTTGCTACAGCGCCGAGCATTATGCCATCGTTTTTAGCATACCTATTTATAGGATAAATAGGGGCGTTAATTTCTGTATTGAATACACTTAAGTTTTGTGGTGCACCTAGTTGATAGTCTGCACTGCTAAGTGATCGACGTGCCTTTTCTTGTAGTTTTGCTAAGAGTTTTGTTTCAGCGTCTGCAATGGCTTTATTTTTAGTATTGTCAGATACACTGTACTGAAAATCATTGTTGATTGTCATTTTTAACTCTTCTGCTTTTGCAATAATTTTACCTAGTTGATCAAACTGCTTAGTATTAATTTTAATGGTATTCTCAACATAATAAGTTTTTATATTATTCGTTGATTGACTAACAGGTTGATTATTGTACTTATCAATAATGAGTTGATTAATGCCTTGTGCTTTAAGTTGTTCGGCGATGAGTTGGTATTTCTTTTCTGCCTGTTGTTTTGTTGTATCCGCGTTGTCTGCAACTTGTTTAATAGCAAAACTATAGGTGTTATCGGTATCTTTAACTTTATCTAAGTTGTTAATACCTTGCTGATCAAGCGTTTTAATTACCGCATAAAGTTGGTCGCTAGGAATTTTGGCTTGAATGGTAATGAGCGTTTGGTACTTTTGATTAGCTGGAGAGGTTATAGGTTCTGGAGACAATTGCTCATAGTTTTTATAACCAACGGTAGTTATATCTTGTTCTTTAATATTTAGCTGCTGTAAATAGGTCATCAACGCTTTCATATTTTTTGTATTTGTATCTGACGCTTCGGTAGGCGTTTTTCCTTCTGTTAGGTAGCTAATTGAAAACTCAACCGTATCAGGTTTAAGAGAAATTGTTTCTGATAGACTAACATTGATGTTTCCAACAGCAATCAACTCAGTGCCATATTTTAATTTATTGACTTCAATAAAGTTGCTATCGGTAGCTTGTTGGGCGAATAAGTGTGGTGTTGTGAATAAGCAACAGGTTAAAGCAGCGACTAGTAGTGTCTTTTTCATCATATATCCCCTCAGAAATTTGGTTAAGTCTACCATGATTTTTGAATTTTAAAGCACGGATGCTACGATTGGATTGTAAGACTATAGTTGTTATTTTAACAAGTGGTAAATATACGATAATCCATACTTTAAGATTATCGTATTATTTAGTTTCTTTAGAAGTAACGTTAATTATTCCTCTTTAGGCTTAGTAACTCCTGTCAGGTCTGTAATCTTTAAGAGGAGGTTTCTTGGTTGTGGTTTAGGTTTATCCTTAAGCGGACACTCGGGTCTAATACCATACTCCCTGATTAAACAAGGATTAATACGTTTTTTTTCAGCCAATGTTGTTTGTTTAATAAAGAATACACGTTCTTGTGAACGGGTTATTGTTTGTTTATCTGAAGCATTAATAATCTCAACAATTAACTTGTGTTCACCACGCTCTAAGTTAGAAACATTGTAAGTTTTTGATGTCGTTTCGGCAATTACATTGCCATCAATTAAAAAACGATAGAGGTGGTTTGATGCAAGAGTAGGTTCGGACTTTACTTCAATTGTGAGTTGTCCGCCCGAGTTTCTTATTGTCTCTTCATTCGCGGGTTTTATAATATCAATATGTTGATAACTTGTGGTTTCTTGATTGATAGAGTCATTTATGCTGGCAGGCATCGTATTTATGGCATCATTGGATGTAGGCTGCGCCATTGTGTCGGGGGACAAGCGAACAGTTTTTGTTTCATTAGCCGCTGTTTGTTCTTGCTGATTCTCTTGTTGCTCTTGTTGTGCCTGTTGCACAGGTTGCGTTAATTGAATATCTAGTTTTCTAGTTTCTTGTTGTTCTGGAGGATTATCCGTGTATATCGTATTACCATTTTTATCAACATAAGTATAAACTTGTGCATATAACGTTGTTACACAAGTTAATAATAGTGTGAGTGATATTAATTTCATTATATTCCTAGTTTATCTGGGTTGGATTTTCCATCGTTGACTGGCTACTCGTTGCACTGTAAATGTTTCAACAGCGCTGTTTGCAATCAACATTCCATTATTAAATACGTTTGCTTGCATGGTATGTGTCCCACGATCAACATCGGTAAATGTAAAACTATTACTGCTTTGAGGCGCACCATAAGGTTGTCCATCAAAAATTATTTGGTACGTGTAGCTAGGAAGAGATGGGCCTGTTGATTGTATTTGAACAGAGACAGTAAATGTCCCATCGTTAGCACGAAGTGAGCCATCATCTTTAGGAAGCCCTGTAATAGTAACATGCGTAATGATTGGCTGTTGTGCTTTAGGTGCTTTTTTTTGTGGTGCTGCTTGTGATGATGTCGTTGTTTCAACGGCAACATTTTGTGTATTAGAGGGAAGCTTTACTGGTTCCGCATTGACATTAGATGGCGGCTGTTCAGTAAATACAGTATTTCCGTTACTGTCCTTATAGCTATACACTGTTTGTGCCGCTAAAGGTAATGCCACAAGTAATAGTGGAATAAGCGTCTTGCGCATTGTTATCTCCTAGCTTTAGATCTGTATTAGATATTCTAATAGTGTCTTTATTGGGCTTATTATAAAAGTAAATTCAAAGAGTTGATATAGTTATCTCGTGATAAATATCTATTTATAATAAAACGCTTAGTTAATTCAGTTATAAAGGTTTATAATTATATAATTAAATTGCGCATTATAAATGTGTCTATAAAACTGTTTATCATTCAGGCAGGAAAAAGGAGGGTTT